>DBTH01000024.1 GCA_002306945.1 Methylacidiphilaceae bacterium UBA1321 | reverse complement strand
TGTTAATTTCGCGGCGCTGCTCAACAGTGCCACTGGCACCGCTCCCCAAGGGGACTTGACGGCATTGCCCGAGGTCAAGGCCATCCTGGCCGGAGCCAGTTCGGGCACCCAAGTGCAGCTCTCCGTCGGCGCGGACGGCAGTTTATCGCAAATCCTGCCGGATGGGAGCAAGCAAGTCATCTCCCTAAGTGCGCAAAGCCAGGCCGCCGTTCATCAATGGGTCGCCGCCAATCCCGGCGCGTCATCCCTCTCCTTGGTCGCTTAACCTTCTTTGTTCTCCTTGAAAATGCGCCAAGGCTACCGCCACCTCGGCAAAAATTGCCGCCCCGGCAACTTCATGCCCGTGGCACCGCATGAGATTCGTGCGCATTTAGGCCACGCGAACGCGTTTTTTCCGAGAAACCGGGCCGCCGGGCGATTCGATGCGCTCGCTGGCATATGGGTTGCTTAACCACCGCACCGATGATTGACGGGATTTTCTCCAGCACGAATTATATCGCCTCGAAGCGGCTCATGGATATTACGCAGCTTCGGCACGAGGCTCTGGCATCCTACATCGCCAACATCGAGACCCCCAACTACAAGCGGCTTGACCTGCCCAAGGACTTCGCCAAAGAGTTCGCCAAGTGCATCAAAACAGGGTCCATGGACGAGCTTAAAACCCCGTCGCTCGTTACGGACAACGACACCACCAGCCAGCGGGGCGATGGAAACAACGTTGAAGTTGATAAAGAGCTCACCGCGATGAGTACGAACACCATGCAGTTCAACGCCCTCACGGAATTCGTCAGCGCCTCGCTCAAACAGCTCCGGGTAGCCATCACCGGTCGTTCATAGCTCCTCTTTTTTCCTTTTTATGAACTTGATTTCTGGTATCAACGCCACCTCCAGTGCGCTCAATGCGGAAAAAATCCGCATGAATATCGTAACCGAGAACATCGCCAACGCCCGGACAACCCACGACGTGGACGGCGGCGGCCCTTACCAGCGCAAGATCGTCTCCTTCGAATCCGTGCTCAACGGCGTGGAAAAAAGCGTGCGCGTTTCCGGCGTAACCACCGACTCCACCCCTGGCGAAACCATTTACAACCCGGCCCACCCCGACGCCGACCAGAGCGGGATGGTCCACATGCCTAACGTTAACCTGGCCATGGAGATGGTCGACCTGATGAACTCATCGCGAGCCTACGAGGCCAACCTCTCCGTCGTCCGCAACGCCAAACAACTGGCTTTGCAGTCCCTCAATATCGGGAAGTAACCTATGATCGCTCCCATCGGTTCCATCGGCTATTCCAACCTCCTGGAGAAATCCCAGGAATTCGCAGACCGCGCCGCGTCCGCCTCGACGGGCGTTGGAGCCGCGGAAGGGCTAAGTTCCTTTGGCCAGCTGCAATCCATCAGTTCCCCCGAAAAAACTTCCGGTTCCCCCTCGTTCTCCGATGTTTTGGAACAAGCCGTCAAAGAAGTGGACGGCAAAATGAAAGCCTCCGAGGCCGACCAGAACAAACTTCTCTCTGGTGAAAGCGATAACTTGCACCAGACGATGATCTCAATTCAGGAAGCCAACGTATCCTTCTCCCTANTGGTTGAAGTACGAAACAAGCTGACAGACTCCTACCAGGAACTTATGCGGTTGCAGGTCTGAGGGCGGGGTAAACGTATATGAACGAATTTGCCAAACAGGTAAGGATGCTGTGGAGCCAGTTATCCCTGGGACAGCGGGTCACTCTGGGGATCGCCGTGCTGGCGGTTATCGCTGGCTTAGTTGTGGTCACCATGTGGTCGGGCCACACCCAAATGCAGCTCCTTTACGGACGGCTCGGCGAAAAGGACATTTCCGAAGTGCTCACGCTATTGCAGGAACAGGGCGTGAAATACGAAATGGGCGCTGGCGGCACCTCCGTCTACGTCCCCTCCGAACGGGTGCACCAACTGCGCGCGGCGCTCGCGGCCAAAGGCGTCCCCTCGGGCAACGGCGTCGGATTCGAGATCTTTGACCGGACCAACTTTGGCATCAGCGACTTTGTTCAGCGCACCAACTACCTCCGGGCCGTCCAGGGCGAACTCTCGCGCACCATCGCCCAGATTCAGGGCGTCCGTTCAGCCCGCGTGATGATCGTGCTGCCTGAAAACCGGCTGCTCTTCACTGAGAACAAAGCCAAGCCGACCGCCTCGGTCTTTGTCGAACAGGGGGCGGGCAACTTGGGGCAGGAAGCCGTCAACTCTATCCGCTTCCTGGTGGCCAACTCCGTGGAAGGTCTTAACGTCAACGACGTCGCCGTCGTGGACAGCCACGGGAACGTGCTCACCACCGATCTGAAGGATGACCCCGCCCTTGGCATTGCCTCCGCGCAGATCAAATATCGCAAAAGCATCGAGGACTACTTCTCGACAAAAGTCGAAACCATGCTCTCCAAGGTCCTTGGCAACGACAACGCCGTCGTGCGGGTTTCCGCCGAAATCGACATCGAGAGCTCCTCGTCCGTGAAGGATATCTATGACCCGGACGGCCAAGTCATCCGCAACGAAACCACCACCGAGTCCAGCGTTGTTACCACCGAAACCGATGGTTCAAATGGAAAACCCGCCGTGGGCGTTACCTCCAACATCCCCGCCTCCAACAACGGAGAAAATGCCAGCAAACCGGGGGGCAAGAACAGCGAGGAAGTCCGCAAAAACAGGTCTAACAATTACGAAATCAACCGGACCACCGTCAATTCCATCAAAAGTCCCGGCTCCATTTCGCGCGTCTCGGCCTCCGTCTTCATCGCGGCGAAAGAAAAACCGCGAACAGAACAGGAAATAGACGCCCTTCGGAAAATGGTGGCCAACGCCCTTGGCATTAAACCCGCGAACGGTCAGGACCTATCCCAGGTCGTTTCGCTCCAGGAAGTTCCTTTTGTGGCTCCCGCAGTGAAGAGAACCGAGCTGGTTGATTTGATCGTCAGCAACCCCGCCTGGATTCGCAACGGCTTCGGCCTCTTAATCGCGGGCGTGGTCGTCGCGGTTTTCATCCGAATCTTGAAAAATACAAAACCGTACGAAATCCCCATCGAAATCCTGGATCCCAGCGCCGAACCGGAGGAACCCCCTCAAAAGACTCCGCTTTCGCCTGAAATGCTTAATGAAATGATCCGACAGAAGCCGCAAAACGTGGGCGCGGCACTGCGAGGATGGATGTCGACGAACGGTAATTAGCGATGCCTCACATTGATTATAACCAGCTGACCAAAATACAGAAAATCGCAGCCTTTTTCATCGTCATCGGTCCCGAAGCGGCCTCCGAGGTGATGAAAGGCTTCGATGCGGCTCAGCTCGAACTCATCTGCCGCGAAATGACAGAACTGCATGTCATCGAAGAGGACATCCAGAAAGAGTTGATGTCGGAATTCGGAGATGTCATCACGACAGGGATGCAGGCCAAGCTGGGCGGCATAAGCTACGTGCAGAACGTCTTGGCCAAAGCCAAGGGCGACTACACGGCCGCCTCCATCCTCAGCCGGGTGATGCCCTCGCAGTTGCCCACCGAGGCGGGCGACGACATCCGCCAGCTCGACGGGCGGCAAGTGCTCAACCTGATGAAGTCGGAGCAGCCGCAAACCATCGCCTTTATTCTCTCGTACCTGGAAACAGCGAAGGCCGCCGAAATTGTCACCATGCTGCCTTCGCAACTCAGGGAAGAAGTGGTGGAACGGCTCGGCTCCATGGAGCCGACTTCGCACGAGGTCTTGCTTAAAATCACCAAAAACCTCGACCGCAACTTCGACAAAAAAGCGCTTCACCAAGGGCTGCACCACAGCGGCGGCGTTAAGAACGTAGCGGATATTCTAAACTCTCTTGACAAAGATATGAGGAAGGTACTCCTAACTCGTATTGAGGAACGCAACGCCTCTCTGGGCGCGGCTATTCGCAAGAAGGTATTCAGTTTCGAGGATCTTACGCGGTTGGATCGCGTCGATTTGCAGAGAGTTCTGCGCGAAGTCGATATGAGCGACCTTGCCGTGGCATTGAAAGTGGCCAAACCCGTCTTGGTCAATGCCGTGATGGCTTCCATTTCCAAACGCGCTGCCGAAGGGCTTCGGGAGGATATGGATATGCTCGGGCCGGTTAAGATGAAGGATGTGGAAGCCGCACAGGATAAGATCATCCAGGTCGTGCGCAAGTTGGAGGAAACGGAGGAAATCACCCTCGACACTGGAGGCGACGACCGTGCTTTCGTGTAAATTTCACAGAAAGCCAAGCGCCGTCACGCTGGTGGTGGAGGCTGCTTGCGCCACTTTTACCGAGGCCGATCTCGAAGCCGCCCGGGAGGAATCTGCTGCGCAGGCGCGTGCCGCCGTCCAGGAGGAGCATGCCGGGGAAATGGCCCGGCAGCGGGCCGAGGTGCTCGATTTGCAGCAGCAAACCCTTGAAACGCTGAGTGCCAAACACGAGGGGCTAGTGGAGCAATTTTGCGGGATGGTTCCAGGCCTTGTCATGGAAGCCGTCCGGCGGATTCTCGCCAATACAGAGCTAGACGAACCGATGATTAAAAACATCGTCTCTGAAATCATTGCCGAAGTGCATCCCGGCACCGCCGGTTTGGAAGTGATCTTGTGCGAGCGCGACCTGGAGTTCTTTGAGGGGACCGAGGAGGCGTTCCAGAAAAAATATCCGGGAATTCATTTTGTCTGTGATCGCGAACTGCACCCTGGCGATTGCATGGTTCGGAGCCGATTTGGGATGCTTGACGGGAGTCTTTCAACCAAGCTGGATCACGTGGAGGCGATGTTGTCGTGACGCAGCCTTTCCCCAGCCCAGCACTTGCCGCCCTCGGTGAGCGCTTCCGCCGCCGCGTCCGATCTGTCTCGCTGGTCGAGAAGGTGGGCCGTGTCGCGCAAGTCAGCGGCTTGGTGATTGAGTCCGACGGCCCGACCGCCGCTTTGGGGGATGTGTGTCATATTGAATCCGCTAGGATAGGATCAGATTTTTATGCGGAAGTCGTCGGTTTTCGCGATCATCGCGTGCTCTTGATGCCCCTGGGCGAGATGCAGCATATTCACGCGGGGGCCAAGGTCACAGCCTCAGCCCACGCTTCCGCCATGCCGGTGGGACGGGGGCTTGTCGGGCGCGTGATTGATGGCCTGGGGAGGCCCTTGGATGCGCTGGGTCCGCTGAATGTGGAGAGGACGTTCCAGATTAACCACGCTGCGCCCAACCC
>DBTH01000283.1 GCA_002306945.1 Methylacidiphilaceae bacterium UBA1321 | reverse complement strand
CGACCGTATGGTATCGAGGACTTCATCTATCTCTTCGGGGCCGATACTGGGGGAGCCGAATACCAGAAAATCCTTACGCATGAGACAGCTTCTCCTTATGTTCGCGAATAACTGGATAAGCCCGTTTTATCGGCATTGAATATCGCGCTGTGATGCAGGAAGAGCTGGAAAATCGATTGAGCATTCTGGTAAAACCGGCTGAAAAGTTTTTCGTGAATAATGGTTTTATACCGGTACATGAAGACTTCGTTTCCGAACCCCTCCACACAGACGCCTTTCAGTTTTTCAAAGTAAGCGATCAGGTCGGGTTTGAAGATTTCCCTGATTTCCTGCTCATCCGGACTTATGAGCCGGTAGTTCGCCATGAACTGCGGGTTCGACTGAAAAACAAGCGGCCGGTACTTGAATACCGCGTCGCTCTGCTTGCCGATGTCGGAGTCGTGTGGAATAAGACGGAATCCGGGGAGCTTCATGCGGGGATCGCTCCAATAGAACACGGTTTGCTCGACGCGGCCGGAGGCATTGTGAAGCCCGACAACAGACCGGTAATCTAAGACCCAGAAATCGGGAGGTCTGGTTCTGGACCGGNGGACGTTATGCGCCGCAGCCTGAAGGGTCGTCGCATCGTAGATTTTAAAAAATTTCAGATTTTCCAGGATGCTGTTGTCTTTTTCAGTATACGTCAGATCGAAACCGGCGCCCAGTTCGCGCATGGCGACCGGGCGGGGTTTTCGCTTTGATTGCCGGTACATGAAAATGGCTGCGGCGATAATGATAACCGAAAAAGCGGCGAGAAGATAGAACATACGTTTCTTCCCTTTCAATGTGTACGGATTACCGTGGCCCCTTGCGCAGGATTCGTTTCGCCTGGGCGATCTGCCGTGCGACGCTTTTTCTCCCGGTTCCGCCTAGAACTTCGCGATGAGCGAGCGCGCGTTCCCACGAAAAGACTTTTACGGCATCCCGTCCGAAAAGAGGGTGGAACGATTGCAGGAGCGCTACCGGCACTTTTGAAATGGCGCATTTATTTTCCGCACAATATGCCACGATCCTGCCGACCGCTTTATGCGCCTGTCTGAACGGGACTCCCTTGACAACGAGATAATCCGCAAGGTCGGTGGCCAAAAGCAGGGGGTCTAAAAGAGCGGCCGCGGCGGTCCGGTGCACGGCAAGCGTGGCAATGATCCGCCTGAAAACCGCGAGCGTGATCCTGATGTTCGTCACACTGTCGAACAGCGGTTCCTTGTCCTCCTGCAGGTCTTTGAAATAGGCCAGCCCGACCCCTTTTACCGTGACGGCGAGCCGGGTATAGTTGCCGATGAACCGCCCGCATTTTCCCCTGATAAGTTCGAGCGAGTCGGGATTTTTCTTCTGGGGCATCATGCTCGATCCGCTCGACCAGGCATCGTCGAGTTCGATGATGCCGAACTCCTTTGACGACCAGACGATGAGGTCCTCCGCGTAGCGGGACAGGGTGATGCCGATCGATGCTATCGCCGACAGCGCCTCGAGAAGGTAATCGCGCGAAGCCACCGCATCGATGCTGTTGGGCATGGGGCCTGAAAAGCCGAGGTCCTTTGCGAGTTCCCCGCGGTCGATGGCAAACCCGGTTCCCGCGACCGCGCCGGCGCCAAGCGGGCACTGATCGGCGGTCGACCGGGCGTGGGCGATACGGTCCTTGTCGCGTTCGAGCGCGAATAAAAACGACAGCCAGTAATGGGCCAGGAGCACGGGCTGGGCCTGCTGCAGGTGGGTATATGCCGGGATGATGATATCACATTCCTTTTCCGCCCGCGCGAGGAGCGCTTTCTGGAGCAGCGCGATCGATTCGATGATTGCGGAAAGCGATTTTTTCACATACAGCCTGACGTCGGTCGCCACCTGGTCATTGCGGGAACGGCCGGTATGGAGTTTGGCGCCCGCCGTTCCGATTTTATCGGTGAGCAGCCGCTCCACGGCCATGTGGATGTCCTCGTCGGCCGGGAGGAAAGCGAGGGCGTTTTTTCCGCCCGCTTCCGCGATGCGGCGGAGCCCCTTTTCGATTTTCGCCAGCTCCCCGGCGCTCAGGATGCCGGCGGATTTCAGCGCGCGCGACCATGCCGCGCTGCCGGCGATGTCCTCATCGAGAAGGGTCTTGTCGAAGGGAAGCGAGTTGTGAAACGCTTCCATGAGCCGGTCGGAGGGCTTGTTGAAACGTCCATCCCACATTTTCATAGGGCGATCCCCTTTACGTTCATCTGAAGGGTCTTCCTGCCGTTCCATTCGTTTTCGTCAAGTGAAAAGGCGAGCGAAACGTTCGGCGCCCCTCTGAGCTCGCTCAGCCTTGTTCCGAAGTTGAACGCGATCGCGTCCATGACCTGCCCGTCGCCGCATACGGACATTTTAATGTGCCGGTCTCCCACGATGCGCGGCGTGGCGCGATGCGTCAGGTTCCTGCAGTACAGCACGGGCCTCATGTTGCCCGGGCCGAACGGCTCCATCGAATTGAGCAGGGAGAAGAGCTTCCCGGAGCAGCCGGAAAGCGAGACTTCGGCGTCCGCGATGACCTGCGGCGCCAGGTCGTCGGCCGATACCCGTTTTCGCACCGCCTCGTTGAACCGCTTGCGGAATTCGCCGATCGAGGCGTTTTTAATGTTCATACCGGCGGCGGCCGAATGACCGCCGTAACTTTCGAGCAGATCGGCGCACTCTGAAAGCGTATCGAGGAGCGGGACCGCGGGAATGCTGCGGCCGGAACCCCGCGCCATGCCGTCCTGACCCATGGAAAAGAGGATCGCTGGACGGTGAAACCGGTCGACCAGTTTTGAGGCGACGATGCCGATCACTCCCGCATGCCAGCCGGTATTGCCCGCAACGACCGCGAAATCCCTTTCGGAAGAGCAGTTGGCTTCGGCCCATGCGCATGCTTCGGTCCAGACGCCGTTGTCGATGGCGCGGCGTTCGAAATTGGCCGTCCGCAGTTCTTCCGCGTACGCGTGCGCGATGGTATCGTCGTTTGTCAGGAACAACTCGACGCCGCGCCGCGGATCGCCTATCCTGCCCACGGCATTGATGCATGGCGCGAGTTGAAACACCACATCGCGCGTGGAAAATGATTTGCCCGAAAGTCCCTGCAGTTCGATGAGGTGCGCGAGTCCGGGATTCTTCGTCGCGTGCATCCGTTTGAATCCAAAGTAGGTGATGATCCTGTTTTCGCCGACAAGCGGAACGATGTCGGCGGCCGTGCCGAGCGCGACGAGGTCGAGATAGGGTTCCCAAAGCGAAGCGCCGGCGCCGGTTTTTTGGCCGAGCGCCTGGCAGAGCTTCATGACGACGCCGACGCCGGCAAGGTTCTTGTCGGGATAGGAACATCCCCCGCATTTTGGATCGAGCAGGGCGCTGGCCGGCGGAAGCGCGTCTTTGGGCTCATGGTGGTCCGTCACGATGCAGTCGATATGGTGACGCGCGGCAAAAGCGATCTCCTCGATGGCGGTGATGCCGCAATCAACGGTGATGAGGAGCGTGGCGCCGCCGGCCGCGATCTGTTCCACGCCGGCCGTGGACACGCCATACCCTTCGGTCAAACGATGGGGACAATAATACACAACGTCCGCGCCAAGCGTCCGCAGCGCCCGCACGAGCATGGCGGTACCGCTGATGCCGTCGACGTCGTAATCGCCGTAGATGGCGATCTTCTCGCGGCGTTCGATCGCCTGCCAGAGCCGTTCGGCGGCTTTCTTCAAATCGGTCAGTTCAAACGGATCGCCGAGGGATTGGAGGCGCGGTTCGAGGAATTGGTGCGCTTCCTGGGGATCGCGGAATCCCCGTTGCCAAAGCAATGTCCCGACAATCGGCGGAACCTGCAACGCCGCCGCTAACCGCGCCGCCTCGTCGCCACTTCCGAGCACACTCCACCGTTTGCCCAGAAAACTAAGCCTGGACGGACGGGGTGTGAGGATTTCAGTCATGGCTTACCGGGTGATCGCAACAGTTGGTTATCCTGATCTAAAAACGACGCCTTCGTTGCCCGGCCTTTCGCCAGACAACGAAGGAATCGATCATTCGAAATAATTTTCTACAACATCAGGCCGGGCTGGGAGCCTTGTGGCCGATGCGACCGGCGCGCTTTTCCTTGTAATCATCCAGCCACCAGGCGAGCGGAGGCGAGATGAAGTGCGAGGAGTAGATGCCGGACAAAATACCGATCAGCATGGCAACGCTGAAATCGTGAATGACCGGGCCGCCGAAGCTAATCAGCATGAAGGTCGCGATCAGGGTCGTGCCGCCCGTCAACAAGGTACGAGCCAGGGTCAGGTTCAAGCTTCGGTTGATGACCTCGTAGAACGTCCCCTTCTCCTTCAGATGCGCGCCTTCCCGGATACGGTCGAAGACGACGATCTTGTCGTTGATCGAGTAACCGGCGATGGTCAGGAACGCGCCGACCAGGGTGAGGGTCAATTCGCGGTTGAAGATCGCCATGAACGAGAGCGCGATCAGGACGTCGTGCAACTGACCGATGGCCGCAGCCACCGCGTAGGTCCATTCGAACCGGAACGCCGTATAGATCAGAATGCCAAGCAAGCCGAGGGATAGGGCCGTGATGGCGCGCTGTTTCAATTCCTTGCCGACCGAGGGACCGACGCGATCCAGACCGCCATGGGTGAACTTCGATTCGGGGAAAGAACTCTTGAGAACTTCCTCGACCTTGGTTCCCTGGCCTTCGGGAGTCTGAACCAAAAGCACGTGAGCCTCAGGGGAATACTGGAGCATGCTGACTTCGACGCCCGCCTTTTCCAGCGTGGAGCGAACCTGTTCCATCGGCGTCATGACTTCATACTTCATCGTCAACGCATCGCCGCCGCGGAAGTCGACGCCCATGAGCTTGTCGCCCTTGGTGTGGAAGGCAATCGCCCCCACGAACAGGAAGACTACCGAGAGCACGACGCCCACATGACGGAAACGCAGGAAGTCGAACTTCGGGTTGTGGAGGAACCGCAGCATCGTGACGTCCTGAATCTTGTTGAGGGTCAGTAGCCAGTCGAAGCAATTACGGGTGACGACCAGTGCCGCAAACAGATTGGCGATGATACCGAGAGTCAGCGTGACGGCAAATCCGCGGAGCGGGCCGGTGCCGAGGAACATCAACACCACCGCAGGAATCATCGTGGTGATGTTCGAGTCGAAGATGGCGCTGAAGGCGCGATTGAAACCGAGATCGATAGCCGTATGCAACGGTTTCTTCAGGAGCAGTTCGTCTCGCAGTCGCTCGTAGATGAGCACGTTCGCATCGACCGCCATACCGATGGTCAACACGATACCGGCAATACCCGGCAAGCTGAGCGTGAAGTGGAACTGCGCCATCAGGCCCAGCAGGATCACGAGATTGACAAAGAGCGAGATGACCGAGATGGCTCCCGCCAGACGGTAATAAATCAACATGAATCCGCAGACGCCAACGAGCGCATAGACCGCAGCACGGCGACCGCTGTCGATGGAGTCGCGGCCCAGCGTCGGATCGACACCTCGGATTTCCTTGATCGAAACGGGCGTTTCGAGGGGATTTTCCAGAACGCTGGCGAGTTCCTCAGCCTCGGCCAGGGTCATGTTGCCGCCGGAAATGGTGGCCTGACCTTCGCCAATGCGCTGCTTGATGTTCGGGGCGCTCTTGACTTCGTTATCGAGAACGATGGCGAGTTGATGTCCAACATTGGCTTCGGTCACGGCGGCGAATTGCTTTGCGCCTTCGGAATCGAAGTGCAAAACGACTACCGGCAAACCGAGTTCGTCCACGTTACGGAAAGCGCGGGCGACATGTTTGCCGGACATTTCGGCCATGCGCCGAACGACGATCAGATGAGTAGTTTCCTTGCCGTCGCGAGCGCGTTCCTTGATCGGCAATACTTCGTATTCGAGAGCTGCTTCAACCGGAAGCTTGTTGCCGTTGGCCAGATATTGCTGAACCAGCGAAGCGTTGTCGGGGTGAACGAGGCGGAATTCGAGTTTCGCCACGCGAGAGAGCTGGCGGGAAGCTTCCTCGCGGTCGCCTTCGCCAAGTCCAGGAATCTGGACATTGATGCGGTTGGAGCTAACCGACTGGATGACGAGTTCCTTTGTGCCGAGACTGTCCATACGCTTGCGGATGACGCCGATGGCCTGGTCAACTGCGGAGGGACTGGGCGTGCCCTGCATTTCGATCAGGAACGACGTGCCGCCCTTGAGGTCGAGGCCGAGCTTGATGGTCTTGGACAACGGATACATCGAGAGCAAACAGGTCACCAAAGCGGCGATGATCGAGGCCAGACCGGCGATGCGGCGCGTGTGGATGTCCGGCGAGGCCAGATACCAGATCAGGAACGCCAGAAAGGCCAGAGATGAAAAAAACGTCAGGTAGAGCGTATAGAGAGCCATGGAAGTCGGAGGATAAAGGGTGAAAGTTTAGCTCGCGGGCGCGTCGTCCTTAATCACCGTGGTGACGTGTGACTTGAGCAATTCGATTTTGACATTATCGGCAATCTTGACGATGACGGTCTTGTCCTTGACGTTGGCGATGTTGCCGAGAATACCGGAACTGGTGATGACCTTGTCGCCGGTCTTGATGGAGGAGATCAGTGTTTCCTGCTCCTTCTTGGCCTTCATCTGCGGACGGATCAAAATAAAATAAAAGAAACCGATGATGAAAATGAACGGTACAATTTGAGTCCAGCCAGGCGCTTGCTGGCCGTTGGAGGCATCGGCGGCTTGAGCGATTAGAGACGTGCTGGCGACTAGAAGATCTGCAATCATGGGTTATTCCTTACTATCCTTGCTGGTTTTATATCGTTGTTTAAACTCACGGCGGAATTCTCCGAAGCGGTCTGCTTCCAGAGAACGACGAATCTCCCGCATTAAGTCCAAGTAGAAGTGCACATTATGCAGACTCAATAGGGACAATGCGAGAATTTCCCCTGCCTTGAATAAATGTCGTATATAGGCGCGGGTAAAGTTTTGACAAGCATAACACGTGCAACCCTCCACAATTGGCCGGGTATCGTTGCGGTAAACCGCCCCCCGGAGGTTGAGAGTTCCCTCCCACGTATAGGCCGTTGCATGCCGTGCGGCACGGGTCGGCAGGACACAGTCGAATATATCGACTCCTCGCGCCACAAGTTCCACAATCTGATGGGGTTGCCCCAATCCCATCGCGTAGCGGACATGGTCGGTCGGCAGATGCGGCGTGGTCGCTTCAACCGCTGCCATCATCTCCGGTTCGGGCTCCCCAACGCTGACTCCGCCAATGGCGTAACCGTCAAAACCAATCTTGACCAATTCCTCAGCGCAATGCTGTCGCAAGTGCGGATAATTCGACCCTTGCACAATGCCGAAAAGGGCTTGTTGGGCCGTCGGTGCGAAACATCCATCGGTGCGGGCTTCCTCCAGCGCGCGTTTGGATTTCACAGCCCAATTGAGCGTCCGCTCCACCGCACTCTGCACCGCCGCTTCTTCCGCAGGCCAAGGCGGGCAATCGTCGAAAGCCATCAGGATGTCGGAGCCGATATTGCGTTGTGTGCGAATCGATTCGCGCGGCCCGAGGAAAAACTTCGCCCCGTCCAGATGCGAACGGAACCAGACGCCGTCCGGAGTAATTTCGTTGAGTTTGGCCAGACTGAAAACCTGGAACCCACCGCTGTCGGTCAGGATCGGCTTGTGCCAGTTCATGAATTGGTGCAAGCCGCCCAATTCCCGCATCGTTTCCATTCCGGGCCGCAAAAACAGATGGTAAGTATTGCCTAGTATGATCTGCGTGCCTGCGCTGTCCAGATCGCGCGGAGCCACCGCCTTGACCGAAGCCTGCGTGCCAACGGGCATGTACTCGGGAGTTTGAATCTCCCCATGGGAAGTTTTCAACAGGCCGCGTCGCGCCGCACTTTCCGTATCTGTCTTAAATAGAGTAAACAAGCCGTGCTTTATCGCAAATGCTCCCGCGCTTGGCAACTCTACAGATCAGCGCTCGGCAGAATCCCTACGGATTCATTTTTAAGACATAACCCATGTCATAAGACGGCGGGGTATTTGAATTATAAATAGCTCCCCGACTGTCGAGAGAACGGGGATTTGCACTCAATACGACCGCCTTAAACAGCGTCCTTCCAGAAGCGAAGGAACCTGCCTCCTTCAAAATAAGATCGTAAAGACGTTGAAGTCGATCTCCTGAAATCGCCACTCCCCAACTCACATCCACTTGAACGTGAATTTTTTCATCAGGAATACTGATCAAGCTTGCGGCGATCCTCTCTTTCTTTTCATGCGCCATTAAAAAAACGCTGTGCTTATCATTTGATGCCGCAGGGAAAAACATCGGGCGAGCCCCACGTACTTGTCCTCCTTCATAAGGCCCACCTTCAGGATGAAACTCGTAACAAAAACGTTCCGATTCCACGCCCTCCTCCACCACCCACAAGCTACCTCCTTTTATAGAGACAACAGCCTTGGGCTCCAGACCCTCTATCACTTTTTGCAAGACTGGTAATTGAACTTCAATCTGTTTTTGCGCGTCACCAATCGCATCTGCGCCCACTTGAAACAGAGTTGCCAGCAGAAAAACCGAAACCCAGCCCATCAACCCTAAAAGTTCCCTCATATGTGGCCAAAGCGTAACGCATTTCAGCCCATTTGTAGATCGTTTTAACATCATAAAATCAAAGGATTTGCTTAATATTTAACCTCATTGAAACAAAAGTAGCTAAACTAATCCTTAATGAGTCCACTCTTCGGTCGAAAGAGACAATGGCCGGAATGAAGTCTCTTTCGGTATTGGATGCTTCATCGGAAAATGAACCATCCGGATGAATGACAACCAGAGGCGAATACGGGCCTGGTATTATGAACGTCGCAGATTTGGAAATAGCGCCCAATCAGTCGCTGCGCCAGACGGAGATCGACATCAACGATCTGCGCCTGGGCGAACTCATCGGCTTCACTGACTTCTTCGCCGACACCACCCCGGCCGAATTGATTCACCAGACTTTTCTCGACAACCCGAAATTGCCCGCCGTTCTCATCCTCCAACACCAGCAATTGCGCGGCGCGATTTCCCGCAACACTTTCTTCCAGATGTTGAGCCAGAAAAACGGACTGGCTATCTATCATCCCCGGCCCATCTCGCTGATGCTGGAGCATTCCAAGGTCAAAACGCTCGTCCTGCCCACTCATTGCCGCGTCAGCGAAGCCGTGTCCCGCTGCCTCGAACGACCCTCCGACCACGTCTACGAACCACTTATTGTCGAGGATCGCTCGGGTTACAAAATTATCGACTTCCACACCCTCATCATTGCCCAATCCCAACTCCTCCACAAGGCGACCCAGCGCAGCGAGCGCCAACAAAGCATGCTCAAGCGAAAAAACCGCGAAATCCTCGACAGCATTTTCTACGCGCAGCGCATCCAGAAATCGATGTTGCGCGACCCCGGCTGCCTCGACAAATGGGGCCTCGAAGTCTTCCTCATCTTCAAACCGCGCGACATCGTCTCCGGCGATTTCTTCTACGTCACCGAATTTCAGGAACGCATCTTCATCGCCGCCGTCGATTGCACCGGCCACGGCGTCCCCGGCGCGTTCATGGCCCTCATCGGTCACAATCTCCTCGACGACATCGTCACCGCCCGCCGCATCCGCGAACCCAACCAGATCCTCACCTGCCTCAACGACAGCGTCCGCCGCAGCCTCAACCAAAGCAGCGAAGGCAACAGCGGTCGCGACGGCATGGACGTCTGCCTCTGCGTCATTGACCCGCATCAAAACAAGCTCTACTTCAGCGGAGCCAAGCGTCCCCTCTACATCACCACCGGAGAGGGTGAACCGCTTGTCTTCAAGGGCGATCACTCAAGCGTTGGCGGCATCCAGCGCGAAACCTCCCGCACGTATTCGATCCGGGAAGTTCCCCTCCAACCCGGCCAAACCTTCTACCTCACCACCGACGGCTATGCCGACCAGAACGCCCCGGATAACGAAAAATTCGGCACCACCCGGCTCAAGCAGATCTTCCAGGAAATTCAAAAACTTCCCCTCAAGGAAAAGAAACAGCGCCTCGAAACAGTCCTCCTCCAACACCAGTCCGGCCAGGTTCAACGCGATGACATCACCCTCATCGGTGTGGAATGGCATGGCATCTAACACACCACCAACCCCCATGAGCACCCCTCCCCCACTCCCCACCGAAAAGCGCGCTCCGGCACTCCAGCGACTCCACCCGCACGCCAGCCCCAGCAGGCAAATGCTCCTGTTCAAGGGAGCCATTTCCCAAAACACCCTCATTCGCATCGGCGGTTTGCTTGATCTCAATCAGGACGAGACAATCGAAGATCATTCTAAAAAACGGCTCTTCTCCGTCCTCGTCGAGATGGCGCAGAACATCCTCCACTATTCTCAGGAGCGGGAACTCAATTCCGGATCACACGTCGGCACCGGCACTGTTCTTGTCCAGGAAACCACCTCCACCTACGAAGTGGAATGCAGCAACCTCGTCAACGAACGGCAAAAACAGTTCCTCGAAAATCACTGCGCCATGATCAACAAGCTCAACCCGGAGCAACTCCGCGAATATTATCTCAAACAACGGCACAACGGCACTCCCCACCCCGACTCCAAAGGCGCCGGACTCGGCCTGGTCGAGATCGCCCGCAAATCCAGAAATCCGCTGGTCACGCAATTCGTCCCCGCCGACGACAATCTCTACTACTACTCCATTTCCACCAAGCTTCCACGGCACAACTATTCGAATTAATCCGTCTTCTGGTTGCGAAACCACTCAACCCCTCCATCCCCTCAAAACCATGAACCACCACATCGAAGCCACCACCTCCACACCGGATGTTCTTTTCGATGAAACCCTCGGCACGCTCGAATTTTCCGGCCAGTCCTACCCGGAAGATTCCCTGCCCTTCTACTCCCGGATTCAGACCGGAATCGAGGATTACCTCCAGCGAACCGACGGCCCGCTGACCCTGATTTTCAAACTCGACTACTTCAACACAAGCTCCTCCAAATGCCTTCTGAACCTGTTCGAGTCGATGGAAAAACACCACTCGCAAAAAGGCAACATCCAGGTCAAGTGGTACTACAAGCCTGACGACGAAGACATGCACGACAGCGGCATCGACTTCAGCCTCGATGTCATGCTCCCGTTCGAGTTCATCGAGTTGGAATGATGAAAGGCAAAAAGAGAGTCAGAAACCTCCGGCAAAGCCG
>DBTH01000063.1 GCA_002306945.1 Methylacidiphilaceae bacterium UBA1321 | reverse complement strand
TAGAAAAGTCTCTCGGGTATGACGTCCAGTGTAAAGCCTTCAAGAACCAGAGACGCGAAAAGTTCCCAATCCTCGTAGCTCGTCGAACGATCTGTTCCAAACCCTCCAATCGCATCGAATGCCTTCTTGGTCATAATGGAATTGGCGTCACCAAAGACATTTTCCAGCATGGCCATTTCGAGCACAGGCCCAAGCGGCCGGTAGAGATAAAAGACTTCCGTTTTGGAATCCGGATAACCATCTCCCCGGAAAACAGTGGCCATGCAGGTAAGCGCGTCAGCCCCGCGCTTCTGGATGGCCCGGACAAACGTGGAGATCATCCGGGGCGTGGCCACATTGTCAGCATCCATGAAAATGAGGTATTCGCCCTCTGCCTGGCTGGCGGCAAAATTGCGCGTCGCCCCTATCCCCTGATTTTCCTGACTGATGAATTTCCATCCATAATGGGAAAACTGTTGTTCCTGCTGCTTGAATACCTGTATGGAAGAAGAGTCAGTACTTCCGTCGTTGACGACAATCACCTCAAAATTGCGATAGTCGTTTTTTTTCAGCGAATCCAGAAGCTGGGGCAGATATTTGCCGTAATTGTAGTAGGCAACACAGATCGACACTCGCGGAGTACTTTCCGAATGGACGATTTTCTCCTGTCCCGCGATAAGTTCGGCCGAATAGGACAGCCAATCCTGCTGGACTTGTTCGTTGGAATAAGTGCTCCCCATTTTCTCGATACGCGTCCGTCGCTCCTGAAGCGCTTCACGAAGAGAATCCACGGTGGGCTTAAACGTGCACTCGGCATGGATCATTTCCGGGATGCCTCCAACAGAAGAGGCAAGGCAGGGGATCCGGTTTTCGATGCACTCGAGAACCGTGTATGGATAGTTATCCAACAGCGACGGGATAATGGCTATTGCGCCTGTCTTCTGAATGTAACGGATGGCCTGAAAGGCATCAAAATTATCTATCACCTTGCTCTCAATACCATGAGTCTTCCAATCTTCCGCGGTTTGCTTGAGGTAATAAAGAGCGTTGGCATTGTTCTGCACTTTGCCAATCTTGCCCAGGAAAGTAATGCGTTTGATGTCGTGGACGGGGTGGAATTTAAGGAGTTTGTTGATGGCATTTACAAACAGCTCAAAGCCTTTTCGCGTTTCCAGGCGGCCAAAGAAAACCAGGTGGGAAATATCTTTCGCGACATTGCCGGGCAGAGTCTGTGGTACCAAATTATCAAAATGAATCAGGTAACGAATGATCCGCGCTTTGTTCTTCGGGACAATACGTTTCGACGCGAGCCAATCCAGCATGGCTTGTGACGGTGACCACACGCGGTCGGCATGCTCAATGGCATACTTCTCCATGTAATCCAACCGGCATTCGGTAATCGGTGACGCGGCCCAGATTTGCATGCCTTCGCGCTCCCATAGCGAGGGGGAATGGACTCCTACGACAAGTTCCGTCCATTCAAAAGCGACACCCGTTTCTTTCGCTTGAATAGAGGCAAAGCTATTACCCTGCCAGTCCTGAAAATGGATGACGTCAAACGATCTGTCCTTAAGGAAATGATAGACCCGCTCGGAAACCTCTCCCTGATA
Organism: Methylacidiphilaceae bacterium UBA1321; assembly: GCA_002306945.1. Taxonomy (GTDB): domain Bacteria; phylum Verrucomicrobiota; class Verrucomicrobiia; order Methylacidiphilales; family UBA1321; genus UBA1321. Next base: position 10,670 of record DBTH01000063.1, on the reverse strand, counting down.
CTCGATGCCGTAGTACTGATATTTGGGCTTGGGTATTTCTGAAAGCGAGAAAAACTCGATCTTGTCTTTAGCGTAAAAGACTTGGACTTCCTTGTAGGTGCCAAATTGAAACGGACCTGTGTAGAGAACGCTCACCGCGTACCCGCTTTTTGCCAGAAAACGCGCCAGCCAATAGCAATGCGTGCCGATCCCCCCATTTTTCATCGGCCCAACTATATCCGGGGTAACGATGCAGATTCTGCCTCCCATATGTAGAAGAGTAATCGGAGTCAAAGGCCGATTACTTTAGTAGACTCATTTTAGAAATCACCTAATTAACACTCTTCGGTTTTCCGATCCCGGTAAAGTTTTGCCCCCAAAGGACCGATCCGTTTCATTGATAGCCCGATTCGTCCCTATGAGCACACCGAGTTCCCATCCCCCTCTGCACCTCGTCGTCTGGCATACCGAAGGCACCGCCATCAGCGGCATTTTCTCGTGGATGTGGCGCCTTAAAAAGCAGTTACCCGCCGACGGCATTCGGCTCACGCTTGTCAGTCTCGAAATCCAGCCCTTCCGTTTCGCCCAGGTTTGCGACGCCAGCGCCTTTTACGACATGCGCATCCGCTCCGCGCAGGAGTTCCTCGCCTTTCTCAAAAAGAACAAGACCGCCATTCACCTCATCAATCACGCCTACCCATACGTCGATCTCGTCGAGGAACTCAGTCCCGGCATGGCAAGCCGGTTGAAACTGGTCGGAATTTGCCACAGCGACCAGGATTACTATTACTCAAACCTCCAGCGGCTCGATTCGAAGCTCAAGGGCATCATCGCCGTCAGCCCCGTCTGCCAGCTAAAACTCGAAAGACTCCTTCCCCACCGCGCCGGAACGATCCCCTCTCTGCCCGCCTGGAATATTCCCGTCCCGCAAGCGCCCCCCGTCCGCGATTGGCAATCCCTGCGCCCGCTGCGCGTCCTTTTCAACGGTCGCCTGCTCCAGGTTCAAAAACGGGTTCTCGATCTGCCCGAAATCAGCCGCTGTCTCGCTCACGCCAATACCCCCGCCGAATTGACCGTCGTCGGCGACGGCCCGGATGCGGACAAGCTCAAGGAAGCCTTCTCCCACGGCAAACACGTGCCCCATTCTTTTCTCGAAGCCCGGCCCCCGTGGGAAATGAACGAACTGCTCCACAGTCACGACATCTTCCTCCAGATCTCCGAATTCGAAGGCGCCAGCGTCAGCCTCATGGAAGCGATGGCCGAGGGATTAATCCCCGTCGTCACCGCCACCGACAGCGGCATCGATCTGCTCAAACACAAGGAGAACGCCCTCCTCAGTCCCATCGCGGATGCCCCCGCCATTGCGGCTAATATCGCCCTGATCACCGATCTGCGGAAGTTCGGCGAGCAGCTCTCCGAGCAATCCTTTCGGACCGCCTCCCGCTATCTCGAACAACTCGATTATTCCACCCGGCTGCGGCAGTATCTGTCTGCCATCTAAAAAAACACCGCGCCCTCCGCGATTGCACAACTCATTGGTTTCAATATTTTTATTTTTGTAAAACTGTTTTACTATTTAATAAACACTTTATTTTTGCTTGAATTTACCCCTATTGCTGTTATTACATTTCTATCATGGATCTTCTCTTCATTGGTTCCGCCAAGTCCTGGATCTCCCCCGAGTGTATCTCCGTCAACCGCCTCCCCATGCGCGCCACGGCTTACCCCTTCGCTTCGCTCAAGGAAGCCACCTCGCTCGACCGCAATCAGTCGCCCTATTTCCAACTCCTCGATGGTCAATGGCGTTTCAAAATGGCCGAACGTCCCGAAGACGTCGTCCCCGCCGACATTGCCACCAGCACCGACCGTTCCAACTGGGATCAGGTCACCGTCCCCGGCAACTGGACCTTGCAGGGTTACGGTTACCCGCATTACACGAACGTTCAAATGCCCTTCCCCGAGGAACCTCCCTTTGTCCCTGAGAAGAACCCCACCGGCATTTACTCGACCGAATTCACCGTTCCCGCCACCTGGAACGACCGCCGCATCGTCGTTCATTTCGGCGGAGCCGAAAGCGTCCTCTACGTCTACGTCAACGGCCAACCCGTCGGCCTGAGCAAGGATTGCCGCCTGCCCTCCGAGTTTGATCTCACTCCCTACATCAAAGCCGGAGCCAAAAATCTCCTCACCGCTATCGTCGTGAAATGGTCCGATGCGACCTTCATCGAAGATCAGGATCAATGGTGGATGGGCGGCCTGCACCGCGAGGTCTACCTTTACTCCACTCCCAAAGTCCACATCGCTGACGTCTTCGCCGTCGGCAATCTCGAAAACAACTACATCAACGGACGCCTCAATCTCGACGTACGCATCGCCTTCCCCGGAACCGCCGTCGAAGACGGTTGGCAGGCCGAAATCCAACTCGTCTCCCCGTCCGGGAAAAACGTCTTCGCCAAGCCGGTTTCCAGACCATTCGCTTTCAGCGGCTGGACCGGCGCTCCCAACCGGACGCTGGCCAAGTTCAGCGAACCGGTCAAAAAACCGCTCCTCTGGTCCGCTGAAGAACCCAATCTCTACAAGCTCCTCGTCACGCTGAAAAATCCCAAGGGCCAGACCGTCGACGTCACCGCCACCCGCATCGGCTTCCGCTCCGTTGAAGTTCGCGACCGCTCACTCCTCATCAACGGCAAGCGCGTGCTCATCCACGGAGTCAACCGCCACGACCACCACGACACCAAGGGCAAGGCGCTCGACCGCGAAACCATCCGCCTCGACGCGCTGACGATGAAGCGCCACAATATCAACGCCGTCCGCACTTCGCACTACCCCAACGATCCCTATTGGCTCGACACCTGCGACGAACTCGGCCTCTACCTCATCGACGAGGCCAATCTCGAAGCCCACGCCTTCTACGGTCAACTCGGCAAAGATCCCCGCTGGGCCGGCCCCTTCCTCGAACGAGCCGTCCGCATGGTCGAACGCGACAAGAATCACCCCGCCATCATCCTCTGGTCACTCGGCAACGAAACCGGTTACGGCGCCAATCAGGACGGCATGGCCGGTTGGGTTCGCGGACGCGATGCGAGCCGTCCCCTCCACTACGAACCCGCCATTTGGGTTCAGGGCATCGACGAAAAGAACCAGCCGACCAATTTCCGTTACAACATGGGCCACCACGCCACCGACATCGTCTGCCCCATGTACGCCCAACTGGAACATCTTCTCGAATGGGCCAATCCGAAGAATCCCGACAAGCGCCGTCCGCTCATCATGTGCGAATATTCGCACGCCATGGGCAACAGCAACGGCGGCCTCGGCGATTACTACGACCTCTTCGAAAAAATCCCCGGCCTTCAGGGCGGTTTCATCTGGGAATGGCTCGATCACGGCATCAAGCAAAAGACCAAGGACGGAAAGGAATTCTGGGCCTACGGCGGCGATTTCGGCGATAAGCCCAACGATCTCAACTTCGTTTGCGACGGCCTCGTCTGGCCCGACCGCACCCCGCATCCCGGCCTCAACGAGTTCAAGCACCTGGCGCAACCCCTCAAGACCCTTCGCTACAACGAGAAGACCGGCACGCTCGAAGTCAAAAACAAGCGCGACTTCGTTTCCTCCAAATGGATTCGCGTCGATTGGGAACTCAAGGTCAACGGCATCCTCAAGGCCAAGGGCAAACTGCCCACTCTCAAGGCCGCGCCGCAGGCCATCGAAAAAATCAAACTCAAACTTCCGTCCATTGTGATCGAAAAAGGACAGGAAGCTTTTCTCAACTTCCGTTACACCGCCGCCGCTGACACCTCCTGGTGCAGCGCCGGTCACGTCCTCGGCTGGGATCAACTTCCCCTCAAGCTCAAGACCAAGCCCACCGCCAAGATCGCAACCCTGCCCACCCCCGTTCAACCTCTCGCGTTGAAGCAGAACGACACCCGGTTGACCATCGCCAACGATTCACTCGAACTCGTCGTCTCCAAGACCAACGCGCAGATCGAAACCTTGCGCTGGCAGGGACGCGACCTCATCGTCAGCGGCCCGCAACTCCAACTCTGGCGCGGTGCCACCGATAACGACGGCATCAAGGGTTGGAGCGGTCAGGACAACAAACCCCTCGGTCGCTGGCTCAAAGCCGGACTCAACCAGGTCTCGCTCAAACCCGTCTCGGTCAATGTCCGCAGCAACAAAAACGGTAGCATTACGCTTCAGTTGGAAAACGTTGCCGCCTGCACCGCTTCCAGCCACGCCGTCCGTCATCAACACACTTATACCATCCAACCCAATGGCCGGATTCTGGCCGAAAACGTCTTCACCCTCGACAAGGCCATCGCTGACCCGCCCCGCCTCGGCGTTGTTCTGACCCTCAAACCAGGCCTGGAACAACTTAAGTGGTTCGGGCGCGGGCCGTTCGAAAATTACCGGGACCGCAAACGCGCCGCCATCGTCGACCTCTACGAAAGCACCGTTACCGGCCAATACATTCCCTATATTCTCCCCCAGGAACACGGCAACCATACCGATGTCCGCTGGCTGAGTCTCGAAAACGCCGACAAACTCGGGCTGCAATTCGTTGCCGGGGAATTGCTTGAATTCACCGCAAGCCACTTCACAGCAGCCGATCTCTTCGCCGCCAAACATACCTACGACCTCAAACCGCGCGAAGAAGTCATTCTCAGCCTCGACTACCACCAGCGCGGCCTTGGAACAGCCAGTTGCGGCCCCGACACCCGCGAACCTTACCGGATTGCCGCCGGAAAATACCGGCTGAATTATTACTTAATTCCATCCATTAAAAAATAGACTAATACAAATGCCAAAAGCCTAATAATGGAATAATTGCTGCTTGGTTCATAGCGGGTTACTAGTAAGTAACCCCTAGAAATGTTACCGGAATGTAGTGCTTCCGGATTGTAGGAACCAAGAAGTATGACCGAAGAAGGCAACGGGTGCGTTAATGCCGGGTGCGCGCATTTTGAAGGAACTCCGCTCGATGCGGAGCTCCAGGTTTCTGACTCGGGCGCGTGTCGCATCATCCGCGACCTGGCGCTTCTATTTGAAATCTCCCAACTCGTCGGCGGCACTCTCGACATTCACGAGAACATCCGCCCCATTCTCGAAAAGATTTGCACCGGCATCAACGCCCATCGCGGCATCATCAACATCATCAACCGCGAAACCTCCGAGCTGACCATTGAGGAATCCTACGGTTTGACTCCCGAGGAAGAATCCTCCAAGGGTCATCCCAAACTCGGCGAAGGCATCATCGGCATGGTCGGGGAAACCGGCAAACCGATTGTCATCACCAATATCGCCCAGGACGAACATTTCCGCGGCCGCAAACCCACCGTCACCGAACTCAACCACGGTGATGAATATTCCGCCGCCTTTTTCTGCGTCCCCATTCGTCTTGGCCAGGAAGTTCGCGGCACCCTCAGCGTCGAACGCATCATCGTTCGCGGTGAACGCACCGACGACGATCTGCGCCTGTTGACCCTCATCGCCTCGGTCATCGCCCAGGCCGTTATCGTCCGTCAATCCGCCCAGGAACGCATCCAGACCCTGCGCAAGGAAAACGAACGCCTTCAGGAACAGATCAAGAACCAGTTCAAACCGGCCAACATGATCGGCAGTTCCAGCGCGATGCGCTCGGTCTATCTGCACATCGAACAGGTTTCCTCCAGCGCCAACACCACCGTCCTCATCCGCGGGGAAAGCGGCGTCGGCAAGGAACTCGTCGCCAATGCCGTCCACCTCGCCAGCGCCCGCAAGGGCCGCGCCTTCGTCAAAGTAAATTGCGCCGCCCTGCCCGACTCCATCATTGAAAGCGAACTCTTCGGCCACGAGAAGGGCGCCTTCACCGGAGCCATCGCCATGCGCAAGGGTCGCTTCGAAATCGCCAACGGCGGCACCATCTTCCTCGACGAAATCGGCGACATCTCCCCCACCACCCAGGTCAAACTCCTGCGCGTCCTCCAGGAACGCGAATTCGAGCGGGTCGGAAACCAGACGCCCATCCAATGCGACGTCCGCGTCATCGCCGCCACCAGCCGCAACCTCGAACAACTCATCGAACAAAACAAGTTCCGCATGGACTTGTACTACCGCCTCAACGTCTTCCCCATCTACGTCCCACCCCTGCGCGAACGCAAATCCGACATCCTCCAGCTCGCCGATCATTTCATTGAGAAATACAGCGACTCCGCTGGCAAGAAAGTTCGCCGCATCTCCACCGCCGCCATTGATCTCCTGATGAGCTATCACTGGCCCGGCAACGTCCGCGAACTCGAAAACTGTATCGAGCGCGCCGTCCTGCTCTGCAACGACGACGCCATCCATGCCCACCACCTGCCGCCCAGCCTCCAAGCCGCCGAACCCGGCGCCGTCCATTCCCGCAGCACGCTCGACAGCGCCCTCAACTCCCTCGAACGCGAGATGCTCATCGACGCACTCAAGACCACCCACGGCAACATGTCCCAGGCCGCCCGCATGCTCGGCATCACCGAACGCATCATGGGTCTGCGCGTGAAAAAACACGTCATCGACCCCGCGATTTTCCGCAAAGCCCTCGCCGGTGTCGAGCCACAGAATTAGACGCGTCAGTTTCATCCAGACTTGCCTCCGCTCTTTTTTCCGGTCAAATAGACGCTCGGGGAAATGACGGACAATTCTTACAACTTCTCAGGGCCGGAACTGCGCGTGCCGCGTTCGCGTGGCGCAGCATTATTTATCGCTCTCTGGCTGCTCATCATGGTGCCCATCTGCATCTGGGCACTCATCGCAAAAGACGAATGGAGCGTTCGCATTTTCTGCACCGTCATGCTCCTGTTCTCCCTGTTGGCCGTTCGCCAACTCTACATCCAACTCTTCGGCGGCCCGATCCTGCGCGTCGACGCCGAGGGAATTCTGCCTTACGACGAAAAAACCGGCATCATCTACTGGAGCAACATCGCTGAAGCCAACGTCTATGACGGCGACAATAGCCCCCACATAGTCATTCACGTCAAAGATCCATCGACCTACTCCACACGCTGGAACGCTCTTGAGAAACTCGCCCGCAAAAACGCCTCCGTTCCCGAAAACGAACTCCTCATCCAACTCTCCAGCGCCACGCTCTCGACCGACTCCCTCCGCGAACACATTCGCTACTGGATGGATAAAAACGCCGGAAGAAACCCCACATGGGATCCCGCATTCGATTCATTGCCTGACAACTCTGCGCTGCCGCCCGGAAAACCCGTGGAAATCTCCCTTTTGACAAAGTGCCTCTGCATCGGATTCATCCTCATTGCCCTCGGCGTCATGGGACACGGGCTTTATCAGGCCTACATCGCCTACACCTGCCACAATTGGCCAACAACGACCGCAAAAATTCTTTCAGCCCAAATTAACAACACTCATGGCGATGACGGTTCCAGTCAAGAAGCCGTGTTGACCTATTCCTACTCCGTCGATGGCCATGACTATACCGGCAGCGGCCTCGACCCCGCCTCCAACATCGCCTCCCGCAATCCCCACGGAATCATCGCCCACTACCCGGTTGGCTCGCGTCACACGGTCTTCTATAATTCCAAAGACCCGTCCGCCGCCTATCTCCAACCCGTCTTCTCCAAAAGAAGCTTTGTCGGTTTTGCCTTCGGACTACTCTTCCTCACCTTCGCCCTCTTCTTCGGCACGATCGGTTATCTTTCCCTCAAATACGGAAAACGCAGCCCCGATGGCAAGTACCACTTTAGCCTCGACTCCCCCGTCTCGAAGATAGCTCTTATCGGATTTCTGATCCTGATTATCGAGTTCGCCATCGCCTATTGGCTTGGATATTAACGACATCTCCGGTTTTGTAGTCCTCATTTCAATCGACCATTTCAGGAAATCCTACATTTCTGTAGGCCTACATCTAACGACGTCAACCGTCCCTATTCATTACAATACCAACTTTCGGTCAGAGCTCTTTTGCCATTCCTTTACATCTACCGAAATCGGTTATTCTCTGACCATTTCGCCAAATTCACGACCTTTTGCCAAATTCGTACGCTTAAGCAGTAAATACCGTAATTCGTCATCCTACATTTCCGTAGGCCAAACAGGTCATTAGAAGGTCGAATCTACAGGAACGTAGGATTGAAGTTGGGCTAAAATTGCCGCTTTAGAAATTTCTTCGATTATTTTGATTATTTAACGCTCTTGTAACAAAGGCATTAGGAGTTCTCCGAAACTTCTGGCACGGCACTTCAAAAGTATTGGCATTAGCGGTGCGTATAGAAAAAGCGTGCAAGATAAGAATTTAACAACCGCCGCGGCCCGAATGCCAAAGGCGTGCACTCAACCCTGATTCGAAAGGAATTCACATTATGCGTAAAGTAGCAATCTATGGCAAGGGTGGCATCGGCAAGTCCACCACGACCCAGAACACTGTTGCCGGTCTGGTAGAAATGGGAAAGCGCGTCATGGTGGTCGGTTGCGACCCCAAGGCTGACTCCACCCGCCTCCTCCTCGGTGGCTTGGCCCAACGAAGCGTTCTCGACACTCTCCGCGAAGAAGGCGAAGACGTCGATCTGGCCGATATTCGCAGCGCCGGTTATCACGGTTCCCTCTGCGTGGAATCGGGCGGCCCGGAGCCGGGAGTCGGTTGCGCCGGTCGCGGTATCATCACCTCGATCAACATGCTTGAGCAGCTCGGTGCCTACAACGAGAGCGAAAAACTCGACTACGTGTTCTACGACGTCCTCGGTGACGTTGTCTGCGGTGGATTCGCAATGCCTATCCGCGAAAACAAGGCCGAAGAAATTTACATCGTCTGTTCCGGAGAAATGATGGCCATGTACGCCGCCAACAACATCTCCAAGGGTATCTTGAAATTCGCCCAAACCGGCAAGGTTCGCCTCGGCGGCCTGATCTGCAACAGCCGCAAGGTCGACAACGAACGCGAAATGATTGAGCAGTTCGCCAAATTGCTCGGCACCCAGATGATCCACTTCGTCCCGCGCCACAACGACGTCCAGCGCGCTGAAATCAACCGTAAGACGGTCATCGAATGGAATCCGCAGTGCACCCAGGCTGACGAGTATCGCACGCTCTGCCGCGCGATCGATGGCAACGACATGTTCGTCATCCCCAAGCCGCTGGCCATGCCCGAGCTCGAAAAACTCCTCATGGATTTCGGTCTGGCCGAAGTCTGATTCGTAGAAACACCCCTTAACGAGACAAACTCTAAAAGCAGAAAGACTGAAGTTTATGGTAATGATTCGAGCCGTTGTGCGTCCGGAAAAATCGCACGAAATCATGGCAGCCCTTCTCGACGCCGGTTTCCCCGCCGTCACCAAATACGACGTCTTCGGCCGCGGCAAACAGCGCGGCTTGAAGGTCGGCGACATCACCTACGATGAACTCCCCAAGGACATGCTCCTGGTGGTCGTCAAGGACGAAGACCAGGAAGCCGTTGTCAGCACGATCATCAAAGCCGCCCGCACCGCTGGCAAAGGCGCCTTCGGCGACGGCAAGATCTTCATCAGCAAGGTTGAGGAAACCTACACCATCAGTACCGGCGTCAAGGAATAACCTCCTGACCACCGAGAAAGGATTCACACAGTGAAAGAAATCACGGCCATCATCCGGATGCAGCAGATCAACGCCACCAAGGTCGCATGCGTGGCGGCGGGGATCTCCGGCTTCACGGTCAGAAAGGTGCTGGGCCGGGGACGCGGAGAAGTCGATTTCCGCGTCCTCCAGGCGGCCAGCAGCGGACACGAAGAAGCCATCGCACAACTGGGTCAGGGCCCTCGCCTCATCCCCAAGCGCATGCTCACCTTCATCGTCCCCGACGATCATGTGGAGAAGCTGGTGCAGACCATCATCGCCACCAACAAAACGGGCAATCACGGAGACGGGAAAATATTCGTACAAGATGTGAGCGATTCGGTTCGCATCCGTACAGGGGAACGGGGAGCGGCAGCCCTCGACGAAAAGTAAACCGCCTATCACGGAGGAACCACCATGTCAGAAGAATTCGAAATCAAGACTGTAACGGGTGAAACGATCACGGCGCAGGCCCTCAAAGAGGAAATGCTCAAGATCTATCCCGCCAAAACCAAGCGCAAACGCGAAAAGCAGATCCTTCCCAACAACCCCGAACAACCCCCGGAAATCGGCGCCAACAGCCGCACCATCCCCGGCATCATCACCCAGCGTGGTTGCACCTACGCCGGTTGCAAAGGTGTCGTGCTCGGCCCGATTCACGACATCGTTCACATCACCCACGGCCCGATCGGCTGCGCCTTCTACTCCTGGCTGTCCCGCCGCAACCTGGCCAAGCCCCACCATGAGGGCGCGGTCAACTTCCTCCAATATTGTATGTCCACCGACATGCAGGAAGAAGAGATCGTGTTCGGCGGTGAAAAGAAACTCGCCCAGGCTTGCCGCGAAGCCTTCGCGATCTTCAAGCCCCGCGCCATCGCGATCTACTCCACCTGCCCGGTGGGTCTGATCGGTGACGACGTTCACTCCGTCGCCCGCAAGATGAGCGAGGAACTCGGCATCAACGTCTGCGCCTTCAGTTGCGAAGGCTACAAGGGCGTCAGCCAGTCCGCCGGTCACCACATCGCCAATAACGGTGTATTCAAGCACATGGTTGGCCGCCTCGACATGGAGCAGACAAATCCCTTCTCCATCAACGTCCTTGGCGAATACAACATCGGCGGCGA
>DBTH01000117.1:1184-6754 GCA_002306945.1 Methylacidiphilaceae bacterium UBA1321 | reverse complement strand
TGTTTTGAATAGATACGGCTTAGAGCTTATCCCTACGGCACGATCTCGCCCTGATGGCGATGCCGCCGATGCTTACGGCCAAAGCGCGGGAAATGAAAGAACCGGCCCGTACCGGGACTGGCCGCCATGAACGGTCGACCATGAAGCGACCGCTTCTTGCGCCAAATAAAATAACGGGAGACCCCCCAATAGAGCAGCGCAAAGACCAGTCCCACGGCTGCCCACGCCTCAAACAATACCAATATCTCGTCGTTTTCCATTGTCCCTCAATGCAAAATAACAAAGAAGGAACCGTGCCAAAAGGGCAAAAATGAAAGCTCCGCGTAAACCAACTCATCTGCAAGGACTTCCCGCGCCCGATTTCAACAAAAATCCAATGCTCCGGCAGTGAAAATCAAGCTTTCTTCTTACGCCAAAAGCAATCGTGTACCAGGACGCCCAGTAAAATCTGACACCCCGCGATCACATACAATCCGACCGAACTGCTGTGCAATTTATCCGTGATCGCTCCGATCATATACGGACTGACAAAACCGGCGAGATTACCGAACGAATTGATGATCGCGATCCCCGCCGCCGCTGCCGTTCCGCCGAGAAACGCTGTCGGCAACGTCCAGAATAGCGGCATTGTGCAAAGCACCCCCGCCGTCGCCAGAGTCAACGCCGCCATGCCGAACACCACATTGTGCGCAAAAATCCCACACAACACCAACCCCAACGCACCTGCGTAAGCCGCGCGCGACAAATAGAGCCGGTGCTTGCCATGGCGGTCGGCCAGCTTGCTGATGACGATCATTCCGACCGTCGCCGTTCCATACGGAATCACACTCAACAGGCCGATATGAAACGCCTCCTTGATCCCCGTATTCTTGATGATTTGCGGCAACCAGAAACTGATCCCGTAGAGTCCCATGATAAAGAGGAAATAGAGAAAACTCAGGAACCACACCCGGCCATTGCCGAAAACCTGAAGCACCGAAATATGGACGTGATCCTTCGCTCCTTCCGCAATGCGCGCTTCCAGGAGTTGCTTCTCCTCCTCATTTAGCCAAGCTGCCGCGCGGATCGAATTATCCAGATAGAGCAACACCACAATGCCCATCGCCACCGATGGCAGACCTTCCAGAACGAAAAGCCATTGCCAGCCCGCGAGACCGTGATAGCTCTCGAAATTCTGAATGATCCAGCCCGAGATCGGACTACCGATCACGCCCGACACCGCGATCGCCGTCATAAAAAGCGCTCCGATCTGCGCGCGGATCTTCGGCGGGAACCAATAAGTAAAATAGAGAATCACGCCGGGGAAAAATCCCGACTCCGCGATTCCGAGAAAGAACCGGATCACATAAAACTCGAGCGGCGTCTTCACAAACATCGTGCTCGCCGAGAGAAATCCCCACAACACCATGATGAACCCGATCCAGCGCCGCGCTCCAAACTTGTGGAGAAAGATGTTGCTCGGCACCTCAAAGAGAAAATAGCCGATGAAGAAAATCCCCGCGCCCAACCCGTAAACCGTGTCCGACCAACCGAGATCGGACAACATCTTCAACTTCGCAAAACCGATATTGACCCGATCCAGATACGAAACCACGTAACAAAGGAAAATAACCGGGATCACCCTCCAAATGACCTTCGCATACACGCGCTTCTCGAACTCCGGTACAAACGACTTCTCGTCAGGTGCTGGCGACATAATAGATTCTCCCTAAGATTGCCTGTCCGGTACGTCCACAAACCTTCTCCCCTAAGAATCGGCACGTCCCTCTCTTTACACAAGGAGATAAAATAAAAGAGGTTCCTCGGTATTTTCAGCGGAATGGAAATTAGATTGTCAAAGAGGGTCGAAGTCAAAATTCAAAGGTCAAAAGCCATAGCGCAAAACTCAAAAGTATCGCCGCCTGGAGCCTGCTCAGGCAACTCTTCTCCATAGCAACTGAATCCTTTTAAAGACATTGGAAGGCAAAAGTTTTGAATAGTTACGGCATAGAGTTGTCGTTTTTACCTTTGACCTTTGGCTTGGCGCCCAGTTTCCTCACGTCCTGATTATTCCACTGTTTTTGCGATAGAACCACAAAAGATAACCCGCTCAACGGTCTTTTTTCGCAGACTTCCTTCCGGCTCTCCTCAAATATCCGGGGTAACCTCCTATCTATTCACGGAAAAACACTTGCACGCGGCCCTCAGGGAAATGCTAATCTCTTTCCCATGCATAAAAAGTGGCGATGGCTTCTTTGCGCGCTCCTCCTCGGCACCGTCTGCGCCGAGACCGATCCTGATTCCCTTTCCACCCTGAAAGAGCACCCCTACGACACGCCCAAGCAGGTCACTCTAAAAGAACCCATCTCCTTCAAGATCGTACTCGAAGGAAAGGAAGCCGGTTCCATCACGGTCCCTGCCAATACCGTCGTCGGTCTGGAAGGCATCAACGGCGACAAGATCCTCATCCGATCCACCACCGGCACCACTGAAGTCACGCCCGCGCAGACCGATCTGTGGGAACGGGTTCAGGCCCTGCGCTCCGAACGCGACAATGCGGCGAAAAAAGATCCCGCCTACGCCATGACGCTGCCCGCCAATTCCGAATCCGCCGAATGGTATGGCAAGCAGATCAAGGAATTCATTGATCCCTGGCTCAAGAAATACGCCGAATCCTCCCTCTACGGTGAAATGAAGTTGCGCAAGGAATCCTTCCAGGCCGAAGCGGCCCGCGTCGCCAACGGCGAAACCCGCATCGGCAACCAATGGCTCACCTCCGACGAACTATCCGCCACCCGCCGGAAGGAGGAATCCACCGCACTGATCGAAAAGATCAACTCCGCCTCCCAAGCCAACGACATCACCCTGTTGCTGACCCTGTTGCCCCAGGTTGACAAATTCGACAAGTCCGAATCCCACCCGCTCCTCCTCCGCGCCTCCGCCACCGTTCTCGACGCGCAACTGGCGCGGATCGGTTCCGGCCCGGCCGGTAACGCCACCGAAAACACCCGCGGTACCCTCACCCTCCTGCGCTCACGACTGACTCCGGAACGCGCCACAGAAGAGGAAAAAATCCTCGCCAGTCTCACCCAATCCGCATCGCTCGACATTTCCCAGCTCGAACCGGTCTTCAACGAATCGCAAAAAATCTGGCCGGGAAACAATGCCGCCAACCGCTTCTTCGCCGTTCGCGCACCGCTCATTCCCGCCCACATCAATGCGCTCATCCAGCAGGGCAAAATCCACGAGGCCGCTCAATTCGCTACTTTCGGTCAAAGACTCCTCGCTGCGATTTCGTTACCCAACGAACAAAAAGCAGCGCTCAACGCTCAAACCACGGAGAGCTTCCAACCGCTCATCGAAATCCGGAAGCTCGAAAACGCCCTCGCCGCGAAGGATTTCGAGACCGTTCTCGGTGCTAATATCAAGACCTCTTCCGTGCCGATTCAAAAATGGATCACCGATCTCCAGACGCAGGTCGCGCAACAGAAAGCGGAATCGACCCGCAAGCTCGACGAAGCCCAGACCCTCTTCCTGCACCTGAAATGGCAGGAAGCTTCCGCCGCCCTCGACGCGGCACAAAACATCTGGCCCGGCAATCCCGACATTCCCGCCCGCCTCAAAATCCTGACCTATGTCAAGATCGGCGCCGCCATCATCGGCGTTTTCATCATTCTGGGAATTCTCGGCTGGGTCTCAGCCCGCTGGAGCGACTGGACGTTCCAGCGCCGCATGGCCGCCAAGAAACGCGAAGCGATGATGGCCGGGCTCGACATTCCCGTGCCCAAGCCTCTTCCGCCACCCCCCGTTTCCACTCCTGCGCCACCTTCCGAAAACCCGGAAGAATAAACGGCGTCACTGCACGATCTTGCTGACCTTGCCCGAGGTGAACGTCACGCTGGCGCGCTCGTAATAAACCGTCTTGTAACGCGGACGCTGGTCGAGATAAACACCGGCGGGACGCCCCTGCCCGTCAACGCGCGGCACTTCGATGAAATCGTATCCGTCGAACTGTTCGTTCGCCGACAGGTAAACCCACACCTCGCGCTGGACATTGGCCTCGGTGATAGTCTTTTTCCGGCTGGGCTGGCCCCAGGCGACATAGACCATGTCATAAGTATATCCGATCTCGATCTTGCCCTTTTTGACATTGGCCTGAACCTCCGGCGAAAAACTCGAATAAAGAGCCGGATTCTTCTCAATGCGGCTTTCGGGAGTCGAACAGGCGGCCAGAAACAACATCGTCAGCCCCATCGCTCCACCCACCGCCCAACGCGCCATCGTCCGAAGTTTCGATTTCATGAGCCTACTTAACCCCAATTCACTCCTTGGCGCAACTCCCCATCAACCGTTCCAACTGCCGGTCATGCCAGCGCGTGAAGAAGGTCACCGCACATACCGCCCCGATCAGCGCCGTAAACATATCCTCCTGCGTGTCCCAAATATCGCCCTGTGTCCCGAGAAAATCGTCCGCGCCCTTCCCCATCGCCAACGCCGCGCCCCATTCGATGAATTCGTAACTCACGCTGATCGCCAGGCAAATACAGACCACCAGAAACGGCAGCCAGCGACGACGAGACAGAACGCCGAGCCGCAATAAAATCTCACGCGCAATCAGCGCCGGAACGAATCCTTGGGCAAAATGACCCACGCGGTCATAATCGTTCCGGGTTGCACCCAGCGCGTCCCGAATCCAGTCGAACAACGGCACACGAGCATAAGTGTAATGACCGCCTACCATGAGAATCATCATGTGAATGGCGATGAGCACGCAGACCAGTGGCGTAAACTGGAATCGTTTGTAAACCGCCGCCAGAACAATCAATCCGATCAGGGCCGGAGTCACCTCCATCCACCAGGTGCCGTATTCATACGGACGCACGACCGACCAGAGCAGCACCGTCAGTACAACCGCCAACAATGTGAGATGGAAAGAAGTCGTCCGCATGACCCAGCCGTTCCGAGAACGTTTACCAGCCGAGATCCTTCTTGATCTGGGCGACAAGCTGCGCCGCCATCAGTTCGTGCGTCTTCGCGCTCGGATGCCAATCGGCTCCGATGCCGTTCTCCGCCTTCTGGGTGCCAAAGTCGATGAAGTGGATCTTCCCGTCCCCGGCATCGTTGAATTCCTTCACCACTCCGGTGAGATAGCCGCGAATGATTGTCGCCGGTTTGCGTTCGACGGGCCAATCGCTCATCATGGTGCCAAGCGCGCAGTAAATGGTCGCGTCCGGATATTGTGAACGGAGCCGTTTGAGAAACGTCCGGTAAGCATCCGTCCAGCCTTTTTCTTCCGGATTTTCCTTACCAAAATCGTTCGTCCCGAGATTTATCAAAACCACGTTCGGCTTCCACGAGTCGAACGACCACGTAGTGCCACCCAGTTCCGAAGGCAAAATCTTGTCGTAGTAATCGAGAATACTGTTGTTCGGCCAAAGTTTCTTCCCTGACCACGCTACGCAGATATAATCCGCGCCAAGTTCCCAGGCCGCCAATGCGCCGTAGGCAATGCTGCCGTTCTCGGTCTGCGGGGTGAAGTGGTATTCCTTGGAAGGCGCTTCGTTGCCGTAACCGCAACTGATCGAATCGCC
>DBTH01000117.1:0-935 GCA_002306945.1 Methylacidiphilaceae bacterium UBA1321 | reverse complement strand
CGTAACCGCAACTGATCGAATCGCCGATCACCTCAATGCGCCGCGCGGGTGCGGGCTGCGGCGGCAAAAGTTGGCCCCCATCGGCCAGTTGAAATCCGAGGAACTGAGTCGCGCCGACGGCAAATTCGGTGCGTTTGACGAGTTGCACGACGTGCTCTCCGGGGGCTAGAGCGCTCGCCGCGGGATAAACCTTCTGATCCTTGAGCACCTCGATCGTTCCCGCCTTCTTCCCGTCGATGAAAACCTGCCAGAAATCGCGCCCCGTGCTGCTCAAAAGTACGTTGAGAGCGGTGCCCTTGAAATGGACATTCACCGCACTGCCCGACCACGCGCAACGCGGCCCTGCGGTGTTGGAATAATCGAAACGACCGACATAACGCAGATTCGAATCGGTGGCGGCAACGGCAACGGGCAGGGTCGGCACCGCTCCTTCCTGCGCCAGAGCCAGCGCGGGAAGCAGCACCCAACAGATAATCGTCAGCCGGAACAGTATGGATTTCATGCGAAATCTCTTAACGGTTCCCGCCCCCCGCGACAAGTCCGAAACAGGTCGCAGCAACAAGAAAGCATTACTCTTTTTATCCCAGCTTCACATTCTCCTTCGACAGAGCCGTGTTGAGCGCCAGGGTCAGGTCACTGCGGATCTTGAGCCACTGCGACATTTTCTCCGTCCAGACGCGCACTTCAAAATTCAGGGAGGGGCTCAAGCTGGTAATGAGCACCTCGGGACGGGGATTTTTCACCATGTCGGAATTTCGCTCCGCTTCGTGCCGCAGGATGTCCATGACCTTCTGCGGATCGGAATCGCGGGAAACCTGGATCGGGATGATGATGATCCGGTGGCTGCCGGACAACGTCCAGTTCGTCACACGCTCGGAGACAAGCGTTCCGTTGGGCACGATGATTTCGGAGTCGTTGGCCGTCACCAGCACGCT
>DBTH01000098.1:4278-4965 GCA_002306945.1 Methylacidiphilaceae bacterium UBA1321 | reverse complement strand
GTATTGGCGTTAGGTGAAGAAGGGGCGCAGGACTTCGGTCAGGCCGCCGACGGCGTGGCGGGTGGAGTCGAAGAGTTGTTCCTGCCCGGCGGCGGCCATGCGGGAGCCTCCACAGCCGATGAAGCGCAGGTTGGGGTTGCGACGGCGCAGGGCGAGGATGAGTTCCGCGCCGTGGGCGTCGCCGCTGGCTTCGCCCGCCACGAGCATGATCGTGGGAGCGTCGGGAATGGAGGAGGAGGTCATGGTCGTGGCGGTCAAACAGTCAACGATCTAAAGCCCTCGCTGCAAAGCAAAAAAAATTGTCGCAGCGGGGCGTGTGGGTCGGCAACCGGGATCAGAGGGTGTGGTGACCTCCCCAGATCTGGTCGGTGATGCGCATGGCGACTTCGAGGGCGAGAGCGGCGTCTTGTCCACCGACGACGGGAGCACGCTTGGCCAGGACGCAGTCGACGAATGAGGAGACTTCGAGTTTGAGGGGTTCGTCCTTTTCGATCTTGATGCTTTCGCGGGTGATCTGGGACTGGATTTTGCGGTAGATCTCGCCGCTCTGGCGCTGGTAGTCGAGGGAGAGGTAGGCGTCGTCCTGGAAGACGCGGATCTTGCGCATTTTTTCCGGGCTGATGCGGCTGGTGGTGAGATTGGCGACGCAACCGTTTTCAAAGCGGATGCGGGCGTTGGCGATGTCCT
>DBTH01000098.1:0-4020 GCA_002306945.1 Methylacidiphilaceae bacterium UBA1321 | reverse complement strand
CGTTGGCGATGTCCTCGGACTTGCTCAAGACGGGGATGCCCACCGCATCCACGCTGGTCACCGGCGACTTCACAAACGCCAGCACCACATCCAGATCGTGGATCATCAGGTCCAGCACGACGCCGATGTCGGTGCTGCGACCGGGGTAGGGGGAGAGGCGGTGGGCTTCGATGAACTTGGGGCGGGTGAGTTGGGCTTCGAGGGCGCGCAGGGCGGGGTTGAAGCGTTCGATGTGGCCGACCTGGAGGACGAGTTTCTTTTCCTGGGAGATGCGAACCAGTTCGCGGGCCTTGGTGGTGTCGTCGGCAATCGGTTTTTCGACGAGGAGATGGCGGCCTTTATTAAGAAGCAGGGTGCCGATCTCGTGGTGGGTGCTGGTCGGGGTGGCGATGGTGACGGCTTCGCACTCTTCAGCGGCCTGTTCGATGGTGGAGAATTGTTTGATGTCGTACTGGGTGGCGATGCGGGCCCGGACGTCGGGATCCTGGTCGTAGACGCCGACGAATTCGGCATTGGGGATTTGGGAATAGATGCGGGCGTGCTCGCGGCCGATATGGCCCACGCCGATGACTCCGACTTTCAGTTTGCTCATAAATTTGGGTTTCTGGTTGCTTTTTAAAAGGGCTTGGGAACGGTGTCCGGTTTTGTCCGCGCTGTGTTTATTCCAATGAACCCACAGCGACGAGGCTGATTTTTTTCTGCCGGGCTTTTTCCATGACGAGTTCTTTGTCCAATAATAGGGTCTTTTTTGCTTCGCAGGCAATGACGGCGATGCCCGATTCCGCCGCCGTGTCGAGGGTGCGCAGGCCGATGACGGGGACGTCGAAACGGAAATCCTGGTTCGGTTTGCTCACTTTGACGAGCACGGCTCCGCCTTTGCCAAGCTGGCCGCCGCGACGCATGGTGACGTCGGTGCCTTCAAAGGCTTCGACGGCCAGGACGGTTCCCTTCTTGACGACAACGGATTGGCCAATATCGAGGCGGCTGGTCTCTTTGGCAATGCGAAAACCGTAGTCGACGTCGGCTTGTTGGCGGCGGTCGAGGGTGGGGCCGGCGATGGGTCCGGGGCCGGGCAGGCTGTCGTCGAGGTAGGTGGTGGCGTCGATGAGGGTGGTGCCGACGGCGGAAAGTTCGTCCGCGATGGCGCCAAAGATTGTTTCGGCGTTGCGTTCCTTGAGCTTGGCCAGGAGCAGGAGCGCCTTGATGTCGGGGCGCAGGTCAAAGAGGTTGGAGGGGGCGATTTGTCCGGCCATGATGGCGCGGGTGATTTTTTGTTTCTTGAAGAAATCGCAGAGTTTGCCGAGTTGTCCGACGCGCAAGGAGACGTAGGCATCGGCGAGTTTCTCCATGGCGGGATCGGTTTCCCCGGTGAATCCGGTGACGGCGATGCGCTTGACTCCGGCCTTGCGCGCGGCTTCAGCCAGCAGGATCGGGTAGCGACCGGCTCCGGCGATGATGCCGAGTTCGTCCTGGGGTGTTGCTGTGGCGGTGGAGGGGGCGCTCATGGAGGGGGCTGAAGGGAGTGGTGGCGAGGGTCTTGGGGATTTCAGTCCTGGCGTTTGACGCGACCGCGGAATTGGCGGCGGGAGAGCCAGAGCATGCCGATGAGGTCGATGGTGGCACGCCAGGCGCGGGAGGCGCTGTGGACTTTGCTGATTCCGGCCACGCGAGGGCGGTGGCTGACGGGGGTTTCGCCGATTTTGTACCCGGCGGCGCAGGCTAGCGCGGGGATGAAGCGGTGCATGCCGTTCCAGGGGGGTAATTGGCGGGCGAGGTCGCGGCGCAGGATTTTCAAGGTGCAACCAGTGTCGCTGGTGTGGTCGTTGAGGAGGAGGGAGCGGACGAGGTTGGCCAGTTTGGAGCTGAACCGGCGGAAGGCGGTGTCCTGGCGGTTGGTGCGCACGCCGGTGACGAGGTCGAGGTCGTCCTTCTGGAGTTTTTCGAAAAGCCTGGGAGCGTCGGCGGGGTCGTTCTGGAGGTCGGCGTCCATGAGGATGATGTATTCGCCACGGGCCTGCTGGAGTCCGTAATACATGGCGGCGCTCTGACCGCTGTTACAGGTCAGGTCGATCCAGCGGATCGGGAAGCGGGGGCTGTCGGTGATTTTGTTGAAATGATCGGTGCTGCCGTCGTTGACCAGGACGATTTCGGAGTCCTGGGAGGGAAATTTGGACAGGGTTTCGTCGAGTTCCAGAATCAGGCGGGGCAGGTTTTCGGCCTCGTTGTAAAACGGAATGACGACGGAAAAGACAGGTTT
This sequence comes from Methylacidiphilaceae bacterium UBA1321, assembly GCA_002306945.1. Classification (GTDB taxonomy): domain Bacteria; phylum Verrucomicrobiota; class Verrucomicrobiia; order Methylacidiphilales; family UBA1321; genus UBA1321. The sequence continues at coordinate 1,763 of DBTH01000098.1, read as the reverse complement.
CAAACTCATAAATTATTCCTTGGGTCCCTTGTTCAACAAGCGGTTGAATGAGGGACATATTATCCACAGAAAAACAATTGACGATAACAAAGGCACCCAGTCGCCAAGACGTTGATACAGGGTGGTGGAGGGTTTGTGCCAGCGCAATTCGCGGGTGAGGACGCCAGCGGCGCAGACGCTGCGGCCGTTTTCGGAGAGTTGGGCGCGGACGATGCCGTATTGATTGATTTCGCAGGTGATGCCGGTGTTGGCGCAGCGGATCAGGGGGCGGTCGTTTTCGACGGTGCGGAAGAGGGCGTTGTTGAGATGTTGTTGCGCGCCGGGAGAGGTCTTGAACCAACTGTCGTTGGTGATGTTGACGAGGATGTCCGGGTTCTGCTCGGTGGCGGTGCGGACGAAGGTGGGGAGGGTGTCCTCAAAGCAGATCAGGGGCGAAAGGCTGATGCCGAGGTCGGGCATCTTGAATTTGGCGGGTTTGTTGCCGGGGGTGAAGTCGATGCCGTAGGGGACGAGTTTGCGCAGAATGGGGAGTTGTCTGGCCAAGGGGACGTATTCGCCGAAGATGACGAGTTTGTTCTTGTGATAGGTCTGGGAACCGCTCCAGTTCGGGTAGAAGAAGAACGCGCCGTTGAAGATTTTTTCCGCCTCGAAATCGGATGCGCCGAGGAGGAAATAGTAGTCGTGGCCGCGGGTGATGCGGGTGACGAGGGCGTTGAAACGCGGGTCGATGAAGATGCCGAGATTGGTGGTCGATTCGGGCCAGATGAGGAGTTGCGGTTTTGAAGCGACGGCGAGGTTGGTCCACTCTTCGTGGCGGTGCAATTTCTCCATGGGCGGCAGGGGGTCGTCCTGGCCTTCGAACTGCGGGATATTGGCCTGCACGCAGGCGTAACGCAGCGTTTTGTCGGCAGGCGGCGCGACCAATGTCCGGTGGAAGCCCCACGCGAAACCCGAGGCGACGAGGACCAGCGCGAAGGAGAGTTCGTAAAACGGCCCGCGTTTGTGCCGGGCGAGGATGTCTTCGACTACGCGCAAGCCCATGCGGAAGGCGGCCAGATTGACGAAGACCACGAGCCACGAGAGGAGGTAAACGCCTCCGAGGCTGGCGAGTTGGATGAGGGGAATATTGGCGTGAAGGGCGACACCGAGATTGTTCCAGCCGAAGCCGGTGAGGAGCCAGCCCCGGCACCATTCGAGCGCGACCCAGAGCGAAGCGCCCGCTGTAGCGTAGGCCATGTTGGTAATCACACGGGTCGGGCAGCGTGGCGTGACAAGGCGTTCCATGGCCCAGAACCAGATTGCCGGGTAGAGAGCGAGGTAGAGGACGAGTGCCGAAGTACCCAGCGCGGTGACGTGTCCGATCCACCAGAAGACGCCGCCGAAGTAAACCACGCCGACGAGATAACCCGAGGCGAAAGGACGTTTTTGCACGCCGGGGCGAATGCGAATCGCCAGCAGCGCGGGAATCAACCCCACCCAGATCAGCCAGCCCTGGTCAAACGGCGGGAATGCACCGACCAGCGACAGCCCGGACAGGAGCAGGAGGCCGATTCCGGCGTGTTTGTTTACAACAGAACGAAGCATTCGATCAGATTGGCAAAAGGAAGGAACCACTGCAAACGCTTCCTTGGAGGAAAGAGTTTTCAGTTCGAGGTTTTCAGTTTTCAGTGGGTAGCGGCAGAACGGCAGTACGAGGTTCTAAGTAGTTAGCATTGGAAGCCTGTACTTAGCCGTAACTATCCAAAAGGTAATCCTCCAGCTCT
>DBTH01000246.1 GCA_002306945.1 Methylacidiphilaceae bacterium UBA1321 | reverse complement strand
ATGTCAGTGACAGCGGCTCGAACGCAGGTAGGTGTCGACGTTGGGTACGATCCGCAGTATCGACCGTTGGCTTATCCGGCGGAGACGTGGAATTGAGCACAGGGGTTTGCTGCGATGTGGTCGTTCGCGCGATGCGTGGGCAGGGAGTCGATCTGCAAAAACTCGTGCACGAGGACATGGCGAATCACTTCGCGCTTTATCCGAAACAATGGGGATTGACGCAGCCTGACAAGAACATCGACCATCGTCGCGTGCCCAACCTGATGGTGTTTTTCAAGCGGCAGGGTTGGGAAGTGAGCGTCTCATCGCTCCGAGCAGATTATCTGCCGGGAGATATTGTGACGTGGAATCTGCGCAGCAGCGGAATGTTGCCTCATATCGGGATCGTGTCCGACCGCAAGACTGTCTCAGGCGAGCCGCTTGTGATTCACAATATCGGAGGTGGCGCGCAGGAGCAGGAAGGACTTTTCGCGTATACGATCATTGGTCATTACCGTCCCAAAGAGAGCATTCTCTCAAAGGGGTAGAATCCTTCTCTATAAAAGAAGCTCGTCACCTTCCTTTTCTTAATCGATAGTTCTGTTCCGGATTGAGAAACCAAAGGATCGACTCTTTTGCTTTATGAATTACTTCAATTTTATAGTCACGATCTGGCTTAAGTTTTTCTTCCTCTTCACTCCGTTTTTCGCGCTCACGATGTTCCTGGCCATGACGCGGGATTCGAGCGAACAGCAACGCCGCAAGCTCGCCTTGCAAATCACCGGAGCGGTCGGTGCGCTTTGCTTCATTCTCTACTTTTTCGGCAATATGATTTTCACTCTTTTCGGAATAACCGTGGATGCTTTCCGCGTGGGAGCCGGTTCCTTGCTCTTCCTCACGGGCATCCAGCTCGCTCAATTCAATTCGCCCCCTGCCACCTCCAAATCGGAAGACGACATTGCGGTGGTTCCGTTGGCGATGCCGATAATCGTCGGCCCGGCCACAATCGGTACGCTGCTGGTCTTTGGCGCGGAAATTCCCGACTCTCAACAAAAGGGACTGGGCTGTATCGCCTTGTTTGCAGCGATCGTAAGCGTGGGAATCATTTTAATGCTCGGCTCTCTATTGGAGCGACTGCTCGGCCAGAGGGGACTTAATATTCTCACCAAAATTACCGGGCTTATTCTCTCGGCAATGGCCGCGCAGATGATCCTGACAGGCGCTCATCATATCCTCATGGGAAAATGAGATCGGCCGCTTAGACTATTTTAAGGCGTCGTGCACATAATAGCAGGGCAGAGTGATTAGTCCGTGGAGCACCCTCTCCCTGGAAAGGGCGAGGGCGGTCATCGTGGAACGCTGGACTCAGGTAAACTCCGGTCCAGCGTCAGCGTCGTTCGATACCGTTGTCTACTTGACCAAGCGCATGTGGACGGCGTGAACCATCGCGTCGCCGACAACAAGGTCGGAGATGACGACGAGTTTCGCGCCGGGTTTGACGAGGCCGAACTTCTTGAGTTTTTCCTCGGCGGAGAGAACGTTCATTTCCACGTCGCGGTCGAAGCGGATCTGGATCGGACGCACGCCGTAGTTCAAACACAACTGCTGGGCCACGCGCTCGTCCTGTGTGAAGGCGAAGACCTTCGAATAGATCGGACGCAGACCGGCGGCGATGCGGGCCATGTAACCCTTGGCGGTGAAGACGCAGATGCCTTCGGCGCGGGTTTCGTTGGCGAGGTGGACGGCGGAGCGGGCAAGCCGTTCGGTGTCGTCGAAGAGGTTGATCGAATCGCCGAGATGTTCGTGGTCGCTGCGCTCGATACGGGTGGCAACGCGGTCGAGAACCTCGACGCATTCGCGCGGATATTTGCCGACGGTGGTTTCGCCGGAGAGCATGATGGCGTCGGCCTGTTCGTAGACGGCGTTGGCGATGTCGGTGATTTCGGCGCGGGTCGGCATCGGGTTCTGGATCATGCTTTCGAGCATGTGGGTGGCGACGATGACCGGCTTGACCTGCTGGACGCAGGCCTTGACGATGCGGCGCTGGACGATGGGCAATTCCTCGTAAGGAATTTCAATGCCGAGATCGCCGCGGGCAACCATGATGCCGTCGGCGACGTCGATGATTTCCTGAATATTACGAACGGCGGACTGGTCTTCGATCTTGGCGATGATCTTGGCGTCAGAGCCGTGGGCCTGAAGTTGCTGGCGCAGAAGCTGGACGTCGTTGGCTTCGCGGACGAAGGACAGGGCGAAGAAGTCGACGCCGCATTCGGCTCCGACGGCGACGTCGGCAAGATCCTTTTCGGTGAGGGCGGGGAGGCTGACCTTGACTCCGGGTAAGTTGATGTGGCGGCGGCTGCCGAGTTCGCCGGGGGTGAGGACTTCGCAGTTGAGCTTGTTTTCTTCCTTGCTCAGGACGCGCATGCGGATGACGCCGTTGTCGAGGAGGACGACGTCGCCGACGCTGATGTCATCAACGAGGTTGTCGTAGTTAACGTCGACGGAGTGTTGTTCCTCGCTGACGGCGCCGCGGACGGTGAAGGTGAATTTATCGCCGGGGACGAGCGAAAGCTTGGTGGGGAGGTCGCCGGTGCGGATGGCGGGCCCCTGCGTGTCCATGAGGATGGCGATGGGGAGATTGAGTTCGGTGCTGATGCGGCGGATGTTGGATACGACTTCGCGCACCCAATCGTGCCGGGCGTGGGACATGTTCAGGCGAAAGATATTGACCCCGGTCTTCATCATCACGGCGAGCATTTCGGGTGAATCAGTAGAAGGGCCGAGAGTGGCGATAATTTTGGTTTTACGCATCGGTTGATCCTGTCGGTTTAAAATTCGTTATTAGAAGCTAGCACAAAGCGGGCCTCTTTCCTCAATAAGTACTAATGAGTCAACGGTTCCCGGAAGCAAAGCACAAGAGAAAAGTCGGTATGAGGCAAAAAAAGGACTTTTATTCAGGAGAGGAAGACTCCGAAGTCACCAAGACGTATCAATAACGCCCTGGCATTGTCGAAAAAAATATCCTGTTCCCGGCAGAAATTGCCGGGTGCGACCATCGTCTTGATAGCGAGCGACTTTGTTGGAGTGAAGGCGGCGCGATGAAGCGCCGGATGAATGAGCCGCGTCGATGAATTTATTGACAAGGCCCGGTTCGTAAATGTATTTTCCCCGCAGTTCTTTGTAAGTTTGACTGCGCCTGTCCGACAGACGCAGTGATGAACGGCGGACAACAGGGAAGACCGTGAGAATCGGTCACAGTTGCGCTGCGGTATCGAGTAACGAACCTCCATTTCACGCGAAAGCGTGGGAGCAAAGCCAATCCTCAATCGAGGGTGAAGGCGGAGGCGAGGTGAAGCCCATGGCTTCATAAACTCGGAGTCCGAATATCTACCCGACGTTCCTCATGCGCTAGTCACTCGAGTGGGTGATTGGTGTAAAACTTCATCGCATAAATGAAGCGTGGGAGCGGATGTTTGCCTTCCAAAAACAGCAAAAAGGCAGACCTGCTCTTGCAGAAAATAGGAGCAGAAATGAAAAGGTCTCTTCTTGGGGTGGCACTGTTTGCCGCCGCTGTGTTGTCAGTACAGGCCACCGTTACGGTGTCCGATTCCAAATATTCGTATTCGACGTATTATACGGATTCCACCGGTGGCTCGATTATCAGTTACGATTGGTCTTCGTCGGGCGATCTTTATTACATGACGTCGGTGGATTGGGCGATGGGTGGTGTCTATAAGGTGTCTTCCGGAACGAAGAGCACGATCGCTGCAGCCAACGGCTCCTTGTACAACGGTGCCAGCGTTGTGTCGTTGGGCAACTACGTCTACTACAATTACAGCAACCAGGCCAACACCCAGTACGTTGTCAAATATGGTTCGACCAGCGGCACGGGCGCAAGCGCTTCGACGGCTTCGACGCATAGTAACTATGGACTCTATACGTATAACAACGGCCTCTTTATCACGGGTGCTGCAAATATCGGTGACACCAACCATATCTATTATACGACGGCGGGTTCAGATGGCAGCCTGGGAACGATCATCGACCTGGGCGCCACATCCGGCGCGTCAGGCCCCTTGACATTTGATTCGGCGGGAAATCTCTATTACGCGCCGGGATACTATGACGAGAGTATCTATAAATGGTCGGCCTCGGAAGTCGCGGCGGCCATTGCGGGAACGTCCACGCTGACGGTCTCAGGGCATTTGTGGGCCTCGTACGGATCCGAGTACAGCAATGTCGGCGGGGCGACGTCGATGATTGTCGACGCTAACGGTAATTTACTGGTGACGCTGACCAGCTTCACTTCCGACTCGGTTCTGGTGAATTTCGGAACGAACGGTACAAGTGCGACCACGGTTCTCAGCGATTCGGATCGTCTGGGCGAATTGCGCGAGGATGACGGGACGATTTATCTCTCGTCGGGAAACAATATTCTCGCGCTGCAGACGACGCCGGAACCGTCGACGGTTTTGTTCCTGATGGCAGGGTTGGGTGTGCTTGTCATGCTCAAATTCAAGTATCGGAAGGTGGGTGTATGAGTGGGAATTTCTTCAGGAATTTCTCCGCGTTCACCCGCTTTCTGGCTTTTGAAATAGTATTGGCCGTTGGATGCAGGACGGCCAGCGCCGGATCTTATGCCGCGGCAGAGAACGATCCCACAAACGCTTATGATGCCCCTATCGCGGGATACGTGGGAACTGCCGGAGACGGTCTCGTCAACAGCGACACCTATTCCAATCCCGGAAATTACATCAACCCGGTCTTCAAGGCGTGGGCCACCTCGGTGGTGGAATACAGCCCTGCGGCTGGAGTGAATGCGACATGGCAGAATTCCAGTCACGCCCTGGGTGCGGTCACGGGAGATAACAGCGGAGTAGTGTCTCTGGGAGATTTGAGCAAAACGCAAATTTCCAGCGGCGTATCTCCCGGTTACATCACGCTGGGATTTTCCTCGTCGATCCGCAACGGCAGCGGAGCCGATTTCGCCGTATTTGAGAATTCGTTCATCTCTGCCGGAGGAGCCGGTGTAGCCGGTCAAGTCTTTGCCGAACTGGGCTATGTCGAAGTCTCCAGCGACGGCGTGCACTTTGCGCGGTTTCCGAGCATTTCACTCACATCGGCTTTAGTCGGCGCGTATGGAACAGTCGATCCGACCAATGTCTACAATTTGGCTGGAAAAAGTGTAAACAATTACGGCGAATCGTGGGGTACTCCTTTCGATCTGGACAGTTTGTTGACCGATGCGACGGCGCTAGCCTTGATAGCTGAGGGGTATCTCGATCTGGATTCGATCAATTACATCCGCATCGTGGATATTCCCGGATCAGGCGATTACCTCGACAGCGAGGGCAATCCCATTTACGACGCTTGGCTAACCTATGGATCGGGAGGGTTTGACCTCGATGCCATTGGAGCCATCAATATCGTTCCCGAACCGGGTTCGGTTGCCATGATTTTAGTGGGGCTCGGATTTGGATTCTTTTTTGCACGCCGCCGTTTGTGCGTATCTGGAAAGTAACTCATGAATGCGGCCCAAACGCTCATTGGCAGTTCTCAAAAGGGTTTTACCCTGATGGAACTGCTGGTGGTTTCTGGTCTGCTCGTAGTACTCGCTTCCCTTGGCTTACCAGCGTTCCAAACAGCACGGATGGCAGCGTGGAAAACGGCTGCTGCGAGCAATCTCCGGCAACTGACCGAGGCCAACATCGCCTATGCCTCGGATAATGGCCGCTACTGCCCAGCCGACAATTATTGGAACAATTACCGCTGGTGCGGAGGGCGCATCAGCGGAAAATCCTACGATCCAACCAAGGGTTATCTGGCAGATTATCTCGGCAAATCGCGCCGCGTAACTCCAGATCCCTATTTCACCACGCTTCGACCCGTCAATTCGTTCGAACTCGGCTCCGGTGGCTACGGGTACAATGCCTATATAGGCGGAAGCGTGCCGGGAAATTACGATAGCTCGACACAGATGGTTCGCATTCCGTATCCCCTAGGACGAATGGCGCACCCGGCCGAAACAATTATGTTTGGCACCTCTGCACTCGCCTACGGAAGCAGTGTGCAGGAATATCCCTATCTCGAACCCCCTTATTGGACGGATGAAAACGGCAAGCCCATGCAGGAGTATGGACGCCCAACCCCGAGTCTGCATTTTCGGTATAATGGCGAAGCCATTGTATCATGGTGCGACGGACATGTCAGTTTCGAGCGGAATGAAAAACGTTCCACCGGATGGAATCCCTACGGGGGCAACGCCGATGAGGAGAATCTCGGTTGGTTCGGGCCTGATGAAAATAACGGTTATTGGAATCCTGACAAGGGGTGAGGGCAGAAATCGATGACTGTATTGAAAGTAAAAGAGAATTCTTTTCGGTAGGACGCTCATTGTTGCCGGGGCAAGGCTGTTGCGGCCTCCTCTAAAGTCCCGGCGGCAATGGGCATGTTGGTGGCGGCAAGTCTCCAGGAGTTTGACTCACTCCTGTGAACTGGCCGCCGCCAACATTTCCTGCCAGTGTAGTGTCTCACAAGTATGGCGTCAGCGCGGGAAGTCGAGGAACTGGCGCTGGGTATGACGCTGGCGCATGGAGCCGATGACTCGCCCGGTTTTGACCTCCAACGCCGCAAACAACGACAGGGTGCCATGACCAAAGTAGTCGCTGGCCCTTCGTTGCGGTCGCCCCGATCCCACCGGCAAGAACGGTTGAGAGCGATCCAGCGCCTGAATCCGGCTCTTCTCATCCACGCAAAAGACCACCGCGTTCTGCGGCGGACTCATGTAAAGCCCTACCACGTCTGGTGCCTTTTCCACAAACAGCGGGTCGGTCGAAAGATTGAAGCTTTCCGGCCGGTGTAGCTGCAACCCAAAGATCTTCCAGATGCGTCCAATGCTTTGATGGGAAAGGCCATGCTCGGCGGCCAGACTGCGGATGCTCCGGCCCGCTCCTCTGAACTTAACCGTAACTATTCAAAACCTCACGCC
>DBTH01000122.1:18459-18606 GCA_002306945.1 Methylacidiphilaceae bacterium UBA1321 | reverse complement strand
CCTCGTAGCCCTTGAACAGCGAGACGACTGCGCCGAGGGAGGGATAGACGACGTTACTGCCGCCGTTTTCGCTCGAAGGATGTCCGGTTTGCACCATGTAGGAAGCGGTTTCGTGACCGTTGACGCCGTGGGTCATGCTGCGGATGA
>DBTH01000122.1:0-18210 GCA_002306945.1 Methylacidiphilaceae bacterium UBA1321 | reverse complement strand
GCCGTGGGTCATGCTGCGGATGATCGAATACTTGTCGCCCTGTTTGGCCAATTCGGGGAGGAGTTCGCAGATTTGCATTCCGTCGACATTGGTGGCGATGGGCTTGGAGAGCGGTCCGCAATAGTCGTAACCGGCGGCCGGTTTCGGATCGAACGTGTCGATATGCGAAGAACCGCCCCAGAGCCAGATCTGGATCACGGAGCGCGCCTTGGCCGTGGGCGAAGCGGGAGCGGACAGACCGAGGCGGCTGGAAAGCAGATAGCTGGCCGTGGCGAAGAGTCCGCATTTGAGCACCATGCGGCGGGAAAATCGCAAATCGTTCCAGAAGTAATCGGGGTTCATGGGGGTGTCCTGTTTTTGATTGCTCTTTAGGCATCTAGTGAAAATAACTTGAACATATTGACTCGATCTTTACCCCGCTGGCGGCGTTGTTCATTCGTCAGTTATCTATTGGATAACTTTCTCATTCACGCCTTGCTAGCGAGGCAAATCTCTTTGTCACTACTTGTTCAACTTATTTTTGCTAGATGCCTTAATGTCGGTATTGAAATTCGGAACTGTTGATAAGTGCCCAGGTGACATCGATGATGAGGTCGCGGTTCTGGTTGGAGCCGGGTTGAAAACCGCTTTTGACGATTTCCATTTCAGCGGTGGTGGGGTAGCGGGAGAGGACGGTGAGGTAGATGTTTTCGAGAATGGTGCGAGGATTGCCGCTGGCCTTGACCATGGCCCAGAATTTCGAACCGCGTTCGATCTTGTTGCGGATGTGGCTGGAGTTGATGAGGTGGAGACATTGCTGGGCGTTGGAACCGGGATTGCGTTCCACGGCCAGGCCGGAGTCGCGCGACGGACGTCCGAACATTTCCAGAAACGGGCTGGTGATGCTGCCGTCGGGCAGGGTGATGGAGCGCCGTTCGCCGGGGATGAAGGTGAACGGTTCCGGTGTCAGACTCGAATATTCCTCGTTGGTGCCGGTGATCTGGCAGAGCGCGTCGATGAGCACCTCGGCGTCGAGGCGGTGGATCGGGTAGCAGGCGAAAAGCGCTTCCGCATCGGCGGATTTTCCGGCGGGGGGAATGGGGGAGAGTTGGTAGGTTTTGGAGTTAAGGATGAGCCGCATGAGTTGTTTCAGGTCGTAGCGGGAATCGACCAGTTGCTGGGACAGATAGGCGAGCAATTCGGGATTGGACGGGGGATTGTCGGGGCGCACGTCGTCCGGTTCCTGAACGATGCCGCGACCCAGTAACCAGTACCAGACGCGGTTGGCGGCGTTGGAGGCGAACCACGGGTTATCGGCGCGGATCAACCAGTCGGCAAACACCTCTCGCGGGTCTTTATCGGAAGGAATCGCGGCGGCTGTGCCGTCCGGGAAAACCGGGGTGTACGACTTGCGCGGCGAGGTGAGGGCGGAGGTCTTGAAGGCGTCGAAAAAAACAATCTCTTCCTTCCACGTCGCCGTGTTCTTGTAACCGACCTGGGAGAAGAATCCGGCCAGCCCCTCGAGCTTCTCCTTCGGCCACTTCTCGGCACGCGCGCCCATGAAAGTGAGGGCGACGGCCTTGGCGAGGGTCTCCGGTTCGCGGCTTTGCACGGCTCGATAGAAATTGACCTCCGGGTCGTAGAAATTACTGCCGCTGGCGGTGAGAAGCGTCCGCGCGAAACGGTCGTAAGGGACGTTTTCAGCCAGACTGCAACGAATCCAGTGGTAATAACCCTGCGCGGCGTTGGGCCAAAGATTGATCGGGTACTCCGATTTCACCCGAAGGACGTCGCCCCATTTCATGGCCCAATAATCGGCGTATTCGTCCCGGGCCAATAATTCGTCAATCAGAACGGCCCGTTTCTTCGGGTTCTTGTCCTGGAGAAAGCGGCGCACTTCATCCATCGTCGGTAACGTCCCGATGACGTCGAAATAGACCCGGCGGATAAAGACCGCGTCGTTGCAAACCGGGGAAGGGGTGATCCCCTTGGCGTGCAACTTGTCCAAAACGAGCCGGTCGATGGCCTGCTCCGGCGTCAACTTCTCCGGACTCTCGAATTGGGTACGCATGGCCGATCCGGCGGCGGTTCCCTCCGCATTTCCGGCGGCCATCGCAATCCCCAGGAATGAGAGTAGCAACAACGTTTTCGTAGGTTTGTAATGGTTTACCAAATTCGAGATTTGGCTGCCGGCCAAACAAGAAGGCCACCCCACCTTCTCTCTTTTTGTAATAAACCCTCTGGATGATACAAAGTTGCTGAAAAAAGTAACCGCGCTTTTTAATGGAAAGTACGAAAGGGAAGCAGGAAGTATTGAGTACCAAGTACTATGTTCTAAGTTTCGGCTTTCGCAGCTCAGTGGTGAAGCATCCATCCCTCCGCTTTCTGATTTCCTGAGTTTCTGATAAAATCCTCTGCCTTTTAAGGGGACTCCCGGAAACTGCCGTGGATTGTTTTTGATCCGGTTTTGACTGTGACGGCGTTGCTCCTCGTTTACAGATCCACGAGGGGATATGGGCGCTCGTCGCGCCTTGCCATAGAACAAAACCAATCTCAAAACCATTTCCAGTTAGTTTCCAGGAGTCCCCTTAATTCAATCAATTCCGTCTAAAAGCCTATTGCCTTTTTCGCTGTGAAAATCTCGTCTTGATCGTGTTTATTTTAGGAAAGGTGCTTGCCATTGCGGCAGTGAGCCGCATAATCTACTTTCTCCCGAGGACAGGTGCACCCGAGCTGTCCGTCTTTTAAAGCGGGAACTGTTTTTTTAACGGGCTGTAGCGCAGTTTGGTAGCGCGCTTCGTTCGGGTCGAAGAGGTCCAGGGTTCAAATCCCTGCAGCCCGACCCCTTGCTTATTAAGAAGGACGTGTGTTTTATTCTAAAAAGCTTTCTGGAACCCCTTTTGGTCTATTCCGGCCTTTGCAATAGGCTCTTTACAAGCGGCAGCAGCTTCGTGAATACTGCCTGAATCAATGAGCAGAAAAGGCAACGCCAATGGCTGAAGCTAAAATACGAATTATCGAGTTCGGTGAGGATAGCTACTTTTCTCAACTTTTCCCCGAAAGTTGCCAGTATTTTTTTACCAGCTATTCCAAGGGACGGATGCGGAAATCAAAGCATGCGCCGACCTGGAAACAGGCCTTCGAACTTTTTTCCGCGCTTGGCCGCAAGGAATACGGACTGGTGGTTTACAGCTCGTTTCGTCGCTGCTTGTGGAATCGGAACCGTTCTCTCGGGGGCAATGTTCTGTCGGTGTTCAAGCATCTGCTCACGCCCAAGTCGCTCATTCCTTACATCGCTCTTCGGATTGCGCGCAAGGCGGGGGTGGTGGTCGTGGCTTACGACATGCTCGATACGATGTTGATTACGTCGGAGAATCATTTCCTGTTTCCCTACATTCGGAAGTATTTCAAGCGTGAATTGCCGCAGAATCGCTGGCAGGTATTTCTCTCGACGACGTCCAGGAACGGCGATGTGTCAAATATACGGCGTCAGGAGTTTTACCGGGACGCAATGTCCAAGATTTGCCCATTGCCGTTGAATGCGCGGGCGGAGGCTTTCCCTTTTGTGCCGATCGATGCTGGGCGGAAGACGTCCGATATTTTCTACGTGGGTGAGAACGAAAAAACGACGGTGCGTTCCGATGGCATGAAGTTACTTGCGAAAATGAAGGAGCTAGGAATCCGGGTCGATATGCCGGAGGAACGGCTGGATGGGGAGGAGTTCAAACGCCGTCTGGCGGCATCGTGGCTGGCGTGGTCGCCGGAGGGATCGGGATGGGATTGCTTTCGTCATCAGGAGTCCCTGATGTGCGGGGCGGTGCCGGTGATCAATTATCCCACGATTTACCGGTACAGGCCGTTGGTAGATGGTGTGCATGTATTTTTTTACGGATGCGAGGGAGAGGGATTGATTGACGTGGTGGTTCGGGCGTTGAAGGATAAACCGAAGCTTTTGGAGATGGTCGCGGCCGGTCGCGACCATTTGTTGCGATGGAACACGCGCGAAAGCGTCCGGTCTTATGTGCTGAGCGAATCCGGTCGAGAAGAGAGTTGAAGTGAATGTTTTGAATCTGTTGGATCAGATGTGGACCCATTCGTGGTTGCTGGCGGTTCTGGCGGCGTTGTGCATCGGTCTGGCCAAGTCCGGTCTGGGTGGCTTCGGGATGCTGACGGTGTTGTTCATGGCGGAGGTGCTTCCGGCGCGTGAATCGACCGGGGTGGTGTTGCCGCTGTTGATCGTGGGGGATGTGTTTGCGGTGAGCGTCTACCGGCAACATGCGCGGTGGCATTACATCCGGCATTTGCTGGCTCCGGCGCTGGTGGGTGTTGTGGTGGGTTATTTTCTGATGAATCTGATTCCGGATCATGCGTTCCGTCATGTGCTGGGCTGGATTATTTTGGGTCTTACGGCATTGCAGGGTTCGCGCCAGTTTTTCAATGAGAAGACGGTTTCGCGGCTGGCGCATACGTCGGCGTTCACTAATACGATGGGCGGTCTGGGCGGCGTCTCGACGATGATGGCCAATGCGGCCGGGCCGGTGATGAGTTTGTTTTTCCTGGCGATCAATCTCCCGAAGTACGAGTTGATCGGAACCGGGGCGTGGTTTTTCATGATCGTGAATTTGTGCAAGGTTCCTTTCAGTGCGCACTTGGGTTTGATTAATTCCACGTCCCTGTTGCTCGTGGCGATGTTGGCTCCGGTGGTGGTCGTTGGAATTGGTGTGGGGCGGTTGTTGGTGGGAGTGGTGCCGCAGAAGGTCTTCGAGTGGATTTTGCTGGTTTCCGCCGCAGTGGGCGCGGTGCGGTTGATCTACGCTTGAGAATGGAAGGCAAAGGCGTTTAGGCGGGAATTAACGGAATTTAAGGAATTACAAGGCAGGGGATTTTATCAGGAACTCAGGAAATCAGAAAGGTGAGGGATGGATGTTTCACCACTGAGCGGCGAAAGCCAAAACCTGAAACTTTATACTTGGTACTTTCCCCCGCTAGACCAGTCGTATTAGGATTGGGTCACGCATGAATAACTGGCTACCGAAACTCCGCCGTCTTTTCCCCGCTTCGCAGATTTCCACCCAGCCTGAGGCGCTGGATACGTACGGCACCGATATGTGGCACGCGAAGAAGCGGCCTGATGTGGTTTTCTTCCCGCGCAAGGCGCAGGACGTGGCGAAGTTGCTCAAGTTTGCTTCGCACCACAAGATTCCCGTCACGGCACGCGGCGCGGGCAAGGGATATGTGGGCGGTTGCGTGCCGGAGCATGCCGGGATCGTGGTAGCGCTGGAGAAGATGAACCGGATTCTGGAGATCAATTTTGCCGACGGCGTGGCCGTTGTGCAGCCGGGCGTTATTACGGGCGATTTGCAAAAAGCGGTGGAGAAGGTCGGTTTGTTTTATCCACCCGATCCGGCGAGTCTGAAGGATTGTTTCATGGGCGGTAATGTCGCGACGAACGCGGGCGGACCGCGTTGCGTGAAGTACGGGGTGACGCGCCATTATGTGCTTGGATTGCAGGTTGCTCTGGCCAACGGGCAACTTGTCCGCGTCGGCGGTCGGACACATAAAAACAAATCGGGTTTCGATCTGGTGGGAATGTTTGTCGGCAGTGAGGGACTGTTGGGCATTGTGACGGAGATTACGGTGCGGCTGTTGCCGTTGCCGCGTTCGCGCGCGGTTTTTTCTGCCGGGTTTCGTACGGCTGCGCAAGCGGCGGCGGCGGTGCAAAACATCCTCGCCAGCGGGTTCCTGCCTTCGGCGCTGGAAGTGGCCGACAAGTACACCTTGCAGGCGGCGCGCAAGTATCTAGGTGGGGAATTGGTACCGCCGGGATCGGCCTGTCTGATTGTCGAGATCGATGGGCAACCCGCTTCGGTGCGTTCCGAGGCGAAGAAGCTCCTCTCGGTGATCCGCCGTTCGGGCGGGTTGCAGATTCGTTCCGCGCTCAACGAGCGGGATGCGGAGAAGATATGGGATTTGCGTCGCGGTTTTTCCACGTCTCTCAAATCGACCGGGCTGAGCAAGTTGAACGAGGACGTGACCGTGCCTCGCGGGAGGTTGGTCGATCTGTTCAATTTCGCGGGCCAGTTACAAAAGAAGTACGGTTTGCCGGTGGCGTCGTTCGGTCACGCGGGCGATGGCAATATCCATGTCAACATCATGGTTGATCTGACCAAACCCGGTGTGAAGCCGAAGATGCGCCGCGCTCTCGATGATTTGTTCGACCAGGTGCTCGCCTGGAACGGTTCGATCACGGGTGAGCACGGAATCGGCCTGGCCAAGTTGCGCTGGTGGAAGAAGGCCGCTTCGCCGGAATTGCGCGCGCTGCATAAAACGATCAAGAAGGCGCTTGATCCAGAGGGTTTGCTCAATCCCGGGAAATTTGTCTAGCAAGCTGCTGATTATGGTTTCAGTTGAGACCATTTTCCGCTATCCATAGACAAGAGAATCGAAAGACAACGACTTCATGCTGACGCCGGACGACATCAACTACGCGATGGAAAATACGCGCGTCATTTTGCCGCCCAAGCAACGTCTGGCCACCTTCGGCACGTCGTTGATTAATTATTACCTCATTACCGAGGACATGGACGCGGTCAATCTGACCCATGTGCGCGAAGGTCAGATTCACGCCGAGCGACCCGAGATCATGACGCCGGAGTATTTCTCCCGGCTCCTGCTGGAAGGTTTCGGCGAGAGGGCGCAGGAATTCGCCAATTTCCTCAGTGCGCACAGTAACCAGTTTTCCTTTCTCAAATACGGATTCCGTTTCCGCAAATCGGACATGCGTTCGTACGAGGCGCATCTACCGATGGCCGAAGTCAGCGAGAAAGTGAAGATCGACGTTGCGGCCAAAAACGATCCTCTTTCGGCCGTGGTGACCGGGATTGACGACGGATGGGAAGTCTGCCTGGTGAAATTCATGGCCGACCTGATTCAGTCCTCCAGCGGCAAGAATGTCGACGACTTCCGCAAGCGCGGATTATTGTGAGAGGTCAACAGGGCATTTGAGATAATGCCAGATTATACGGGTTATTGAGTGAACGAATAATCAAGAGCTTCCAATAGTTTAATCTGTAAAAGTTATAAACCTCTCTAAACTTCTTGTCAGATCACGAAGAAAAGAGGTAAGCTTTTCCTGCCTTGGTAGGTAATTTCTTCCTCATAAAACGATCTTTTCGCAGGTAAAAGCCATGCAGGTAACGAGAGAACAAACTCAACGAGGGGTTTCATTGTATCCCGAATGGGGTTCTTTGTTAGGTGGCGTATTTGCATTCCTTGTCGGCATGATTGTCATGTTCGGCTGGCAGGAGAATATGCAGGTGTTGGAGAGGATATCGCCGGCGTGGCCGAGAATGATTCCGCTGACAGCACTGCTTTTTATCATTCTGGGCGTGGCGACGGTGCTCTCGTCGCGGCGATTCTGTCTGTCACGCTCGGGAAACGGGAAGCCTGGCGGGTTGTCGCGTTGTGGGCAGGGGCTGGCTCTGTTTGTTGTGCTTGTAGCAACGGCGCACCTGATTTTCAATGCGCTCCGTATTCGGACGGGAATGGATTCGCTGTGGTTGTTTACGATTCCCTCTGGAGGTCCTTTCCCGGTAATGCCGACTGTGCTGGCGACGTGTTTTTTGTTGCTAGGAACGGGATTGGTGTTGGTGCGTTATCGGTGTGCGTTCCATGTCTTTCAGGCCTTGGCGATGTTGGTGGAATTGACGTCTCTGCTGGCCTTGTGCCGGTATCTTTACGGTGGAGAGACGCCTCTGTTTAATGTGCAGATGGCGTTTCATACGGCGCTGTGTTTTGTGATCCTGAGCGTGGCGGTGTTGTGCCTGAGAACCGACCGGGGATTGATGGCGCTGATGGTGAGCGAAACGACAGGCGGGGTCATTGCGCGGCGCTTGTTGGCTCCGGCTTTCCTGTTGCCGCTGATTTTGGGCAGCATCACGGAGGAATTGCAGTTCATGGGGTATTACGACGACGAGGCGGCTCATACGTTGTTTGCGATTTCGTGCATCGTGGTTTTCACCGCACTGGTCTGGGCGCAATCGGCGATTCTCAATCGCAACGATCTCCAACGTCTCCAGGCCGAGAAGAATTTCATCGAGTCGTGCAAGCTTACTCAAGCCCTCCAACACGCTATCGACGAGCACGGGATCGTGGCCATCACCGATCCGCAGGGAAAAATTATTTATGTGAACGACAAGTTCTGCGCGATTTCCCAGTATTCGCGCCAGGAATTGCTCGGACAGGATCACCGGATAGTCAATTCGGGTTTCCATACGAAGGAATTCTTCCGGCAACTGTGGACGACGATCGGCAGCGGGCAGGTGTGGAAGGGCGAAGTCTGCAACCGTGCCAAGGATGGGAGTCTTTACTGGGTGGCCACGACCATTGTGCCGTTCCTGAATGAGACCGGAAAGCCGTATCAGTACGTCGCCATCCGGGCCGATATTACGGAGCGCAAACGCGCGGAGGAAAAAATCCGGCATCAGTTGGAACGCCTCAGCCTGCTCCATCACATTACGCGGGCGATTGGCGAGCGGCAGGATTTGCGCAGCATTTTCCAGGTGGCGGTAGGCAGTGTGGAGGATCAACTGCCGGCCGATTTCTGTTGCATCGGCATGTTCGATCCATTGGTCAACGAGGTCACCATCTCGTGCGTGGGGATTCGCAGTATGGAACTGGCCCCGGAACTGGCCATGACGGAACAGGCGCGCGTTCCAATCGATAATAACGGCCTGTCGCGTTGCGTGCGGGGACATTTGGTGTACGAGCCGGATATCGAGAAGATAGAGTTTGCATTCCCGCAACGGCTTTTCCGCGGTGGCTTGAGGTCGCTGGTGGTGGCGCCGCTCCAGGTGGAGAGTCATGTCTTCGGGGTGATGATTGTCGCGCGCCGGAAACCGTCAAGTTTCAGCAGCGGCGAATGCGAGTTTCTCAAACAATTGAGCGAGCACGCCGCGCTGGCGGCGCACCAGGCGCAATTGAACCAGGCGTTGCAAAAAGCCTACGACGATTTGCGCCAGAGCCAGCAGACGGTCATGCAACAGGAGCGGCTGCGCGCGCTGGGACAGATGGCCAGCGGCATTGCGCACGACATCAATAATGCGCTTTCCCCGGCGATGCTTTACCTCGGCGCATTGCTCGACGATGCCGACCAGTTGGATCCCCAGATCCGGGACTATCTTGAGACGACCCAGCAGGCGGTCGAGGATGTTGCGGCGACGGTCGCCCGCATGCGGGAATTTTATCGTCCGCGGGAGTTGCAACTGGTTCTGGTTCCCCTCGACGTGAACCGGATGGTCAAGCAGGTGATCGACCTGACCCGCGCCCGCTGGAACGATATGCCGCTGGAAAACGGCATCGTCATCAAGTTAAAAACCGAACTGGAGGAACAATTGCCGGCGGTAGTGGGGGCAGAAAATGAGATTCGCGAGGCCCTCATCAATCTGGTGTTCAACGCGGCCGACGCGATGCCGCACGGTGGAACGCTGACATTGCGCACGAGGGCGGTTTCCAAGCCGATCGATGCGGGCGTCGCGGACTTGCGGGAGCGTCGGTTTGTTTCCGTCGAAGTCTGCGATACCGGCACGGGAATGGACGCGGAGACGAAGTCGCGGTGTCTGGAACCTTTTTACACGACCAAGGGGGAGCGCGGAACAGGGCTTGGACTGGCAATGGTGTATGGGGTGGCTCAGAGGCATTGTGCCGAGGTGGAAATTGACAGCGAGGTGGGTTTTGGTTCCACCTTCCGCATGAATTTCCCGATTCCCGACGAGCCCGTCTCGGCGGCACCGCGCAAGAAAGTCTCTGCGCAACGGGCCATGCGTTTGCGCATTCTTGTGGTCGATGACGATCCGGTTCTGCTCAAGTCGCTTACCGATACTCTTGAGGCAGACGGTCACTTTGTCCGTGCGGTCAATAACGGGCAGAGCGGGATTGAAGCTTTCCGTGAGGCCAGTGGAGGCAAGGAACCGTTCTCGGTCGTCATTACCGATTTGGGCATGCCCTATATCGACGGGCGAAAGGTTTCCTCGTCGATCAAGGAGATATCGAGTTCGACGCCGATCATTTTGTTGACCGGTTGGGGAGAACGACTCGTCGTGGACGGAGATGCGCCGCTGCACATCGATCACGTTTTGAGCAAGCCCCCCAAGCTTGGGGAACTGCGCGAAGCGTTACTGGAATGTTGCGAGAAGCGTGTCGAGGTAACCGCAGCGTAAACGCGTCACCCGCGAGTTTACGGGTGACTTTGCGTTCCGGAGTTTGACGCGGTCGCTACGCTCTGCGGGGGAGGTGGCGGCGGGGCTGGATAGATGATAACGGGCGTGCCGACCGTCACGGCATCGAATAACAGGGGAGCCAGCTTCTTCGGCAGGCGGATGCAACCGTGGGAGGCGGCGTAGCCGGGCAGAAAGCCTTCGTGCATTCCGACTCCATTGTCTGTGAGGCGCAGGTAGAATGGCATGGGGGAAGGCTGGTAACGCAGACCTTTCGGTATGGGATCTCCCGCTTCGGCGCTGTAGCTGACGACGCGCCCGCTGGCGTTGACGAGTTCTCCATACAGGTTGGAATAGTGCTTGAGTTCCTTGGCGATGACTTTGAAATTTCCCGAAGGCGTTTCGCGTCCCTTGCAACCGGTGGAAATGGGGGATTCGCCGATGAGGAGGTTACCCTGGAGAAAGTAGATGCGCTGTTCGCCAAGTTTGATCTCGATGCGGGTGATGGTCCGCGTCGGATCGGGTTCCCAGCGGAAAGGCCAGTCCTGAGTGTAGACCGGGCTCGACGCATTATAGGTTTTGGGAATGGCGGTGGTGGCGCCGTGTTTGCTGCCCGAACGCGGAACGGCAGTCTCTTCAGAGGCTTTGACTTTGTCCCTGTTCTTATCCTTTTTGACATCGTCGTCGTCGTCCTCCGCATACAGGGCGGCACAAGGGGCGCAGAACAGCGCGAGAAACAAAATCAAAAATCTTAATTTCATAATTCCGACAATCTGTCGCGATAAACAGACCTATATTCTCTTCTATCGGCAGTAAATCTCCGGTTTCCAGTAACGGATTAATATAATGCCAATCGGGAAAGATAGGAGGGACTTTTTATTTGTTTTGTCAACTCAGTTTCAAGAAAAACTTTCATAACAGCCTGCCCTGACAGGGGAAGGAGAAGGTGTTAGGACGGAGCGGGAGGAAGATTTTTCTGTGGTAACTGGCATTTATCGGCTTGCGAATGGCCTGTATTGGCGTACTTCCAGTAGCTGATAAAGATGAAAAGGGCGTTTTTTTTAATCCTGACGGCTTGTGCCTGCTTGCTGAGCGGCGCGGGATGTTCGCGGCAAGTAACCAAGGAAAGCATGCATACGTATTCGACATTTGAGGAGCGTGCCCGTGACGGGCAAAAACTGAGTGTGGTCTTTTTCGGGGGCAGTTTGACGTGGGGCGCGCAGGCGACCGACCCTCAGCGTACTTCCTACCGGGCGCTGGTTTCCGAACGGCTTCGGGCGACCTATCCGAAAGCGCATTTCGAGTGCTGGGATGCGGCCATCGGTGGAACCGGTTCCCAACTGGGAGCGTTCCGGCTCGAAAGGGATGTTCTGGCTCATAAACCGGATCTGGTTTTTCTCGATTTCACGATTAATGATGATGCTTATGCAACCCCCAACGCAAACCGGCTGGCTTCCTACGAGTCGCTTGTCCGGCGAATGGTTCAGGCGGGCATTCCGGTCGTTCAAGTGATATTGCCCGCCAAGGCCGATGTCCTTCCCAATCCGCCCGCCCGGCCTCTTGATGAAAAACACAAGGAGATTGGGGCGGCGTATCATCTGGCGATTGCCGATGCGGTGACCCTGGTGAAGCAGAAGGTGGCGGCGGGTCAGGTGACTCCCGACCAATTGTGGGATGCGGCGCCCGATCCGACCCATCCAGGCGATGCGGGTTATGCTGTCTACGCCGAAGCGGCCTGGGCGGCTTTTCAAGAGGGTGTTGCAAAGAACATCGTCTGCCGCGTTCCGGACAAGATGTTGAATGCGGATACCTACATGACGATCAATCGTTACAAATTGACATCATTGCCGCAATTGCCCAAAGGCTGGAGTGTGCGCAAGCCGCTTCGTTCGGCCATTGCCTTTGATTTTACCCCGTCCCGCTGGATGGACGATATGGCGGTGGCCAGCCGCGCCAAAGACGACGCGAAAGGTCCCGGCCCCGATCCGCTGGTATTGAAAGTCAACGGTGCGAACCTCCTCTTGTTCGGAGAAGTGACGACCCAATCGGGTAAATATCGCGCCCTGATCGACGGCAAGGAGGTCAAGGCCCAGGACGTCGGCAAGATGGGACAACACGGGAACTGGCGCTACGTGGAAACGTTGGCGGAAGGACTTGATCCCAATGTGGCGCATCAGGTGGAGATCATTCCCGATCTGGCTCCGGGACAGGAATTGCATCTGGAGAGCCTCTGCGTGGCCGGTGCTCCGGCGAGCGTGGAAGAAGCTCGTTGAGCGGAAGAATAGCTTTTTTGGAATTCCCCTTTTTGCGTCACGCCGGAAGGGATGGTAGATTCAACGCGACATCGGTTGGTTCAAAATCGCTGCATGTGAAGGGATAAATACATGTCTGAAAAAGTGAGTCTTCTATTCGGCAAGGGAGTCGTACCGGTTGTATTGCCAGAGGGCGTTAGTGGCCACCTGCTCCGCAAACCTGGCATGCCGGTTTATGAAAATCCGCAACAGGCTGTAATCACGGCGATCCGGCCACTTGCTGAAATAAGCGCAAAGGCTCGTTCTGCGTGTATCGTGATTTGCGATATAACGAGGCCCGTTCCCAATGGATTATTGTTGCCTCCGCTCATCAGGAGATTGATCGAGCTCGGTATTCCGGCCGATCGCATTACCGTTCTGGTTGCCACCGGACTGCATCGACCCAATCTCGACGATGAATTGAGGGAGCTTGTCGGAAGCGACTGGGTTTTATCAACGGTGCGGGTTGAAAATCATTATGCCAAAAATCGAGCCGACCATATCCAGTTGGGGACGACGAAGCGGGGAACGCCTGTTGCAATCGACAAGCGTTTTGTGGAGGCGGATTTAAAGATCGTCACCGGCCTGGTGGAGCCGCACTTCATGGCCGGATATTCGGGAGGCAGGAAAGTCATTTCGCCGGGAATTGCCCACGAAGACACGATTCGCACGTTCCATAATACGACTTTCATGGAGAATCCGCTCGCCCGGAACTGCAATCTGGAGGGGAATCCGCTTCACGAGGAACAACTCGAAATTGTGCGGATGTTGGGCGAGGTTTACGCCCTTAACACCGTTCTGGACGATGAGCGCCGACTCTCTTTCGTAAACTTTGGCGAGATCGTTTCCAGCCATGCCGAGGCGGTGGCGACAGTCAGAAAATATGCCGAGGTTCCGATTGCGCGGCGTTACCCGCTCGTCATTACGAGCGCCGCTGGTCATCCCCTGGACAAGACCTTTTATCAAACGATCAAGGGAATGGTCGGCGCTTTGAACGGCTTGGAAAAAGGAGGAACTCTGCTGATTGCCTCCGAGTGTTCGGAGGGGATGGGTTCGCCCGAATTCTGCGAATCTCAGGAGAGATTGGTCAAACGCGGCATCGAAGAGTTTATGATCGAGGCCCGTCAGCGGACTTTTGCCAGAATGGACGAGTGGCAGACGGTCAAACTTGCCGAGGCGCTCGGTCATGCCCGCATTCACCTGTTTTCCCCCGTTTTATATTCCGCTCATCCCGAACTCACTGGAGTTGTCTGTCATGGAGATTGGGTGAAGGCGCTGCACTCCGCCCTTTCCCAATCTCAGGCCAGGGAGGTTCTTTTGATTCCGGAAGGACCCTATGTGATTCCGGTTTGCGATTAGAGCAGATAGCTAGAGAACGGAGAAAGAATAGTTCCAACAGGAGGAGAAAGTAGGGCGTTTTTGCCTTTTCACCTTTGAGTTTTGACTTATTTAGCTACGGCCAAATGCGCTACAATTGAATGCGCTATAGTGCAATTATATGCACATTGCACTCTGTACATTTTCACGATCGTTCATATGCTTTAGCGCATGAAATTGGTCCGCGCGGTGTTTGTCGTCATCCTACTGAACTTCATTGGTCTTCTGCCACAGGCTGGGGCAGGCGATCTTTTCCGCGATGCGAAAGCGCCGTTGGAGGATCGCGTAGAAGATCTTTTCAAGCGGCTGACGCCCGAGGAGAAGCTTTCCCTGCTCAACGGCACCGGGTTCGGAATTCATCCCATTGAGCGGCTCGGAATCGGGGAGATCATGATGGTGGATGCCAGCCAGGGAGTTCGCGGTGGGGACAGGCGTATGAACGGTCCGGCGACTCAATTTTCCTCCGGTCCGACGATGGCTTCGACCTGGGATCCGGAGTTGGTGGGCAGGATCGGCAAGGCGATTGGCGAGGAAGCGGCCAACAAGGGAATCGGCGCGCAGATTTTGCTCGGTCCCGGTGTGAACATTCATCGTTCGCCGTTGTGCGGACGTAACGGTGAGTATTTCAGTGAAGATCCTTATCTGGCTTCGCGTCTGGCGGTGGATTATATCCGCGGTCTGCAATCGACCGGGGTGGCGGCGTGCATCAAACATTTTGCCTGCAATAATGAGGAAGACGACCGCGATTATGTGGACGTGATAGTGAGCGAACGCGCCTTGCGCGAAATCTATCTGCCGGCATTCGAGGCCGGGGTTAAAGAGGGTGGCGTCTGGACGTTGATGTCGTCTTATAACCGGGTCAACGGTCATCATATGTCGGCCAACGAATATTTGTTGGCCGGGATTTTGAAGAAGGAGTGGGGGTTTGACGGTCTGGTGATGTCCGATTGGGGCGGAGTCCACCAGTTAAGCGCCGTCTATAACTCTGGCAACGATCTTGAAATGCCCGGCCAGATGAACACGGTGTCTTTGCTGCTGGAGGATTTGAAGGCCGGGAAATTGAAGCCGTCGGCTGTGGACGATTCGGTGCGTCGCATCCTGCGCACCTGGATTCGCGTGGGAGCAGTCGATGCGCCGCGTAAACCCGATGCGCGACGGCTTAATACGCCGGAGCATCAGAAGTTGACGTATGAGGTGGCGTCAAAGGGAATTGTGCTGCTCAAGAACAAGGGCGATTTGCTTCCTTTGAATGAAACCGGTATCCAGAGTGTTACTGTGATTGGACGCGCGGCGGATCATATTCAGATCGGCCCGGCCGGAAGTCCATCGGTCACGCCGTTCTACAAAATTCAACCGCTCGAAGGAATTCGCACACGGGCGGGAAGCCAAATCAATGTCCTTTATGCCAGCGGCGAACCCGAGGGGCTAACGGTGCCGACGTCCAGTTTTACGACCGGAACTGATCCAGCCCAGCCGGGATTGCGTGCTGAATATTTCTCGAATCGTACGTTCGCCGGAAAACCCGCTTACGTTGGAGTCGATACGGTCATCGACTTTCAATGGTCCGAACAACGTCCGGCGTGGCCCAACGGCCCGAGCACGGCGTTCAGTGTTCGCTGGACGGGAAAGATCGCCGTGGCCCGGAGTGGCACGTACCGTTTCCTGCTCGGAGCGGATGACCGTTGTTCCCTCTATATCGATAATAAGGCGCTCATCAGCCACAATCTGCATACCGAGGATTGGATTACCCAGTTTGATCCCGGCGTGAACGTGGCGCAGATCGATCTGGCCGGTGGAAAATCCTATGACATCCAGATCGACTATGTGCAGTCGGATAAAAACCATCCATGGGTTCGTCTCCAGTGGGCGACACCGGAGCAGAAGGATATTTACGCATCGGCGATTGAAGCGGCCCGCAAGGCGGATGTAGCCGTGGTCTGCGTTTCGACTCAGCCGACGGAACGCGAGGCGCGCGACAGGAAATCGATGCGACTGCCCTTCGATCAGGATACCCTGATTCGCAAGGTAGTGGCGGCTAATCCCCGCACTGTGGTCGTTCTCAATAATGGCGGAGCGGTTGACGCGAGCGAGTGGATCGATTCGGTGCCTGTGCTGCTGGAAGCCTGGTTTCCGGGGCAGGAAGGCGGACGCGCTCTGGCAGGCATTCTTTTTGGAGACATTAATCCGTCCGGCAAGTTGCCCGACACTCTAGGCAAGCGGCGCGAAGATTATCCGGATTTCAATCACTTTCCCGGCACGAACCGGATTGTGGAGTATGTGGAGGGGATATACGTCGGTTACCGGCACTTTGACAAGAAGAACATCGAGCCTCTTTTCCCGTTCGGATTCGGCCTCTCCTATACGACTTTTCGCTATTCTAATTTGCGCCTTTCGCAGGCCAGTGTGAATTCCAATGAAAGCGTTCAGGCGAGTTTCGACATCACCAATACCGGAAAGCGTGCCGGAGGCGAAATCGCCCAGCTTTATGTGAGCGATCTCTCGCCGAAAGTGGACAAGCCGCTGCGGGAGTTGAAGGGATTTGCGCGCGTGGAACTCCAGCCCGGTGAGACGAAGACCGTGACGTTGACCATCAGCCCCCGCGCCCTGGCCTATTGCGACGTTCCCGGAAAACAGTGGAAGGCGGACGCGGGCCGTTACGAAATCCAGATTGGGGCTTCTTCCCGCGATATACGGCTGAAAGCGCCGTTGACCTTGGCGGGGACGTTCATCCAGCCGCTTCCTGGTTTGAGTGAACAAAAGAGCGTGAATGTTCGAAAGGAAAAGGATCTGGCCTTGCGCCGTCCGGTGAGCGTTTCCTCGGTTCAGGAGTCATTTGTCGGAGAGAATGCCGTGGATGGCAATCGAGCGACCCGCTGGGGCAGTGCCTTCAGCGATCCGCAATGGCTGGCGGTTGACCTGGGTAAACCGACACCGGTTCGCCGGGTGCGGATTGCCTGGGAGAACGCCTTCGCGCGGAGCTACGCGATTGAAATTAGCGACGACGGGGAAAACTGGAAATCGGTTTATTCAATGTCAGCGGGGTCGGGCGGCGAGGAGGAGATTGAGTTGACTCCGGTGACGACCCGTTGGGTGCGGTTGTTCTGCACAAAGAGAAGCACCAAGTACGGGTATTCGCTCTATAGCTTTGAAGTGTTTTGAGCGTGGACAGGCTGCTGCAAAAGGGAAGAGGCGCACCCCGCCGTGTCCGACGGGGTGCGCAAGTGATGGCAACTATTCCTTGATCGCGTTACTTCCCTCGGTCCCCAAAAAGTGGTCTCGGACGGCCGGGCGCAATTTTCGCAGGTCGACCAGCGTGAGAAAATCGATTGTTTTGAAGGTGCGGTCGATGGCGGGCGGTCCGCAGATTTTGGCGCCAATGTTGAGGTAGGCGCGCAACAGTCGTGGCGTGGAAGGATAAACCGCCGGGATTTCAATGACTTCGGACAATTCGAAACCCGGAAGGGGTTCAGTTTGAAATTCGGGTTCGGCCAGATGCTCCGCGGCGAGTTCGGCGTACATGGCGGCTCCGATGCTTTCGTCGAGTGTGGGCAGGGAACTGCAACCGATGAGGTAACGGCAATTGCGGTCGGTGGCGTACTTGGCGATGCCGCGCCAGAGGAGATGGAGGACGGAGATGTTGCGGTGGTGGCGGTCGATGCAGGCGCGGCCGAGTTCGATTAATTCGTGGCGGATCGTCTCATAGGGGGCAAAGTAAAATTCTTCCGCGCTGTAATAACCCTCCTGGGCGAGGGCGAGCATGCCGGTCTGGAGCCGGTAGGTGCCGACGATAGCGTGGCTGGGGAGATGTTCGACCAGAAGGTGGTCGCAGTGGATGTCGAATTTGTCAGAGTCGAGGCCGTGGGATTCGGAGTTTTCCAGACCTTCGTGAAGTTCGAGGTTGAAGACCTGATAACGCAGGCGTTGTGCGGCGTGTAGATCGTCGATATTGGTGGCGAGTCGGAGAGCGTAATGGACGGTTTTGTTCGAGGAAGCGACAGGTGACAGCGTGTTGGACATAAGGCGTTTCAATGTGAGTCAGTATTGAAAACGCTAGAAAAAGGTTGTGCGCTTTGGGTGAACGGGATGTTGCTTTTGAGTGACAAAAGCAGGGGAGGAATAACTACAAACTATCAAAAGTTTTCAGTTTTCAGTGAAAGGTAGAGAAAGTAGTAAGTACGAAGTTCTAAGTACCGGCTTCTGAAATTCCGGTTTCTGATTTCCTGTGTTCTTGATAAAATCCGGCTTGTATATTGAATCCGGAGGAAGGGGAAGATGGTGGCTGGGGCCGGGATCGAACCGGCGACACGCGGATTTTCAGTCCGCTGCTCTACCAACTGAGCTACCTCGCC
>DBTH01000347.1:2548-18260 GCA_002306945.1 Methylacidiphilaceae bacterium UBA1321 | reverse complement strand
TCCGTGGGGTTTTGAATAGTTACGGCTAATAGGCGTTGACGTCGCCACCCGACATTCTTTCCCGCTTCGCGTCGCGTGGGTGCAGGGGCGATTGCCCCTGCAAGTTCGGAGTTGAGGTTATGGTGCAAATTGCTATGAAGGATGATTTACTGGATAACCCGAAGAATAGCTTTTTGATCGAACAACCCGCCAAACCCATGCGCTCCTCACTTTCCCTCTCGTTCCTGAGCCTGACCCTGATCGTTCTCATGGCAGTCCGGCCCGTCAGCGCCCAAAACACCGAGTCGACGGCTCCTGCCACTCCCACAACGACCACCACCGAACCGGCCCAAACCGCACCCACGACCGAATCGACCACCGCAACCCAAACCCCGGCGGCCACCGAATCGGCTCCCGCCACCAGCGAACCGCCAACGACCACCACGGCTCCCGCCCAGACCGAAACCGCTCCGGTTCGCAATGTCCCTGCTCCCCCTCCCGCCCCCGCGCCGGTCATCACGCCTACGCGCGAATTCGTCATCGTTTCCGGCGGTCCGGCCCTGCGCTACTACGAGCACGAGAAGAAAGCCTCGCACGATAAATACTGGGGTAACTTCATCGACGCCGCCGTCACCCGCTTCAACCAATTGCAACCGCAGCTCCAGCCGGGCGAAAAAATCACCTGGCTCGTCTTCCGCCCCGGCTACGTCGAACGCAGCGCCGAGATGGTGACCGAACTACTGCCCGTCATCATGGAAAAAGCCAACAAGGCCAACGTCAATCTCCTCTGGTTCGACCGCTCCGTGCAGGTCGTCAACTACCTCAACCACGGCAAGGATCGCAAGACCACCCCGGTCGTCCTGTTCGAATACTTCGGCCATTCCAACAAAGCCTGCTTCCTCTTCGACTACAGCAACGACATCGACGGCATGTCGACCACCAACCTCCACGTCCGCGACATCTCCGACATCAATAAAACCGCCCTCGCCCCGACGGCCCGCTCCAAAAGCTGGGGCTGTCATTCCGGCGAACTCTACAGCGAAGTCTGGAAGAAACATTTCGGCACCCCGATGGAAGGGGCCATCGGCAAGACCGATTATTCCCACGGCGGCCTGCCGTTCCTGTCGAGCGACCAGGGCCGTTGGACGCAATGACCTCCCCGCATCTTTTATATTTCCACCATCCGACTATGTCCCACTTTAAACGCCTCTCTCTTCCCACCCTCGGCGGCATCGTGCTGACTGCGCTCCTGCTGCCAGGCTTCGCCTCCGCGCAAAGCGGCGCTCCCGTCATTCAGGAATCGGCTCCCGCCACCGCGAGCGATTCGACCGCGCCCGCGACGACCACTACCACCGCTCCGGCGGAATCCACCGAGTCCACTGCCGCTACGCCCAAACCCAAGCCGAAGCCCAAGGTCAAGCCCGCCCCCGCCACAACTGAAACCGCCACTCCTTCCGCTCCCGCTGAACCGGCTGCGCCTGCCGTTCCCAAGCTGGTCAACCTCGCTCCGCCCGCACAACGCTTCGGCGACGGAGTGACCTATATCGGCCACCGCTTCTACGAGGAAAAGGGTGGCGGCTGGGGTTGGATCAAGAAGGAAGGCGATTCATGGGGCTCAGCCAAATGGGTCGCCCTCAAGGAAGACCCGATCCTGGGCCGGGTTGCGCCCTCGCGCAAAATGGGCAGCCGTTCCGCCGACCAGGATTACGAATACCGCATGACCGGCCGCTACATCGAAGGCAAATTCGCCTACGATCCGCACCTCGACGAAAACCTTCCCGTCTTCGCCATCGAAAGTTACCAGAGCCTCGGGCCCGCCAAACCGATTGATCGCAAACCCGGCCCGCCGGAACGTTTCACCCGCGCCCGCCGGAGCCGCTCCTCCTCGCGCGACGATCGCCCCATCATCCAGCATCCCGATAGCGATTCGTTCTAACGTCCGCGGCAACCTTATAAAAAAATGACCCTGCGTCCTCTTGACATGCTTGGCTGGCTTCTGTCCCTGGCCGCCACCATTGCCTTTTTCCTGCCCTGGTTGAAATTCCCCGCCCGCAACGCCGAACGGGTCCACCCTGCGCGCTCGGCCATCATTCAGGAAATCAATCGCGACTCCAACCGCCCGCTCTGGAAATCCTACCTCACCCTCACCTCCGAGGAATGGAACCGCGCCTTGCGCGACGCCGGGATCGGCGTGACCGGATTTGAAATTCCCGAGATTTACCAGGTCTCGCGCCACCACCACGACGCCGTCCTGCTCAACGCCTCCGGTCTTCTCGGCAGCGAACGTCAGGCCGACCGCGCCTGCTTCGCCTACGCGCTGCCCGTGCTCGCCTTCTTCAGCGCCGCCTTCATCACCTTCGTCCCGCGCAAGGGCGCGCTCCTGCTGCCCTTCCTGGCCACGCTCGGCCTTTATTTCCTGCTGCGTTTCAAACTCAACGAAACCTATCTCGAACGGCTCACCTCCTCGCTCGACGTCGGACTTGGTCTCTGGCTTTCGCTCTACGCCCTGCTTGGCCTGGCCGTTGTTCTGTTGCTGCGACTTCTCCTGCCCTCGGGCACGCGGTTGTAATCGTATGACCGCACCTGCCGCCCATTCCTTTTTCGTCCACGGAGACAAAGCGTGAACCAACGCAATTCGTCCTTCCGCGCCGTCCTGCGCGAAGCCAACTTCTTCCGCCTCTGGATCGGACAGATCATCAGCTCCATCGGTGACCGCTTCTACCAGTTCGCCCTGCTCGGCGTCGTGCTCGGCATCCACCAGACCATGGGTGTCGGCAAGGAAAGCGCCCGTGTGATTTTCGCCGGAATGTTGCCGGGTCTGCTCTTCGCTCCGTGGTACGGCTGGGCAGTCGACCGTTTTTGTCGCCGCTCGACCATGATCTTTGCCGACATCGTCCGCGCCGCGCTCTGCTTTCTGCTCATCTATCTCTGGTTCGGAGGTCATCAACGTTACTGGATCTACGCGGTAGTCTTTCTCATGGGAGGCATGAACGGCCTGTTCATCCCCGCGCGCCAGGCAGCCCTGCCCCAACTCATCCGCGACGACCGCCTCATCACGGCCAATGCCCTCATCGCCCTGATCGGCGTCATCGCCAGCCTTGTCGGTTCGCTCTTCGCGGGAATGACGGTTTCCATTTTCGGCGCGCGCAGCAGTTTCTACATCACCGCGGCCGGATTCATCGCCTCGGCGTGGTTCATCTACCGGATCGATTCCCCGCTACGGCCCGACCCGCGCCCCAACGGCGTGCCGCTCCAGCAGAATTGGAAGGAACTCACCGCCGGGTGGAACATCCTGCGCGGCGCGCCCGAATTGCTCTGGCTGGTGCTGCTCAACGGACTGTTCGCCTTCACCAGCGGCATCTTCGTCATCACCGTGCTCGAACACACCGTGCGTTCGGTCGATCTGACGCTCGTGCACCAGATCACCGATTGGCTGATCCGGGTGCTCACGCCGATTTCACCCAAGCCGCCCCGTTTTGACAACATGATGGTGCTCGGCTTCGGGATTCTCTTCGCTTGTGTCGGCATCGGCCTGAGCCTTGGGGTCTGGTTCTGTGGCAAGTCGAAAGCCTGGTCGCACTGGAAAGGATTGCCCTACTTCGCTCTGATTTTTCTCGGCATCGGCATGGTCGGATTCGCCCACATCGCCACCTACGGCCCGGCGTTGCTCGGCTGTCTGGGGCTCGGTTTCTTCGCCTCGATCATCGCCATTCCCATCGATGCGCGGCTCCAGCACGAAGTCGGCGATTTGCACCGGGGGCGTGTTTTCGCCCTGCGCAATATGGTGACGACACTGTCGTTCCTGATCGCGCTCGGAATCAATCTCGACGGCCGCATCATTCAATGGCGCGGGCCGACACAATTAATTCAGGATCTCGGCCTGATCGTGACGCTGGTTTCCATCGGCCTGGTTCTCCTCCAGGGCCGCCCGCTCTTCGGCTTCTGGTTTGTGCAACGTGACGTTGCATCCAGATAAGCTGACGCCGGAACCGAACATCTTTTCCCGCTTCACGTCTCGTGGGTGCAGGGGACGATTGCCCCTGCCAGGGAGAGGGCTTCACTGTCTTTCACTTCATCCGATAAAATCCGCCTTTATCTGAGCACGATACTTCGGATGCTCTATCGGCTCCGCTTCAGTCCGGTCTCCGCATGACCTGTAAAACAGGTCATACCTCCTTGCGATACGGCATGCTCTCCTGAGCGCCGGGCCGGGTGACCGAAAGCGATGCGGCGCGGATGGCGCGCGGGATCGCCTGATCAAACGGCAAGCCCTCCGCCAGTCCGACAGCGAGCCAGCCGTTAAAGCAATCGCCCGCTCCGACCGTGTCGACCGGTTTGACTTTCGGGGCGTTGAAGTGGCGCGCGCCGTCCGCATTGACCAACAATGCGCCTTTGCCACCGAGGGTGATGACGACATTGCGGCAACCGCGTTTGACGAGGGCTTTGCCTGCGCTCACCGCGTCTTTTTTGCCGGTGAGCAGGGTCGCCTCGGATTCGTTCGGCGTGAGGACGGTGACGCGCTTGAGCAAGACGTCGGGAAGAGGGCGCGCCGGGGCGGGATTGAGAAGGAAAGGAATGCCTTCGCGGTGCGCAAGTTTCGCGCCTTCGAGAATGGCCGGGAGCGGGATTTCCAATTGCGCGACAATGGCGGCGGCTTTTTTGATCGCCGGTGCGGCGGCGGCGATGTCGCGCGCGTTGACCGTGTCGTTAGCGGAGTGGGCGACGACGATCATGTTGTCACGGTGCGCACCGCCGACGAGAATGAGCGCGATGCCACTGGGTGTTTTCGGGCGGACGGCGAAATGGCGGATGTCGATTTTCTCCTGCTGCAACGCCTTGGCCGCCACCGAACCCCAACCGTCGTTGCCCCGCGCTCCGACGAAAATGACGCGGCCTCCGGCACGCGCCGCGGCAACCGCCTGATTGGCTCCCTTGCCGCCCTGATGTTGTTCGAAGTTACCGCCGAGCAACGTTTCGCCGGGAGTAGGCAACCGGTCGCTCTGCAAAACCAGATCGGTATTGGAACTGCCAAGGACAACGATGCGGACACCCGGAGATTTCTTCATGGCCGCATTCAATCAACGACTTTCGCTGCCGACAAGATCATTTCTCCCGGCAACATGATGCGGCGCCCCATTACGCGAAGCAGTAACGGATGTCCAGTTGCGGTGTCACGTTGACTCGGCAACAGGATATTCTCTCCCGCTTCGCGTCGCGCGGGTACAGGGGCGGTTGCCTCTGTCGTGACGTTGCACCCAGTAACACAGACTCAGCAACAGGATATTCTCTCCCGCTTCGCGTCGCGTGGGTGCAGGGGCGATTGCCCCTGCTAGGCGCGGGCGGATTTGACGGCCTTGACGAAAGAGGCGGCAGTTTCGGTCAACTTCTTCCAATCCCTGTTCTTCAAGATTTCCTTGCTGACGAGACTGCTGCCAGCGGCGACAGCGGCGCAACCGGCCTTGATGAATTCGGGGGCCGTGTTCACATCAACGCCACCGGTGGGGATGATGTTGAGCTGGGGAAGCGGAGCGAGGATGTTCTTGATGTACTTCGTGCCGAGTTGATCGGCGGGGAAAATCTTGACGAAGTCGGCGCCGGATTCCTGCGCGGTGATGGCTTCGGTCGGAGTGTAAGCGCCGCAAGCGATCGGAATGCCGTAACGGTTGCAGAGGGAAACGACGGCGGGGCGGGTGACCGGAGTGACGATGAACTTCGCGCCGGCGAGAATGCCGAGGCGGGCGGTGGTTTCGTCGAGAACGGTGCCGAGGCCGATGAGAACCTTGTCGCCGAGCTTGGTGGTGACGGTCTTGGTCACTTCAATGGCGTTGGGGGTGGTCATGGTCAATTCGATGGCGTTGATGCCACCGGCGACGAGGGCTTCGCACGTGTCGACGAGCTGTTCGGAACTATTGGCGCGGATGATGGCGATGATGCCGGGATCGGTCAGGCGCTGGATAATCTGGAGTTTGGACATGGAATTCTTTCAGTTGGATTTTGGAGAGCTTCCCTCCTGACCCTCTCCCCCGGAGGGGAGAGGGAGGATGAGTTGTTTTACTTTTTGCGTGTCGGCAAAAAAGGGTTCAACGCTGGACGCGGCCGGAGCCGTCGCCCTGGAGAAGGGTTTCGACTTCCTTGAGCGAGACGAGATTGTAGTCGCCGGAGATGGAGTGCTTGAGGCAGCTCGCGGCCACGGCAAATTCGATGACTTCCTGCGGCGATTTCTTGGAGACCAGTGCGTAGATGAGTCCGCCGCCAAAGGAATCGCCACCGCCGACGCGGTCAACGATCTGGATGTCGTAGCGGCGGCTGAAGTAACCCTTGCCTTCGGTGTAATAGAGACCGGACCAACCGTTGTGCGAAGCGGAGAAACTTTCGCGCAAGGTGATGGCAACGCCTTTGAATTTAAACTGCTGGGTTAGCTTCTCCGCGACTTCGATATAGCGGGCGTGGTCGATCTTGCCGCCGTGGACGTCGGTGCCGGAGGCTTTGATGCCGAAAACTTTTTCCGCGTCTTCCTCGTTGGCGATGCAGACGTCGACGTACTGACAAATCTCGGTCATCACTTCCTTGGCCTTGGCGGTGGTCCAGAGTTTCTTGCGATAGTTGAGATCGGCGCTGACGGTGAGGCCGAGACGCTTGGCGGCCTTGGCGGCTTCGAGCGTGGCGGCGGCGGCCTTGGGGCTCAACGCGGGAGTGATGCCGGTGAAGTGGAACCATTCGGCTTCGGCGAAAACCTTCGACCAGTCCACTTCCTTCGCATCGATCTCGGAGATGGCGCTGTGGGCGCGGTCGTAGGTGACGGTGGAGGCACGCTGCGAGGCGCCGCTTTCCAGGAAGTAAATGCCGACGCGCTCGCCGCCACGGATGATGTGGCGGGTGTCGACGCCGAAACCGCGCAGCTGGTTGATGCAGGTCTGGGCGAGATCGTTCTTGGGCAAGCGGGTGACGAAGGCCGCGTCGATGCCGTAGTTGGCAAGCGAGACAGCGACGTTGGCTTCGCCGCCGCCGAAGGTCATTTCGAGAGAGTTAGTCTGCGAAAAGCGCAGATGTCCGGGTGTGGCGAGTCGCATCATGACTTCGCCGAAGGTAATTACGCGAGGCATAGTAGGATAGAGAAGTTAATGTTTAGAGTTTAGGATTATAAGATCAGGCTCCCTGAGATTTTTTGATTTCCTTGAGCTTGGGAGCATCTTCGAATTTTTTGTAGTAGTCGTCAAGCGGGTAGCATCCCGAGCGCAGTCCGTTGCGCGGCGCAGAGGTGCAATCGCTGAACGTTCGACAAATAAAACGTTTGTCGATTGAGCCCTTTGTAGCCGCATCGGCTATGATCGCGGGATAGGACAGGACAACGCGGCCGATGCCGACGCTGTCGACGGCGTTGTTCCGCAGATAATGTTGCGCGACGTGCGGCAGATATTCCTGGAGATAGGAATAGCCTGTGCCGACGAGAATCATCTTGGGGAACTTCGCCTTGAGTTGCTTGACGGCGTTGATCTGGCGCGCGACGGAGATGAGTGGATCTTCGTGCGGCTGGTAACCGTCCGAAGGCGGATAGGCGGCGGGACGCTGGATGTGCGGATTGTAGTAGGGACTGCCCGCTGTGAGATTGACGAGCTGGACATCGAGGCTCTGGAGGAGTTCGAGGAACTGGAACGTCTCGGTGAGGTCGGCTTCAAGCGGGTTATTGCGATTGATGCCGAACTGGTATTGATACGGCAGGTACTGCGAGAAATCCTCGGGCATTCCGGGGCCGAGCTTGCCGGGTTCGGCCAGAGCGGGATTCGGTTTGAACGGGACGATGTCGAACGCGCTCAGACGCACGCCGATGCCGATCTTCGGCGCGGCAGCGCGCACAGCGGCAATGATTTCGCGCACGAGCCGGGTGCGGTTTTCAAAGGAACCGCCGTATTGGCCGGGGCGGGTGAAACCGCCGAGGACTTCGTGGAGGAGATAGCCGTGGCAATGCTTGATGTCGACGAAATCGGCGCCGGTGTCCCAGGCGATCTTGGCGGCGGCGGCGTAGTACTCGACGAGTTTTTTCAATTCGTCATCGGTGAAAACCTGTTCGTCGCTGGTGACGTTGAATTTCCGGTCGAGAATCGGATGGCGGTAGACGACGCGCGATTCGAGTTTCTTTTTGTCGTGCGGGCGGCAGAAGCGGCCGGAGTGGGTCAATTGATAACCGATGACGAGATCGTCGGTCTTGCCGTAACGCTCCTTGTGGGCCTTCACGAGGGTTTCGCGCAGGGAAGCGATACCGGCCTTGTTTTCCTCAGTGATGATGATCTGGTTCGGATTGGCGCGACCGTCGGGACGCACGGCCATGGCTTCGCCGCCCCAGATGAGTTTCGCGCCGCTTTCGCCGAAACGTTCCCAGCGTCGTGTCATCGGCTCGGTGATGCCGCCGGTTGTTGTGCCGTCCCAACCTTCCATCGGATGCACGGTCCAACGGTTGCCGATGACGCGGCCGTTCCAGTGAAGCTGGCCCTTGAAGGGCGAAGCGGCGCTGTTGTCGATGGCGTCCTCGGCCTGGAGATCGAGGCCGAGTGAGGCGACATGCGCGCGGAATTCTTCGACGGTTTTGAGTGTGTGGATGCGAACGAGTTTGAACGGTGCGCTCATAGTTTTGGTGGGTTGGATGTTTGGTCGGATCTGGCGAAACCGCGCGCGGGAAGAGGCGATTGGAAAAAACAATCGTTCAGGCCGGATTAACGGAATGCACGGATTGAAGGGAAGGAAGCTTCTCCTCCATTACTCTGTGCTTTATGGTCGGCGTGCATTCCGTTAGTACGGCCTGAGGGGCTTGGATTTTTCCCGCCCCGCCCGGCGCGTGGGTTTTGTCAAAAAGATCGGTGCGTTTTCGAGTCTTGCTGGATGTCCTTTCGGGTCGTTGCTCCTTATTCGAAGAACGAATTGAAGAAAGTGAGATACGGTTTGCCGGTCGCCTCACGCCACAGGAGCAGGGCCAGTTCATGCGCGTGGTAATCGCCCCATTGCGAGGACTCGTCGGCGGGAACCTTGCGTCCTTCAGGGATGCGATCCCAGCCGTTCGGGCGGTGATAGACGGAGTGAACGATGAGTCCCTCGTGATTGAGATCGGTCGATAGGTACGGTTCGGAAAGCACCGTCTTCGACACGGTTAACCCGGCCTGGAAATAGCGGCGTCCCTTCTCGGGCTGATCGTGGCCCATGAGGTAATTGCCCAGGCGAAGGAGTCCCTGCGCGGCGATGACGGCGGCGGAACTGTCGACCGGTTCGTAGTCGTTGTATGGCTCAGCAGGGCGGTCGAGGTAATTGCCCAGATAGGCCAGGCCCGGCGCACCGGTGTCCCAATAGGGAATGCCATCGGTCGGCGTATATTGAATATAGAAATCGCTGGTCGCCTCGGCTACTTCGGCAAAACGGGAAAGGACTTGCGCCTTGCCGCCGTGGGCGGAGAAACGTTCCTCGGGCAGCGTGGCGAGATATTCGAGTTGCTCGGCGAATCCGAGCATGATCCACGCCAGCCCGCGCGTCCAGGTGGAGAATGGCGAGTAACCCTGTTGCGAACTCGGGCAACGGTACGACTTGTCGTTGAGGTTGAAGATCGACTCGTGCACGACGCGGCCCCGGATGTCGTAGGAGTCGCGGCCCGAGCCGAAGTAGACATTATAACGCGCCGTGGTTTCCGCGTGTTCGAGGAGGCGGTGGAACAGGTTGATCGCCTGATCCTTTTCCCCCATCAACACATGTCCAAGATGATCGGAAACCGCCAGCGCGCGTAAAGAGCGGATCGTGTCGGAAAAAAGCGAATGCGGCCCGTTAAAGGAATAGATGTAGCCCTGGCCCGCACCGAGCGAAGTCCAGCGCGAAGCCTGCACCGCGCCGCTGACCTTGAGGGCGAGCTCGTAGAAATTCTTCTCCCACGGATTGTATTCAATGGTGCCCTCGTGCATCTGGCGCAGGAGATTGCCGTAGGTGCTGACGTTGTTGAAACCGTGATCGTGCACGCCGATGTGGGTGAGATGACCGGCCATCTTGTCGACAGTGTTGCGGCGGCCGATTTCGAGAAAGGTGGCATCGGGAGTGACTTCATATTGCAACAGCGCCGATCCGAACTGAAACCCCTGCGTCCATTCAGTCCAACCGCGCGCGGTGTACTGGCCGTTGACGGTGAAGACGGGAGAACCGCTGTTCTTTTTCCAGCGCTCGGCCAGTTTCAGAATCTTCGGGCCGGAGACCTCAAAGAGTTTTTCGAGCATCGGCTGCAACTGCTGGACGTTGAGTTGGCTGTTGATCTGGATCATAGGGTGGGGAGGGTGATGGAAACGGATTTTATCAGGAACTCAGGAAAATCGGAGAATTCGAAAGACGCGCCTTCCTTTAACGTTGGCCGAAAATCAAAGCGTGCCTCCGGTTTTCCTGATTTTCTGAGTTCATGATAAAACCCGTTTTGAAAAAGTGTGATGGATGCTCAGAGCCTGCGCAGGTGAAGACCGCCGTCGATATGAATGATATCGCCTGTCGAAAATGGGAAATGTCCCTTGAGGACGGACTCGACGGCCAGCCCGACGTCTTCGGCGGTGCCCCAACGTTTTTGCGGGACAAGACCGTCCGCAATGAGCTTGTCGTACTTGTCCTTCACCACACTGGTCATATCCGTGGCCATGATTCCCGGCCTCAATTCAAGCACCTGGATGCCGTCCCCGGCAAGCCGCGTCGACCAGAGCTGGCACGCCATGCCGAGCCCGGCCTTGGAGACGCAATATTCGCCGCGCCCGACCGATGCGGTGTCGGCGGAAATCGAGGTGACAAAAACCAGTTTGTACCCGCCCCGGATGCGGCTCTGACCAGGGTGCGAGAGCCAGTAATTGGCGGTGAGTTGGGAGAGGAAATAGGGACCCTTGAGATTGACCGTGAGCACTTCGTCGAAGCTCTCTTCCGTCGCTTCGGTGATGTCGGCGCGCACGCGCGGGGCGATCCCGGCGTTGTTGACCAGCGCATCGAGACGTCCAAAGGCTTTCAGGGTTTCGTCGAAGAGGGCCTTGCGCTGCGCGGTGTCGCCGATATTGCCGCCGACGATGGGGAAATGTTGCTCGGGATCGACGGCCGCCTCGCGGCAAGCTGCGGCGGTCTCCTCGGCGGATTCCTTTTTGCTGGCGTAGTGGATGGCAACGCTGAAACCCGAACGGGCCAGTTGCAGGGCGATGCCACGGCCCAGCCCACGGCTGGAACCGGTAACGAGGACGGCGGCGGGTGCTGACATGACCCTAGTACAGCACACCCCCTTTTATCGCGCTAGAGCCAAAAGCATTTGTAATTAGCACAAAATCGACTTAAATTTCATGCGAACACCGATTTTTCAAGAGTCAAAACCGATCCGGCATCTTATCTGCGGCATAAAGAAGAAATTTTTCTCAATACAGATATTCCCGTGAAAAACTTCCGCCCCATCCTCCTCAAGCAACTCGACGTCAGCCTGCCCGGCCTGACGGTGCGCCGCCTGCGTCTCAACCGCCATTTGTCCGATATCGAATCGGTTCGCCAGCACGTTCACCGCTTCACCCAAATCCTGCTTTATCTCGGCGGCAAGGGCGTGCAGTACATCGGCGAATCGGCCCGCACGATCCGCACCGGAACGGCGATCTTCCTGCCGCCGGGCCAGACGCACGCGTTTTCGGAAAGCGAGAGCCGTCGTCCGCTCTGTCTCGTCATCGATCTGGATTGGCGCGGCGCGCGCAATCACCGGGCGCGATCCACTCAGTTGACCCAGCTCGATTTGAGCGAAATCCGCCAGCAGCTCTCCCAGTTGGCCCGATTCCAACGCTCCGGCCTCGGCCCCGAATTATTGCGCCCCGCCGGGATCGTGCTCGAATTGCTCGACGTGCTCTGGCACTCGCTCAGTCTCTCGCCCCGTAACGCGGGCCGCAGCGCTTCGAATCCGGCACTGCCGATTGTCACCTCGGTCAAGCGCGTCTTGTTGCAGGAAACCGGTGAACGCCCTTTGAGCGAACTCGCGCGGGAAATCGGTTATCAGCAGGATTATCTCAACCGGCTGCTCAAGGCATCGGTCGGGTTGACGCTCGGACAAATGCGTTCGCAGATGCGGGTCACTCGCGCGCAGCGGCTCCTGCGGGAATCGCGCCGCGTTTCCGATGTGGCCGCAAAACTCGGCTTTCAGGATGCGAATTATTTCGCGCGCTGGTTCCGTCAGCAGACCGGCCTCACCCCGCGTCAATTCCAGGCAACATGACGGCAGGCTGAGGCTGACGCCGAAACTCGACATCCTTTACCGCTTCGCGGTTTGGGTGCAGAGGTCATCCTCACCGTCACGCGTCGGCAGCGATCAACTGCACGCTCAGTTCGTAGCGCAGGAACGGCGTGATGATGTAGACGCCGCGGAAATGTTCGAGCGCGGTCTGGCGGATTTCGCGCGCCAGTTCGAGTCCAATGGCCGGGCCGTCCTTTTCGTCAGCGGCCCGCAGGCGGTCGCGCACGTTTTCGGGAATCTTGATGCCGGGAACTTCGTTGTGGAGGAACTCGGCGTTGCGCGAATGGAGCAGCGGCATGATGCCGATGAAAACGGGAATGCCGAGCGGCTTGAGCCGTTGGGCGGTCTTGGTCGCCAGGGCGGGATCGAAGACCGGTTGGGTCATCACGTATTGCGCACCGGCGGCGATCTTGCTTTCGAGCTTCTTGAGTTGCGAATCGAAATTGAGCGCATTCGGATTGAACGCGCAACCGATGACGAATTTGGTCTGACCGTTGAGGCTCTTGCCGATGGCGTTGACGCCGCGGTTCATTCCGGCCATGAGCTTGATGAGGCCGATCGAATTGACGTCGTAGACTGATGTCGCGCCGGGGTGGTCGCCCGCCTTGGCGGGATCGCCCGTGATGGCGAGGACGTTGCGGAAGCCGAAGGTGCCCAGGCCGAGCAGTTCCGATTGCAGGCCGAGGAGGTTGCGGTCGCGGCAGGCGACGTGGAGCAGCGGCGTGATGCCGACTTTGTCGCGCAACATCATCGCGGCGGCGAAATTGCTCACGCGCAGAATGGCCAGCGAATTGTCCGCCAGCGTGATGGCGGAAGCGCCCGAGTCCTTGAGCGCCTGGGCTCCGGCGAGGAACTTGTCCATGGCCAGTGTCTTGGGCGAATCGAGTTCGACAATGGTGACGGTTTTGTGCGCGAGTTCGTCGAGGAGCGATTCGTCCTCCTCGGCGTGAACGGCGGCGGGTTTGCGTTCGGCGGTGGTGATGCGCGCCTTGGCCTTGGGCCGGGCGGCCTTGGTCTTGACAGGCTTGAGTCCGTCGAGGGCCTGCACCAGCGCCGCGATGTGCGTCGGGGTTGTGCCGTAGTCGCCGCCGACGATGCGCGCGCCTTCGGCGACGAAACGCGGGAGATTCTCGGCGAAATATTCCGGGCTGGCCTCGTAGTTGAAGCGGCCCTCGTAGAAAGCCGGTTTGCCCGCGTTGGGATAGACGGCGACGCAGTCGTTGACGCCGACTTCGATTCCGGAGAGCAAATGCAGGCTCGCCTGAATGCCGCAGGAGCCGTTGATGCCGATGATGTCGGCGCCCGCTTCGCGCAATTTCTGCCACACGGTCGCAAGGTCCTGGCCGGAACCGAGGCGGCCTTCCTCACTGACGGCAAGCAGCGTGGCGACGGGAATGTTCGACAGGTTCTGGAAAACTTCGAGCGCGAGGAGCAACTCGTTGAGGTCGGTGAAAGTTTCGAGTGAAATGTAATCGCAACCGCCGTCGAGGAGCGCGCCGATCTGGGCGCGAAAAAGTTCCTTGCGCTCGTCGACGGTCAACGTCGGGTCGGTGGGCCGCAGCGACAACGGGCCGACCGATCCGGCAACGAAGACGTCCTTGCCCTTGGCGGCGTCGACGGCGAGACGCGCGGCTTTCCAGTTGATCTCGCCGGCCTTGCCTTCGAGGCCGTAGCGGGCGAGGCGGAATTTGTTCGCGCCGAAACTGTTGGTCTCAATGATCCGGGCGCCCGCGCCGATATAATCTTCATACACGCGCGTAATGAGTTCCGGCTGGCTGAGGTTGACTTCTTCCAGACAATGGTCGGCCGCCACACCCAAGGAATACAGGTATGTCCCGGTCGCCCCGTCGCCAATCAAGATCTGATCCTCAAGAACCTCTAATAGATTTGCCATCGTCCTCTGAAAGTGGCACTTTGCGGCCTGTGACGCCAAGTAAAAATTTACCTTATTCAACGGGCCAGGCCCCGTTCGACAAGCAGATTCGCACGCTTTTGAAGGACTGGGGAGTCGAAGGACACGAGCAGGAGTTCTTCGAAATGATGGTTTCGGTGCTGAAACTGGCCGAACAAAAACCCTCCACCGCCGACCTGCGCCTCTTCAACAATTCACTCAAGGAGATGCGCTATGCGCACAAGATTTTTTCCAAATACGAGGAGTTCCGCAAGATCACCATTTTCGGTTCGGCGCGCACCTACCCGACCGCGCCCGAATTCGCAGCCGCGCGCGATTTCGCCGCGCTGATGACCAAGAACAACTTCATGACCATCACCGGCGGCGGCGGCGGCATCATGGCCGCGGCACAGGAAGGCGCCGGACGCGAACACAGCTTCGGCCTCAACATCCGCCTGCCCTTCGAGCAGAAGGCCAACGCCACCATTCTCGATGATCCGAAGTTGATCACCTTCCGTTACTTTTTCACCCGCAAGCTCAACTTCGTCCGGCACACGCACGCCATTGCGCTTTTCCCCGGCGGATTCGGCACGATGGACGAGGGCTTCGAGACGCTCACCCTCCTGCAAACCGGCAAGACGCGCATGATCCCGGTCGTCCTCATCGACGCACCCGGCGCGAAATTCTGGAGCACGTTCGAACGCAACTTCCTTCGCGACCACCTCCTCAAGGACGGCTGGATCGCACCGTGGGATTTCAACCTCTTCAAGATCACCGACAATATCGAGGAGGCGTGCCGCGAGATCGTCCACTTCTACCACAACTTCCACTCCTACCGCTTCGTGCGCGAACTGCTCGTCGTCCGCGTGCAACGCGCCCTGCCCGACG
This sequence comes from Methylacidiphilaceae bacterium UBA1321, assembly GCA_002306945.1. Classification (GTDB taxonomy): domain Bacteria; phylum Verrucomicrobiota; class Verrucomicrobiia; order Methylacidiphilales; family UBA1321; genus UBA1321. Next base: position 3,252 of record DBTH01000347.1, on the reverse strand, counting down.
AGGCATTGAAGCAATTGCGCTCCGAGTTTGCCGACATCATCCTGCCCGACGGTCGCATCTACAATTCCGGCCCGCACGAAGCCGAAGCCAACGAACCCGAATTGGCAGGCCTGCCGCGCCTCTTCATCGACTTCGACCGGATGAGCTTCGGACGCTTCCGCATGATGATCGACCGCATCAATGAATACTGACGCCAAATCGACCGCGCTCCCCAGCAGCGACGGAATCGGCTACTTCCTCGTCGACGTGGCCGCGCAGAAAGTGCGCGTCATCGACCTGCATGAAGTCGTCGTCTGGCAGACCGATGTCAGCACGTCGCGCCACGGTCTCGGCGAAGAGGAAGGCAGCAACCGCACCCCGCGCGGATGGTTTCATGTGGCGGAAAAAATCGGCAATGGCCAACCCCTCGGCGCCATCTTCCAATCCCGCGCGCCGACTGGCGAGATCTGGACTCCCGAAGCGCCCTTGACCGGCGACGATCTGATCCTCACGCGCATCCTCTGGCTCGCCGGAGACGAGGCCTCCAATGCGAACACGCAAAAACGCTACGTCTATTTTCACGGCACCAATCACGAGTCACGCATTGGCACGGCGGACAGTCACGGTTGCATCCGCCTGCGCAATGCCGACATGCTCACGCTATTCGATTATGCGCAGGTCGGCACGCGCGTGAAAATCGCCTGAGCCGTATCTATTCAAAACAT
>DBTH01000347.1:0-2173 GCA_002306945.1 Methylacidiphilaceae bacterium UBA1321 | reverse complement strand
CAAGATCGGTCGTGAGGTTTTGAATAGTTACGCCTGAGGCTGACCGGTTGCTAACACTGCGATTCGATGTTCACGCGCGCGTCGCGCGCGTGCCGGGGCGATTGCCGCCGTCGTGACGTTACGGCTCAGCGCAAACTGGTGTTGGGGGCGGGCATCAACTCCAGCGTATTGAGCACGATCTTGTCGATCATCTCCGTACTGCCACTGCAAGAAATGCAGACCACCACATTGGCGGTATTGCGGAAAACATAACGCAGCAGTTGCCAATGCGTCCCGTCGTTCCGACCGGTCTCGACCAGCAACCGAACGACCGTGACCCCGGACGGCGTGCGATACGTGGTGCGGTCCACTTCCTTCGTATAGCAACCACTCGCGTATTTATTCATCCGCTGGAAATACGCGTCGATATGCGCTTCGACAGTCGGATACTGATATTCCCACAGCCCGGCGCTGATCGTCGTCGCCCCGCGGCGGAAGCGCGGATAGCACATGCTCTCGGAGGAATCGGGAAATTCACTGGCCTGCATCACGTGCCAATATTCCGGCTGTTGCAGGTCGATGGAAAAAAGCGCGCGCGGAACCTCGAACCGCTTGGCCTCTGCCGGTGCGATCCATAGTAATGAAGCAAAAAAGATGAACAGGTATTTCTGCATCGCTTCGCCTCCCTATCTAGGGAACATCGGAACGCATGCACGAAAGTTGAATGAAAATTGCAAGGGCTCGAAAAGTTAGCCCAGCCTAACCAAATAACCTGCTGAATCCGCGCAAGCTCGCGGATGCCACAGCCTTCCACCCCTTATTCTTTCCCTTTCCCGAGTTCCTGATAAATTCGTTTTGCCTTTTCTCAACCCGCAAATTCCGTAAATTTCATCAGCCAGCCGAACACCTTCTCTCCAAACAACCGTGGACTCCACACCGCCCTCTCCCACCGATCCCCAACCCGTTCCCCACAAGCGCCGCCCCCGCTATCGGGGCACCCACCCGCGCCGTTTTAACGAAAAGTACAAGGAACTCGACCCGCAGAAAAATCCCGACCTCATCGAAAAAGTCATCGCCTCCGGCAAGACCCCCGCCGGCACGCACCGACCGATCATGGTCGACGAAATCCTCCGCGTCCTCGCGCCCCGGCCCGGCCAGGTGGCCGTCGATTGCACCCTCGGCTACGGCGGACATTCCTCGCAAATCCTGCCCCGGCTCCTGCCGGGTGGGCGACTCATCGGCATCGACACCGACCCGCTGGAAATCGTCAAGACCGAGGCGCGGCTGAGAGCGCAACACCCCGCCCTCCCGCACGAAGCCCTCACCGTCTGCCACACCAATTTCGCCGCACTCCCGCGCGTCCTGGGCGAGAACGGCCTCGCCGGAGCCGACCTCATCCTGGCCGACCTCGGCTGCTCCTCGATGCAACTCGACGACCCCACGCGCGGCTTTTCCTACAAACTCGACGGCCCGCTCGACCTGCGCATGAACCCCGACAAAGGCCGACCCGCCTCCGAATGGCTCGGCACCGTCGACGAAGCGCAACTGGCCCGCGTCCTCACCGACAACGCCGACCAGACCAACGCCGCACCGCTGGCCGCCGCGATCCTTCGCGCCCACGCCCAACAACCGCTTCGCCGCACCGGCCAACTCGCCCGCGTTGTCATGCAGACCCTCCCGCGCAACGCCTCCGACGACGAACGCAAGGACGTCGCCCGCCGCGTATTTCAAGCCCTGCGCATCGAGGTCAACGCCGAATACCAGGTGCTCGATTCCCTCCTGCGCACCCTGCCCGACTGCCTCAACCCCGGCGGCTGCATCGCCATCCTCACCTTCCACTCCGGCGAAGACCGCCGCGTCAAACACGCCTTCCGCGACGCCCACGCCGCGGGTCGCTACACCGAAATTTCCACCGACGTCCTCCGCCCCACCCCTGAGGAGATTCACTCCAACCCCCGCGCCTCCTCCGCCAAACTCCGTTTCGCCCGCCGCTGAAAAAAACCCCGGAAAGGCTTATCACGAACTCACGAAGGGAAAGAATACCGGGTGGGAACCTCTTTTATCAGTAAGCTCCCGGTTGTCTTCCTCAATCCAACAGGTAACCCTCCAGCTCGCCGGAGGACTCCCGAATTTTGACAAATCCTGGAGCAGTTGAGCCGATCCTTCGACGTCGCTGCGCTTTGCTCAGAATGAC
>DBTH01000238.1 GCA_002306945.1 Methylacidiphilaceae bacterium UBA1321 | reverse complement strand
ATATTTCTACATAATGTTATAAAATTTCAAATAATTCTATAGCTTGTTTTGGGCAAACTTCTTTATCGACGGCAATGAGATCTCTTGTGAACGTGTGAACTCCTTGAGCGGTCACAGTTTTACTTAAAACGGCTATCGTTGAAATGTTAAACAAAATTACTATAGTATCCCAGTCACACACAGACAGAGGCGCTAACTATGGGGATTACGGACATTTCGATCGTTGCGGTTGCCTTCAGGTCGACCGGTCGTAAACTTCCACGGTGACCAACCCGTTCAAAGCGCCACCCTTCAGATAGGCTTCCAGATTTTTCAGCGCCTGATCTCCGCAACGATAGAACCAATCCGACGTCGGCCCCGCAATGTGCGGCGAAAGAATGACATCCTCGCCGGCACGCAGGAGCGACTCCTCGGACAACGGTTCCTGCGAAAATACATCGAGGGCAATGCGCAGGCGACCTTCCACCGCGCAACGCTCCAGCGCCCGTTCATCGACCAATCCGCCCCGCGCAATATTGACAAAAACCGCATCCGGCGGCAGCAGCCGCAGAAGCTTTTCCGTAACCGAACCGGCTGAGTGCGCCGTCAATGCCTCGCATTCGACGATGATCTCGCTTTGGGAAAACAACTCTTCCAGACTGTCGCACGGAATGACCCCCTTCTGCCGCATGATGGCGGGCGGAACGTTTTCGGAATAGGCCCGGCACTCGACCGAAAACGGTTCGAGCAAATGGATCAGTTGGCAAGCCACATTGCCGAACCCGTGAATCCCCACGCGTTTTTCACGAAGCGATTTAGTCTGCATCAACTGGGCGTTGCCCCAGAGCACATTCTTGGGTTCGAGAGATTCCTTCCAGCACGTCATCCGGCGCAACGAGGCCAGCACCAGCAGCAACCCGTGTTCGGCCACTGTATGACTGATCGTCTGCCCCCAATTCGTCACCATTCCGCCAGCCGTGATAAATTCCCGGGGCACCTTGGAGCGAACCGTCCCGGCCGAGTGGCAGAGATAGCGCAACCGCATCGAATCCGCAAACAACACGCTGTCCGGGATCCTGGGAGTCGACCAGCAGGAAACCAACACCGTCGGCCGGTATTCCAACAGATATTCCTCCCAATGCTGCAACGACTTCAGAGTGTCCGTATTGAACCATTGCCGCTCGCCCGGCCCATCCGGGAAAGCGTCGACATGGGACGGAAAAAAGAGGGCACGATCCCCCTTGGAAAATGCAAAGAGTACCCGTTGCTGGGCGGCATCCGCCGTCGCAGCCAGAGCCGGATTCGTTTTTTTGCGAGTGGCAAGAAGTGACATGCGACGATTTTCGCAGAGGGGGTGGACGAGTCAAACGCCCCGCTATTCGACTTGTAGCGTAAAATCGCCCAAAACCATCAAATAGGCATCATTCTCACCAGTTCAACGGGGTGTTTCCTATTTCCCTCCGGCCTGTTGCGACCTGACCTCTTCGAGAATCACTTTGGCGAAATCGTTCCAGAAGCTTGGATAAGGCAATCCATGTCCGTAATGCGGGCCGTTGAGCACCCTCTTGCGCGAAGAGATGTTGTTATAGGCCGCATAAATGCCCGTCGCAGGCGTAATCAAATCGGTAAACCCGATGTCGAAATAGACCGGCGCCTTGATCCGGGTGGCGAAATTCACCGAATCGAAATAACGGGATGTCTCGATCACCGTCCGATCCGGCTTGCCATCGGCGTCAACAGGCACCACCTTCGGCCAACCCGCGATTCGTCCCACGAGCATTCCGGTGTGATCGCACATGGCCGGATTGCTCACGGCAACAAATGTCACACGGTGATCGAGCGCGGCCATGGCCAGTGCCTGTGCTCCGCCCTGGCTGACACCCTCGGCAACAAGAATGCGCCCGTCCCATTCCGGTTGTGCGGCTAGAAAATTCAACCCCTGCAAATCGCGCAGGTACATCCCGAGGAAATAGTACGTCTCCCGCGATTCCCGTCCATGCGTCCGGTAATCCTTCAATCGGCCCTCGGCCAATTCCGAATAGAATTCCTTTGGCTTGCCGTTGGCGATGCCGTGCGCGTTCAAATCGAGCGCAATAAAACCCTCTTTGGCCCAGCGCACGGGAGTCAACACCTGCAGATCAGTGACTCCCGCACCCTCGACATAAAGCAGCGCCGGACAACTCTTCGGCTTGGCCCCAATCGGTCGCGCGTAATAACCCGAAACGGGTGCACCGATGCAATCTCCCTGAAAATCAAACTCCTCGACTCCCGGCCATTCCGGCGAAACAGGCACCGGAGTCAACCGTGCATTCACCGGCACCGCGGCAAGCTGTTTTTTCTTCGCCGCCCAAAAAGAATCGAAGTCGCCCGGCACCGGCAAGCTCGGCTTGATTTCCAACGGATCAATGGCCGCGGCCACCGGAGCCTTCAACGTTTCCTTGTCCCGCTTCAACGTCACATCGCAGCGCAGAAAACCCGGTTCACCAAGCGCGCCGGAAACTTCCGCGCGGCCATCCTTGAGCGCAACGGTTCCCTTTTGGAGCGGCGGTTGCAAACCGTCCTTGGTAATCACCCATTCCACCGTTTGTTCGCCTCCGGGCTTCTTGTTGTGCTCCAGCCTGATTTTGAAAGTGACCGTCTCCCCTTTTTTGTAAACGGCCTCCGGACGATCGGTCTCCACTGAGAGAACGTATTCGACCGGTGTCTTGCCATCCCACGACGAAGCCGCCGTGAGATTGCCAACGCCAAATCGTGCGCCGCACATGGTCAATACGCCGCACAACAAGAAGAAAAATTGATTGGGCTTTTTCATAATTGTACTGTCCTGACAGACTGTTGAAACTGAAATCAACCGGAGCCTTTCCCACTTATCGGAAGGAATCGATTCTGCAACGCCGTCTGCGGCAAACAACGGCAATTCTTCTCTACTTATAGAATCCGGAGCCCCCGCTTGTCAGGCTCATTCGATCACCAAATGATCCGAAAAGGGCGCTCCCGCACCTGACTCCAAAGTCCAGCAACATCCATCGCAAGACAATCCGCCAACCCCATGCGCCCACAACGGAACCTGCGGCGCGGCGGAAATTCCCAGACGCGAATCCGCCGCCGGACGCGCATCGAGATTACCTCCCCACTTCTCGAACAATTTCCCGCGGCGCAAATTCCCACTCACCCGAATCAATTCCACATCCTCAATCGCTCCCGGTTCTTCGGCATATAAAACCGAGGCATTCTCCCCAGACAACTCCACATCGTGCATTGAAATTCGACGCACTCGGAATAACCGCGTCTCCCCAGGAAAACGGACGGCGGAAACATGCAACGGCTCGCCCCGACCCCACCAGTTTCCATGAAAAAGCCGGGTCTGGATGCGACAGTTTTCGATCCGCACATTCTCGACATCGGCCTGCCGCGCAAAGATGCCAATGCCCCGGTTGCTTTCCCTAATCGTCAGATTTTTCAATCGCACATCGCGCACCGGATTTTGTCCGTAACCGATGCGCACAGCGGCCGAACGGCTCGTCAACGCGCAATCGGAAATCTCGATCTCCTCCCCCACTCCTTCAAGTCCACGCAGGCCAAAGGCAATCTGAGGCTCCCCCGCGGGTTCGCGAAACCCGGTGATCGCTATGGCGTCGTCGCCGCAAGCAATCCGGCAATCACGCACACGAACACGTCGGCATGTCGTCAAATGAATCCCGTCGTTGTTCGGGTGACGGAGATCGTTTTCAATGCGCAATCCGCGCACTTCGACGTCCTCGCAATCGGCACAATGCAACGTCCAGTAAGCCGCGCCGGTCAACCGGACATTCTCAATCCGCACGTTGCGGCACTGTCCAAAGACAATCATGTTACCCGGCCTCCCCGGCGAATACAACGGACCGTGCTCAGCCGAATCGCTACCATAGGGAAGCCCGTTCTTTTTCTGCCATGTCGCGCCACCGCCATCGTCCCGCGCGCCGTCGTGGATCCGGCCCTCCTGAAAAAAAACCGAACCGTTGCCGTCGAGAGTGCCTTCACCGGTCAGGACAATGTTTCGTGCGTTGCGCGCATATAGAAGCCCCACGCTGGCACCGTCCACAAGGTGATCTTCCAAACGCGGACTGGCCAGCAGGCGCGCGCCCTTTTCAAGAATGAGAGTGGTGTTATCGGGCAGCTCAAAAACGCCCGTCAGATAATCTCCCGCCGGAACGCGGATCGTCCCGCCTCCCTGCCGCTGGCAACGCCCGGCGATTGACCTCAACACGCCGGTATTCAACGTCCGTCCATCACCAACCGCACCGCATTCGAGCAGGTTGATTTCTTCCACCAGCGCAGGAGGGATTTCACTATTCATACAGCTCCCGGGCGAAATCAGAGCGGCGTCAAACGCACGGTGATTTTGGCTTGCGCCGCCGAATCGTTCAAGACGATACCGAGACTGCGCACCTTGCCGAAACGGGCTTCATCCTTGAGCACTTCATTGGTCACCGTAAACGGCACACCGCCCGCATCGATCTGCACGCGTAATTCCTTGCCCTTATAGGAAATAATCCACACGCCAGGCTTTTCCTCACGAGCCTCGCCATAAGTCGACAACGCCGTGCCGAAAGCCTGCGGTGAGCTGAATTGCACTTCGTCGGTGACAAGCAATTCCCCCTTGGCCTGGCGCGAGTAATCGAACCGCCGTGTCAGCTTCTTGAGAACAGGCACTTCATAAGCCTTCGTCAGATCGAGGGTCACCGTGTCAGCCGTATCCGAGAATTTCGAATCAACGACTTCCGAATGATATTGCTTGCCGAATTTCTGCAACTGTCCGGCTACTCGCGGAAGGGAGTGACCGTAGGAACTGATCACCTGAATGTCAAAGCGCTGCGGTCCGAACGTCCTGGCATCATAAACCGTGACGCCCGGATCGACTGTGATCGGTTGACCGTCGACAACCGTCAGGAAGGTGCCGAGGTCATTGTGATTGTGGCTGGTCCCGTTATTGCCGCCCTTGAATGAAAAACTCAGGCCCGGCTTACCTTCAGGCATGCGCGCCACCAGTACCTGGCTCTTGTCAAACCAGTCGCGCAGGCGGTGACCGGAGATCACGACGCCCTTGTTTTGATAGACAGGCGCCGCCGAGGGATCGAAGGAAAGATTGATGGCCCAGGAATAAAGAAACGCGCAGAAAACCCCGTCTATCGGCAACGTGCGCGGCGTGTGATCGGCGAGTCCGTAACGGCCATCGATGATGTTATAAAGCCAGAGGCTGGGCTGTTCGAGAAATTGCGCGTCTGAATACGCGGAATAAATTCCCGCCGTCACTTCAAAGCGGCGCGGAAATTGCGCCAGGAGGGGGATCGCGTCCATGGCATAGAAATTCA
>DBTH01000172.1:10575-12390 GCA_002306945.1 Methylacidiphilaceae bacterium UBA1321 | reverse complement strand
GGCGTCCATCGCGTCCAGCGCGTGCCCGCGACCGAAGCGCAGGGCCGCATTCACACCTCCACCGCGACAGTTGCCGTTCTTCCCGAGGCGAAGGAAGTCGATCTGGTCATCAAGCCTGAGGAACTCCGCATTGAAGTCTGCCGTTCCGGCGGACCGGGCGGGCAGGGGGTCAATACGACCGACTCTGCCGTCCAGATTTTGCACATCCCGACCGGCACCATCGTCCGTTGCCAGGACGGACGTTCACAGACCAAGAACAAGGAAAAGGCGATGGGCGTTCTGCGCGCCCGCCTGCTCGAAGCCAAGCGTGCCGAGGAAGAGGCCAAGTATGCCCAGCACCGCCGCAGCCAGATCGGTACCGGCGACCGCAACGAAAAAATCCGCACGTACAATTTCCCCCAGAACCGGATTACCGATCACCGCATCAACTACACGGCACACAATCTTCCCGAGACGCTGGACGGCGACCTCGACGATCTGTTCGATCACCTGATGGCGGCGGCCCTGGCGGAGAAACTCGCCGAGTTGGAGAAGTAAAAGGCTGAAAGACGATTAGAACGAATTAACGGAATTTCAGAACAATACACGGCAAAGAGTTTCGATGGTTCTTCCTTTTGTCATAATTCCGTAAATTCCCTTAATTAGGTCAAAGCCTTTCTCAGCTTTGCGGCGGATTCTGCGCGATGATGACACGGGCGCCGTTTGGGTCGCCGATCTGGAATTCGAGTCCTCCGTTATCCTTGAGCGAGAGCGCGTGTATTTTGTGGCGGTTGCGGAAACCTTGCGCGTGTTCCCAGAGGGACTGGATGTCGTCGACCTCGATGTGAATCTGCGTATGCGCATGGACGACGCGCAGGATGTCTTCCTTGGCGGCGAGGTGGAACTGGAGGGTCGCTCCGTTGCGTTCGACGATAGAATGTTGTGGCGAGCGGGAGACGACGGCAAAGCCGAGTACCTCGGCGTAGAAGGCCAGCGTCTTGTCCATGTTGGCCACCGGGAGAACAGGGCTGATGCGCTTGACGTGATAGTCGGGATTCATGGCTCGCCTGAACCCCATCATCGGCGCTGAAGATTGAAGTGGAAAGCGCAAACCGCTTCCGAAGCGAAAATATTCCGTGGATTGACAGAAGAATTTTATCAGGAACTCAGGAAAGTGAGGAACAGAAAATAGCGGATTTGGCTCTTTGATTTGCAGAGGTTCTGCTTTTTATTCTATCCCTTCCTAAGTTCCTGATAAAATTCATTTCGGTCAGTTTTGGCGAGAGGCGTAATTTTTGAATGACTTCCCGCGTTACGCGCTTTATACCACAATAGGTTGAATTAATCATGAGATTCCATTTTCGCTTTATCGCTGTCGCGGCATGGGCTGTTTGCGCCCTTGTTGCTTTAACCGGTGAAATAGCCCAGGCCAAGCCGAAGGTCGAGTTGGGCATCGACGTTCTGGCGGCCAATCAATTCCGCGGGTTGGAGGGCAAGCGTATCGGACTGATTACCAATCCGACCGGTGTCTCCTCAAACGGCCGCAGCACCATCGACATTCTGCGCAGCGCTCCGAACGTGAACCTGGTGGCCCTCTACGCGCCCGAGCACGGCGTTTACGGAGCGGAACTGGCGGGCGATTACGTCGCATCGACCAAGGACGCCCGCACAGGGTTGCCGGTTTACTCTCTTTACGGCCCGACCCGCAAACCGACGCCGGAGATGCTCAAAAACATCGACGTGCTGATGTACGACATTCAGGACATCGGCTGTCGCAGTTACACCTTCATCAGCACGTTGGGGCTGGCGATGGAAGCGGCGGGTGAGGCGGGAATC
>DBTH01000172.1:392-10317 GCA_002306945.1 Methylacidiphilaceae bacterium UBA1321 | reverse complement strand
GGCGGCGGGTGAGGCGGGAATCGAATTCTACGTTCTCGACCGTCCGAATCCTCTTGGCGGCAATCGCGTCGAGGGCATGCCGCTCGATCCGAAGTTTCGCTCTTTTGTCGGTCAGTGGGACATCCCCTACGTCTACGGTTTGACTCCGGGTGAACTCGCCCGCCTGATCAATGCGCAAAAGTGGATCGCCAAGCGCCCCAAGCTCACCATCGTTCCGATGCGCGGCTGGTACCGGTCGATGTATTGGCAGGATACCGGGCTGGAGTGGGTGCCGAGTTCGCCGCATATTCCCACGTCGGACACCTGTTTCTTTTACGTTGTGACCGGACTCGTCGGCGAAGGTCTGCCGGTCAATCACGGTATCGGCTATACGCTGCCGTTCCAATTGCTCGGACGCGACGATTTCCATGCGTTCAAACTCGCTGACCAACTCAATGCCCTGAAACTCTCCGGCGTCTATTTCCGTCCGACTTTCTACAAGCCGTTCTACGGCGGATTGAAGGACAAAATGTGCCAGGGCGTGCAAGTCGTGATTAACGATCCCGATGAGGTCAACCTCGCCAATCTTTCGGTCATTCTCATGGAGCAAATTCATAAATATACCGGAGGCGCGCTTTTTGCCAAAGACCCGCCTGCCGACGGCAAAGGCCCCAGCATGTTCGACAAGGTGGCTGGTGGGGATGAACTCCGCAAACATTTCAAGGCAGGCGGTTCCGCGAGGGAACTCATTGCCAGTTGGCAGCCGAGTCTGGAAGCCTTCCGCAAGTTGCGCGAACCGTACCTGATTTATTCAAATCATCCGTCTGCGTCCGCGCCAGTTCCGGCGGCTCCTTCGTCTTCCACCCCGCCCACTTCCATGACGTCATCCTCGTCGTCGTCGACCAAGAAATCGGAAGCCAAGGCTCCAGCTTCTTCCACTGAAACCACAGAGAAGAGCGCTGCATCGAAGACGTCCGCCGCCAAGGCCGATACGGCCCAAAAGGATTCGGCTGTGAAAAAGGATGCGACGACTACTGCTACGACCGCCACGGCGAAAAAGAAGGCTCAGACCGCCAAGGCCAAGACGTCCGCTTCCACGACAGCGAAGTCCACGGCCAAGACTGACAAGTCCAAACCCAAGGCTGCCGCCAAGACGGCGACCGCGACCGCTTCGAGCAACTCGTCTCCACCAGCAACCGCTTCCACTTCGGCGGCTACGACGACTTCCTCTACAACGGCCTCTACTCCCGCTGCATCTTCTTCTTCGGCCACGGCGGTTCCTTCCGCTACCTCCTCGAGCACTACTTCTTCCTCCACCAACCACTGATTCCTTCCCACCATGTTCCAAGTCATTTTCAACGATACGAGTGCGGCTGAAATGTCGGCTCTCCCCAAAGCGCTTCAGCTTCAGATCCTGAGCGAATTCAATTTTCTTCCCGAAGATCTCGACAAGATGGACAAGGAGAAATTCGGCCGGTTGGCGCGTGAAGGCCGCCAGTTATTCCGTTACCGCACGACCGACTACCGCATCTATTTCGAAGTCACGCCGAAGGGGCTGTGCGTTCACCGCGTCCTGCACAAAAACTCGCTCAAGGATTTTCTCTTCCGCACCAAACTCCCCGTTGCCGAGGATGAGACCTTGCAGAAGAATCCCGATTTCTGGGACATGATCGACGGCCACCGCTGAGACAAAGCGGATTTGATCGGGTACTCTGGAAAAGAGGGTTGAAAGTACTATTGATCTCCGCAAAATAGACTGACAATCCTTTTAAAATTAACTTGTCGCAGAAATGGCTGCGGAGAACAGAGAGACAGGCCGGAAAGAAGTGACGGGGTGTGTCAAGGTTCACGGGATATCTCGGTCTTTGCGGACTTAACATCGCTCCAGATGGTCTCCTTGTCTCCTTCGGCTGACGACTCATTCAAAGGAGCCTGCTGTAGTCAGTCTATTTTGCAGAGATCAATAGGTATAGGCTTTCGACGCTCTGCACCAAAACCTTCATTCCGTAATTTCCGTCAAAAACCCGGTTTAAAACGACGTCTTGTTCTTGAGGATATTCACGCGTTTCTCGTCGGCCTGCTGGTCAAGATTGGAGCCGTCCGAGCCGTAATTGGCTTCATCGCCGCTGCCGCGTGTGACGATGGTTGTTCCGTCCTTGCTGGCGTAATTGGGATCACGGCGGTCACCACCACCGGCGCAAGCCGTCAGCGTCAGGGCTGCGGAAATAGTGAGCAATCCGATAAAGAGACAACTCGGAAACGGCACGGTGGAAACAGTGGATTTCGTTTTCATGCGGGAAGATGACGAGCATTCTGCGTGGAGATCGGGGTTCGATGCGAGCCAAAAATGCACCTTGCAGGAGAGACGTAGTTCACGTCTAATGAGCAGACATTCAGCTTTCGGGAACGGAAATATGAATAAAAAATGGCTGCTAACGGTCGCGTTGATGTTGGTGGTTTTTCTGTTTCTGCAATTTGCCTTGTTCAAGGCGACAGTCGATGACGTGAATTCCAAACAGGCCGCGATTGATGTGCTGGAACAACGCGTGCAGACCTTGGAGTCGCGTCTTAAGGAACCGCAAACACCCGGTGCCCTGCCTCCTGCAACGAAGGCAGGCAAGGTGGAGCTGCATCGGGATTTCGATGTGACTTTGGAACCGGGCGGCTGGCAGGGATTCAGTCTCGGGCCATCGAATGAGCGTTGCGCCTATGTTGCGGAGGTGACTCCGGTGCAGACTTCGCGCGATGGAGCGTCGATTGAGAGGATGGTCATTCAGCCGGAGTGCGACGGCAAGAAGTGGACGGATGTTTTGCGAATTCGCTGGCCGGGAGATTGCGCTCCTATCACTGCCAATATCCGCGTCTATAAAATCACCGGCGAGAAGACCGCGCCGTGGGATTCGCCTCAGGAGAATAAATGAAAGCATTGTTTCGGGTGGTCGTTTTCATGCTGACTGGAATGGGTTTGGCGATGGGGCAGGATAAGGCACAGCCTCTGGTTGCAAAGGCGGATGATGGGATTTCTGCACTGGAGCGGTTGCATCAGCTCAGCGAGAACCGGATTGTTTCATCCGACACCGGAGATGAACGCGCGACAAAGGAGAAACTCTGGAGGGAGACGTTTGAGGTGCTTCTCAAGAAAGATGAAAATTTCGCAGCAGCCTGGCGTATCTACGCGGAGGGATTTGATTCAACGCCTCTCTTTGGTTCAGGGAATCTGTCGCATAATCTTTGCGTGAGCGCCATGCGCGATAGTGCCGGTGTTTTGCACTGGGTCGTAGTCAATTATGCGCATACTATGTTTGTCCCTGGCTCGGGGAGGATAGACTGGTATGAATTTGATCCGAAGGGGAAATTCGAGAGCGGCGGCGTCTATGAAACGGGTGGTCGACTTGTAGTGGAGACCGCTTCGGTGGAGAAGGATGGCTCGCTGCTGGTGTTAAATGCGAAGAGTTTTTTCGGATCCTCCTGCTATCGCCAATTTTACCAATTGGAGAAAAGAGGTCTCGTTTTTCAGAGTGCGCTTGATCCGGCGGATAAGGAAATATCCGCCGACGATTGCAAGAAGCGTGCAATGGGAGTTTCGATTTGCCGGACGGTGCAGTAAGGGACTGAGTCAGCCACCGGCGACGACGCGGATGAATTCGATGCGGTCGCCGTGCTGAAGGGTTTTGTCTTCCCACTCGGTGCGCAGAAGGGCTTGTCCGTTGTATTCGACCAGAACCATTTTGGGTTCGAGTTTAAACGAAGCGGCGAGGGTGCCGATCGTGCTGGTGCCGTCGATTTGGCAGGCTTTGCCATTGGCGAAGACGGTGACTTTGTGCTGCACGATCATGCTGAAATGTCCGGTTAGACGCCGGCTGCGGCGGGTTCGGATGCGGGCAGGTTCTGGATCGATTGATCCCAGTCTTTCCAGACCGGTTCGAGACCCATGGTGCGGAGTTTGGCCACTACTTCATCGACGGAGCGGGGATCGGCGATGTGGAATTGTTCCTCGGCGTTGGTGTCGGCGGTGACGTGTTCGATGGGAGCCTGACGGATGCCTTTTTTGGTCTGGTGCAGGCGGTCGCGGGCCACGCCGGTGTAGCCGCCGGTTTCGGTTCGCGAGGCGGCACTGATCATGGTCACTCCGATCTGCATGAGCGAGTCGCGGAAGTCGGCGCGTTCACGAGTCGACTGGGTGATGCCGATTTCCGGGAAGCAAATGCGGAAGGCGCACATCGTTTGCACCATGTCGCGGTCGGTGAAGTCGTAGCGCGGGGCGAATCCTCCGGCGGCGGGGCGCAAGCGGGGCAGAGTGACGTTGAGGAAGGATTTCCAGCAGTTCTTGAGGAGATATTCGGCGTGCATGGCCAGGTGGAGGGCTTCTTCGCGCCAGGGGGCTAGGCCGAAGAGAGCGCCGATGCCGAGGCGGCGGAATCCGGCGGCGTAACCGCGTTCGGGACAGTCGAGACGCCATGCGTAATTTTTCTTTGGGCCGAAGACGTGGAGTTCTTCGTAGACTTCGGGATTGTAGGTCTCCTGGAAGACGATGAGATATTCGGCTCCGGCGCGGACGATGGGTTCGTACTCCTCGGCTTCCATGGGGCCGACTTCGATGCCGATGGAGGGGGTGTGGGGCCGCAGCCGGGCAACGCAATCGCGGAGGTATTGGTTGGAGACGAACTTGGGGTGTTCCCCGGCGACGAGTAGGATGCTGCGAAAGCCTTCGTTGAGGAGGTAGCGGGCTTCCTGTTCCATCTGGTCGACGGTGAGGGTGACGCGCAGGATCGGGTTGTCACGGGAGAAGCCGCAGTATTTGCAGTTGTTGACGCACTCGTTGGAAAGATAGATGGGGGCGAACATGCGGATGGTGCGTCCGAAATGCTGGCGGGTCAGTCGATGGGCTTCCTGTGCCATCGCTTCGAGTTCAGGGCCGGTCTTGGGTTCGAGGAGTTGCGCAAAACGGGCAATCGTGCCGCGAAGGGGGCCGTGGCGATGGGTGAATTCGGACGAGAATGACATAATTCTTTTATCATAGTACGTATTCTCAAAATGGCAACCATCGCAGCCGGGGGATATGGGTTGTTGCGACTCTGTTGTCATGCGCTCACTTTCTCACGCTTTCCGGTGTGACAGGAGGACGTGAGAAAGTGGATCGATGGCAAAGGACTGGCAGTGCGTTACTGGGTGGATGCGGGAACGACTTTCACGGCATCTGCGATGACGTAGCCGGTGGTGTTGGTGGTGCGGATTTTGATTTCCGCGTTGCTTGTGGACAGCGGGAAGCCGCCCAGGAGAACCCAGCGTCCGCCGTCAGATTGTTGGTTGACGGCGACGGTCTTGGTTGTGCCGTCAGAAGTGATAATGTCTATGGGCACGTTGGTGGCACGGTTGCTGCCTTCAGTCCACCATGCGTAGACAAGGTAATCGCCTGACGTGGTGAGGGTGGGTTTGAAGCTGAATGTCTTGTTACCTTTGTCGGTATTCCCGTCGTGAAGGTAGTTGGTGCTGTAGTAACCGGAGGTGGAGGTCGAACTGCTCCATGTGCCGCTGTAGGAGACGGTCGTGCTGGCGTTATCGACAATGATGGCAGATGAATCCCCGGCACCGGGAACGAATTTTACCGCGTCCGCAACTACATAGCCGGAAGTCGACGTGGTGCGAATGGTAGCCTTGGCGTTGACGGTGGAGAGGGAGTAACCACCAAGCAGATTCCATTGAGCGCCTTTGGTTTGTTGACTGACCGTGGTGGTCCAGACGTTTTTCTGGGAGTCGTAGACATCAATCGGAACGTTGGCGGCGCGATTGGTGTCGGTAGTCCAGCGGGCGTAGACCAGGTAATCGTCGTCAGCGCCGAGGGTAGGTGTGAAGGTGAAAGACTTGGAGCCTTTGGAGGTGTTCCCGTCGTGAACGTAATTACTGCCGTAGTAGCCGGAGGTGGCCGTCGAAGTGGTCCAGGTGCCGGTGCTGGAGATGGCACTGCTGGTGGCGTTGTCGACGATGACTGTTGATGACGATGAACGGGTGCCGCTCCAGACTCGAACCCAATCGACCTGCATGGTCTGGTTGTCTACTTGTGAGCCGGGGTTGTTGTCGTCCCAGCCGCCGAGTTGCAGGGAAAGTAGTAAGTAGCAGGGGACACTGCAGACACGGGAATTGATCCATGACCAAGTCTTGACTCCGTCGACGTAGAATTCCATGACGCCTTGTTGCCAATAGACGCCATAGGTGTGGTAGCCGTCACTGGTGGATGGAAAGGCGAACGCATCAGATGTGACGGATTGGTGATCGGTGCCGTAACCGTCCCAGTGCAGGGTGTGTTGAGTCGCTTCAGTTCCCCAAATACCGAGAGATTCCATGATGTCGGTTTCCATGCCGTTATTGTAGGTGGAGGCGGTGTCGCCGTAACTATCCTTGATCTGAAGTTCGGTCTCACTGCCGTGCGCGGTGTTCGCATAGGAACCGGCCTGGGCGTAGGTGTCTTCCGCGGCGTAGTAGGTGGTTCCGTCGATAATCAATTGGGGACGATAGCCCACGGTGCTGGCTTCGCGGCTGTAAAATTTGACGAGTTGATCGCGCATGAATGTGTCGGTCAGCGCAAAACTGACTTTCTGATTGCCGGCCAGCTTCTCATTGACGAAGGCGGTTACATCCACGGTGATTTGCTGACTGGTCGTCGTGATCTGATTGTAGAGCTGGGCGATCCAGGCAGGGTCGGCAGTCGGTTTATTATTCCATGTCAGGGTTGATTCGGCCCAGGAATCGTCCCTTACTTTCATGATAAGGACGTTGTTGTTGCCGCTGGTCTGAATGCCGGAGACAGTCAGTTTTAGCTTGGCACTGGTGACGGAAGTGAGTCCGGCGCTGCTCAGGTCGAATTTGATGTAGGATTGCCGATAGTAATCGAGTGTTCCGTAACTGGCTCGGTCGGGCATGAGCCAGAAGGCGGGCCAGAGTCCGGTGACGCCAGCATATTTGATGCGGGCCTCGAAGTAGCCATATTGCTGGCGGAAATTTTTGAAGGTGCTGATTTCCGATGCGGCGTAGGAGTAAGTGGTAGCACTGAAGGAATAGGAGCGAACTTGAGATTTAAGCGTTGCAACTCCACTGCTGATACTCACATTGGCTGGGTCGTTTCCTCCGACTCCGGCAATGCCTGCGTAGTGACCGCCGACTCGCCACTTGGTACCGTCAAGGTAGGTGTTGGAGCTGTTAAATTCATCGTCGAATGTTAGGGACCAATTGCCGGGGATCGACGGACTTTGGGCGAAGATACACTGAGCAAAAAGCAGATAGCAAACAATCCAACGCAGAATGGCAGTAACCGAGACAATACTAACGGATTTTTCCTGGCGGCATGCTGATTTCATGCGCGCATAATATTGTAATTGCTATAATTGTATATGGCCGCGTCTGATCTTAAACGTTCTCTTTTCTGACTATCGGCATGGCGTGGCATTTTTCGCGCCAGCCGGGGAAGTTCCAGCCATTGGGAAATTCGACGCATTGTTTAGGTTTGACGGGCTGGATGGCGCAATCGCGTCCGATGAGGAAAGAGCATTCGTGATTTGGGCGCACGAGGATGCCGAGGCCTTTGCGGTTGGGGAGCAGTTCGGTGTGGTGGTTGATGAATTCGACAAGGTCGATTTTCAAGAAGGCAGCGATGCGTTCGGCTTCACCGGGAGCGAGGGCGACAAAACCGGGCCAACGGCAACAGTTGGTGCATTGCTGGCATTGGTACAGGATGTTGGTGGGAGCGGTTGTCGCGTCTGACGGTGACTTCGAAATCATCGCGAATTTCCTCAAACAAAGGCATAAGGCCTTTCACGAAACTAACGGAATTTTAACGGGCATGTACGGAATGATGCTTTTTTAAAAGCCTTTCGTAAATTGGGTTTCAAATTCCGTTAATTTCGTGAAAAGTATTTTTGTTTTCGGCCTGCCGGATTAGGGATTCTGCTGATTTTCCGATTCGGGAGCGCTTTCGGTTTCACCCGGTTCGGCGGAGGCGGTCGGTTCCGAGGATTCGGCGGGAGCTTCCGCGGACGACTCTTCGGAGCTGGAATCGGGCGCTTCGCTTTCAGTGGAAGACTGTTCGGATGCGGCTGATTGCGCCGAATCGAATGTGGGGTCTTCTTGAACTGGCGCAGGAGTGGGTTCGTGAACTGGCCCGGTGGTGTGCAACAATGCGGCGACTTCGTTTTGGACTGGTTCCAATTCGGCCAGCTTGAGGTGCGGATCCTGTATGAGCCAGGTTTCTCCAGTGGGAGTGTGCTCGTAGATGAGGATCGTATCGGCGCCATTCTTCTTGCGGTCGAGCATCTTGAGGATGCGCTTGCGTTCAAGCATGAGCGCGAGAATGTAGCGGGCGTTGAGTTTGGAGGGCTCGTTTTCCTCCATCATGCGGCGCAGAAGGCTCTCGGCGTCGTCTTTCTTGAGGGGTTCCGGCGGCGGGGGCGGAGGCGGTTCGTAAGCGAATTTCCACGAGGAGATCGGCGCAATGTTGTCGTTGCGTTGATTCCAGGCTTCCTCGCTCATGTCGATGCGCAGATACGCGCCGTCCTTCCAGTAAAGCGCGGAGTGGACGGGATCACCCTCATTGAAGGGGCGTCCGGTGACGGCGCATTGCCGGGCGCGGGATTGGATGTTCCAGTCGTTGAGATTCAAAGCCATGCTGACTATCTTTGCAAATTCGAGGCGTGTTGGTCAAACATGGATCGGAATATCGAGTCCGGCCAGAGCGGCCTCGTGAATCATTTCGGAAAGGGTCGGGTGCGCGTGGATCGCGTGCTTGAGTTCGTCGAGGGTGGCTTCCATGTCGATGGCGAGACCGAGTTCGGCGATCAATTCTGTCGCTTCCAGACCGATGATGTGGGCGCCGAGGATTTCTCCGTGCGGCTGGCCGACGATGAGCTTGACGAAACCTTCCGGTTCTCCCGACGCGACGGCTTTGCCGTTGCCGCGATAGGGGAACTTGGCGACCTTGAACTTGAGTTTCTGTTCGGTCGCTTTCTTCTCCGTGAGGCCGATGCTGGCCACTTGGGGCTGGCAGTAGGTGCAACCCGGGACGATGGAAACCTTGTGCGGTTTCTTGCCTTTGACGTAGAGACCTTCGACGGCCTCAATGGCTTCGTGGGAGGCGACGTGCGCGAGCCAGGGCGGTCCGATGATGTCGCCTGCGGCCAGAACTCCCGGCAGACTGGTCTCGTAACGGTCATTGGTCTTGATGTAACCGCGGTCGAGTTCGAGCGTGACGCCGTTGGCGAGGAGTCCGTCGAGATTGGCCTGTACGCCGATGGAAACCAGCAGCGCGTCGGCTTCAACGACTTTCTTTTCCTTGCCGACGAGGGTGACCTTGACTCCGTTAGGAGTGACTTCGGGCGATTCGACCTTCGTGTCGACGAAGACTTCGATGCCGTCCTTGATAAACGATTTCTTGAGGAGTTCGGCCACTTCGCCGTCCTCAATGGGCAGAATCTGCGGCAGCATTTCAACAAGCGTGACCTTCGTGCCGAAGGTGTTGAAGAAATAAGAAAATTCGACGCCGATGGCGCCCGCGCCGATCACGATGAGCGACTTCGGTTGTTCCTTCGCTTCGAGAATGGTGCGGCTGGTGTGAATGCGCTTACCATCGACTTCGAGGCCGGGCAGGGGGCGCGGTTTCGCTCCGGTGCAAACGAGAATATTTTTTGCGCCGAGGGTTTCCGTTTTGCCGTCGGCCTTCGTGATGACGACTTTCTTGTCCTTCGCGATCTGGGCGCGACCGACGAGGTAGTCGACTTTTTTCGACTTGAAAAGATATTCGATGCCCTTGGCCATGCGGTCGGAAACGGCCCGGCTGCGGGCGATGACTTTGGCAAAATCGAACTTCACTTCACCCTCGATGGTGATGCCGTAATTGTGACTCTCGCTAATGGAGCGATAAACCTCGGCGTTTTTCAGGAGCGCCTTGGTCGGAATGCAG
>DBTH01000172.1:0-138 GCA_002306945.1 Methylacidiphilaceae bacterium UBA1321 | reverse complement strand
CCTTGGTCGGAATGCAGCCCCAATTGAGACAGGTGCCGCCCGCGCGTTCCACTTCCACGCAAGCCACCTTTTTGCCCAACTGCGCCGCGCGAATGGCACCCACATAACCGGCGGGGCCGCCACCAATAACGATAAGAT
>DBTH01000276.1 GCA_002306945.1 Methylacidiphilaceae bacterium UBA1321 | reverse complement strand
ATGTTTTGAATAGATACGGCTCAGTCTGCCGTTACGTCGCCTAAAAATCGTTGGCGAGTTTGCTGGCGAGGGCGATGGCTTCGTTGTGGGTGGTGACGGAGCCTTCGAGTTGGGCTTCGTAGACTTTGGTCAGGATCGTGCCGATGGCTTTGCCGGGCGGGACGCCGAGGGAGAGGACGTCGTGGCCGCTGATGAGTGGGGAGGGCTTGATCTCGTCGGTGGGCAGTTCCTGTTGTTTTTGCTTGAGGAAATGGTAGTTCTCCAGATCGCCGTGGCAGCAGAGGCAGTCGATGCGGTGGAGTTCGAGTTCGAGCTCGAACGTGTCGCGTCCCATGAGCCGCTTGAGGGTGCTCATCCTCATGCGCTTGACGTCCTTGAAGGTCATGTGGTTTTCCACCAACGCGACGGTCTGTCGGATGGTTTCGTTGCTGTAGCGCATGCGGGTCATGATCTCTTCGGTGACGCGTGCGCCGACGGCTTCATGGCCGCTGAAGCGGATGCGGCCGGTTTCGTCGACCTTGTAAGTGTGGGGTTTGGCGACGTCGTGGAAGAGAACCGAGAGGGCCAGAGGCAGTGGGGCGTAGTGGAGCTTGCTGAGCATCATGCGGACGTGTTGATAGACGTCGCCTTCGGGATGGAACTGGGGTGGTTGTTCGACGCCGTGGAGCCGGTCGATTTCGGGCAGGACGACGGCGAGGAGTCCGCTTTGGTCGAGGAGGTCGAGTCCGTGTTCGGGACGGGCACCGGCCCAGATTTTATCGAGTTCCTCGCGGATGCGTTCGATGGCGACCTGGGCGATTTGCGGTGAGGATTTCTGGATGGCGGCCCAGGTGTTGGTCTCGATGATAAAGGGTTTGCGGTCTTTGCGCGGGAGATTGGCGGCGAAGCGGACGGCGCGCAAGAGGCGGAGTTTGTCTTCGTTGAAGCGGGCGACGGGATCGCCGATGGCGCGGATGAGGCGGGCTTCCAGGTCGGCCTGACCGCCGACGAAGTCGATGAGCTTGTCGCGAACGGGGTCGTAGAAGAGGCCGTTGATGGTGAAGTCGCGGCGGCGGGCGTCTTCCTCGGCGCTGGTGAACTGGACGTATTCGGGGCGGCGACCGTCCTGGTAGGGGCCGTCGCGACGGAAGGTGGCGACTTCGTAGGTGAACGAGTCGAGCAAGACGCGCACGACGCCGAAGCATTTGCCTTCGAGACCGGTGACGCGGGGGAAGAGTTTTTGCACCTGGTCGGGCGAGGCGTTGGTGGCGATGTCGATGTCCTTGGGCTCCATGCCGAGGAGTTGATCGCGGACGCCGCCTCCGGCGAAGTAAGCTTCAAATCCGGCCTGTTGGAGTGTGCGGACAACCTGGGTGGCTCGTTCTTTCATCGCGTCATGTTCTTTCCACCGGCGCGGCATGCGCGGTTTGTCCGGGTTCCAGTTGAGGGGTGTGGTAACGCAGGTAGAAGAGAGAGCCGATGAGGCTCCAGAGCAAGGTCACGCCGTAGAAGGTCACCGAGATGGTCACGGCGTATTCCTGGGCCAGTCCCATCATTCCGAAGAAGATCACCGCGACGCCTTCGCGCACACCGATGCCGCCGAAGCTGAAGGGCAGGGCGACCATGAGATTCCAGATCGGCAGGATGCTGACGAACGGCCAGAAGGGGACGTCGAGATGGAGGGCGAGGGTGATGCAGTAGGCCAGGAGAAATCCGAAGGTGTGGTTGCAGACGGAGATGAGGAAGCAGGCGGTGTCGGCTCCCCAGGCGCGGCTGTAACGGTCGTAGGCGGCGATGAGGTTGTCGAGGACGTTGTGAATGGGGAGGCGTTGCCACCACGGGTAACGGTTGAGGAGTGTGCGGATGGCGGTGAAGCGGAAGGAGAGCAGGCAGAAGACGAGAGTGCCGGTGGCAATGGCGATGGTGAGGTAGACGGCGGCGGTGGTGTCGGCGCGCGCGGTGAGGAATTTGAATTGGGCGACGCAGAGGAACCCGGCGATGATGAGTAGCACGACAAGGCCGAAGATGCGGTCGACGATGACGGAGAGGCCCGCGGCGGCTTTCTTCTCCGGTGCGGCGAGGGTGGCGTAATAAATCTTTACGACGTCGCCGCCGGTGACGCCGAGCAGGAAGGCGTTGAAGAAGTGGCCGACGAGGCCGAGTTGGTAGGCTTGTGAGAAGGGAATGGAGATGTCCTGGACTTCGAGCAGGATTTTCCAACGCCAGGCGCACAGGCCGAGCATCACACCGAAGCAGGCGAAGGCCGCCAGCAGCCAGCGCGGATCCATCGTCAGGGCGATTTCACGCAACTGGGGCCAGTTCACCTTGGCGGCGAGGTAGCTGAGGATGGCGACCGAGACAACGATGCGGACGATGAGGCTCAGGTGGCGGCGCATACGTTGAGACTATTCCAGATGTTGCGGCTTTCAAGGACGGCTTCCTTGGGCATTTCGGGGGAGAGTTCGAGGACGTTGATGGAGGAGTCGGGGATGAGGGGGCGCATGCGTTGCCAGTTGATGGTGCCTTTGCCGAGGGGAAGGTGGTCGACGTCCGGGGGGCGGCAATCCTGTAGGTGACAGCCGAAGAGGCGGGGAGCGAATTTCTTGAGAGTAGCTTCGTGATCGATCCAGCCGAGGTAATCCTTGCGTTCGCCGTGGCCGAAGTCGTGCCAGTAGCCGACGGTTTGTGCCGGGAAGGCGTCGAGCACCGTCTGGAATTCGCTTTCGTTGGGAAATTCCTCGAAGCTCTCGCGGATTTCGAAACCGAGTTTGATTTCCAGGCGGGCGGCTTCTTCGACAATCGGCTTGAGTCCTTCGTGGAGGCGGCTCCAGATTTTGGGATAGAGCTTTTGCCGCAGGCGCACGGCGGCGATTTTGGTCCGGACGTAGCTGTGGCCGTAGAGGCGGCCGGATTCCATTAAATGTTCGAGCCGCTTGGTGACGCCTTCCATGCCGCTGGAACCGAGGTGCATGACGACGGCCGGGGCGTGGAGTTTGGCGGCATGCTGGATCGTGTCGATGGTCGAATCGATGGCGGCCTGTCGCATCTGGGGACGCCAATCGGTCAGTTCATAGCAATTGGGCGAGGGGATCATCACGCCCATCGGCACGGGGCAGAAATTGTGGAGGGAGGAAATCTGCACGACGCCCTTCTCGACAGCATCAAGGATGCCAGGCCAAAGGCTGTAGCGAATGCCGTGGCTCAACTCCGCGTGGGTGAAGCCCAGATCGTGGATCTCCTGCAACATCTCGGCTCCGTCGGTGTGGCGGCGGGAGTTCCAGCTGGTTGACAGTGAAAGCGATGTCATGGGAGGGTATGAACCGCGTGCGATTCGGTCTCACTATCCGCAAGGAAACGTTCGGGGACAAGAAAAAATCCGGCCCACCTCGAAAGGTGAAGCCGGATTTTCGAATTAATCGCAGAACCGGTATTAAAGCGAGAAGGCGCCCCAGTAATTTAACTTGGGTTCCTTGGCTTTACGGCGTTTGCGTTCGCTCGGTTTCTCGTAATTACGACGGAGGCGGGCTTCACGCAGAGTGCCTTCACGATCCAGCTTCTTCTTCAAGCGGCGCAGCGCCTTGTCGACGGATTCACCTTTTTTCAAACGAACTTCGCTCACAAAAATTCACCTCGTTCCTGTATAATAACCCCTCGGTGGGTTGTATACCTCGGGGGGTTATAATCGTACAGAAGTGGGAAGGGGTGTCAATCTGCGTTAAGAAATAAATATATGCCGTTTGACATTAATGAGTTGTGGTGAGGTTGAGAGGGAGGGGAGGGCCTTTTATTTCCACTTTACCGGGACCGATTCGCGGCGCTGGGTTTTGTCGTTGAGGTAGTAGACCTGACCATGGATGGCGCCGAACTGGTGGACGAGCATGGTGGCTTTGACGTCGTAACAGCAGTATTCGGCGATGGGAAGGATCTTGCCTTCCTTCCACCATTTGAGGGCGTCGGTGCCGACGGCGGTCTTGCCCGCGCCAAGGGTTTCGGTGGCGATGGCGTCCAGACCGATGCGTTTGCCGAGGACGGCTTCGACGTCGACGAGCATGTCGATGGTGGGGACGGCGCTGAGGTCAAAGACGCTGTAGCGGGCGAGGACTTCGTAGTCGAAGCTGATGACGTTGTAGCCGACGACGTAATCGGCGCGCTGGAGTTCGGCGATGAGTTCGTCGGTCTCCGATTCAGGGTAGATGCGGTAGCCACCCCGTTCGGTGCTGTAGGTGACACCGATGGACATGCGCATGTCGCGCTTGTTGTGCCAGCCGCCGACTTCGGCCGCGCCTTTTTGAGTTTCGAGGTCGAAGTAGACGTAGTTTTTGCCCTTGGGATCGAAGTGGAGGGTGTTGTTGGACGGGGCAGTGGTGGCGGCGGTTTCCATGGGATTTTTCTGATACTACGCGGTGAAGGGAAAAGTCAAAAGTCAAAAGTCAAAGGGCAAAACCACAACTCAAAATGCAAAAGTTAAAAGCCCTCACGTAAGAGTGAATTTATGAGGTGAGGCTATAAAACGAAAACCCCGTTGTCTCTTTCGAGACAACGGGGTTTGTATTTCAACTCCACTGACGCCCACTTGTGGCGTAAGGGTAGCTGCAGTCCGTTAAGACTTCTTCTTGCCTTCGCTGGGGCGGTAATCTTCTTCCGCGCGGTCGAACGCATGTTCGAGCGAGGTGAGATCTTCGCCGGGCTTGATGAGGTCGAAGTTGGCGCGCTCGCGCTCCAGTTGTTCCGGAGTGTAGTCGGCGGCCTTGATGGACAGACCGATGCGGCGTTCACCCTTGTCGACCTTGATGACGCGGGCGGTGACTTCCTGACCGACCTTGAGGACGTCCTTGACCTTCTCGACGCGGTCATTGCTGATCTGCGAGATGTGGACGAGGCCGTCGATTTCGTCGGCGAGTTGGACGAAGGCGCCGAAGCTGGCAACCTTGGAGACCTTGCCGGTAACCAAATCGCCAATCTTGTAGGTTTCTTCGATCTTCTTCCAGGGGTCGTCGGAGATTTGTTTGACGCCGAGGGAAATGCGCTGGTTGGTCTTGTCGATTTCGAGGACCTGGGCTTCGACTTCGTCGCCCTTCTTGAGCATTTCGGACGGGTGGTTGATCTTGCGGGTCCAGGAGAGGTCGGAGACGTGGATCATACCGTCGATACCTTCTTCCAGTTCCACAAAGGCGCCGTAAGCGGTGAGGTTGCGAACCTTGCCCTTGACGCGTGTGCCCACCGGGTACTTGAGGGAAACTTCTTCCCAAGGATTGGTGTCGAGTTGGCGGATGGAGAGGGAGACCTTCTGGTCTTCCTTGCTGACGCCGAGGACGACGGCTTCGACTTCGGTTCCGAGCGTGAGCACGTCGGAGGGACGGGCGATGCGCTTGGTCCAGGACAGTTCGGAGACGTGGACGAGACCTTCGATGCCGGGTTCCAGTTCGACGAAGGCGCCGTAGGGAACGAGGTTGGTGATTTTGCCCTTGATCTTGAGATTGACGGGATACTTTTCGGCAATCTTGTCCCAGGGGTTTTCGGTCTTCTGTTTGAGGCCGAGGGAGACGCGTTCTTTTTCGCGGTCGATTTCGAGGACGACGACTTCCACTTCCTGGCCGATCTTGAGGAGTTCGGAGGGGTGGTTGAGTCGGCTCCAGCTCATGTCGGTGATGTGGAGCAAGCCGTCGAGGCCGTCGAGGTCGATGAACGCACCGAAGTCGGTGATGTTCTTGACGGTGCCCTTGACGAGGCTGCCCTTGGTGATGGCGGCGAGGAGCTTGGAACGCTTTTCAGCGCGTTCGGCTTCGATGATTTCGCGGCGGGAAAGAACAACGTTCTTGCGCTCTTCGTTAATCTTGACGATTTTGCATTCGAGGGTCTTGCCTTCGTATTCGCGAAGGTTCTTCGGGGCAATGATGTCAACTTGTGAGCCGGGGAGGAAGGCTTCGACGCCGACGTTGAGCATGAGACCGCCCTTGACGACAGCCTTGACCTTGCCGGAGATGAGTCCGCCTTCGTTGTAAATCTTGACGATCTTTTCCCAGTTCTGTTTCTGGGCGGCTTTTTCCTTGGACAGGACGACCATGCCTTCATCGTTTTCGAGGCGTTCAAGCAGGACTTCGATTTCGTCGCCGACGGCGAGGGTTGCGGAGTCTTCGAATTCGCTCAGGCTGATGATGCCTTCGGATTTGTACCCGATGTCGACGAGGACTTCGGTGGCGCGCTTTTCGATGATGCGGCCTTTGACGATACTGCCTTCAGAGAATTGACGGAGCGATTTGCTGAAAAGCTCCTGCATGGTTGCACTCATAGTGGTGTGGTTGCGCCGCTTTCTTGATTTCTAGAAAAAACTAAAACTAAGTCCCGGACGCGCAGGTGTCCTACTGGTTGCCCTTGCGGGCTTGCGGAGAGAACGTCCTCTCCTTAGACAACAAAACCGCCATAACCTTGGCGGGTGAGGGTTAAGGGTTGCCTAAACGCCACTCCAGTTCCTAGCCGGAGTTACCAAGCGATTGATCTACAGTAAGGAAATCGGTTTGGGATGCAAGAAGATTAAGCAGAGGCAATACGGGTGTGTGTTAAACGAAAACCCCGTTGTCTCTTTCGAGATAACGGGGTTATTGGTGGCGTAAGCGTCACGTGGATCCGGAGGGGCGATTGCCCCAGGGTCACGCGGGTTGCTTGCTGAGCTCGGAGCGGCGGCGCTTGGTTTCGTCGAGGATGCGCTTGCGCAGGCGCAGGTTGAGCGGGGTCGCTTCGACGTATTCGTCGTTGCCGATGTACTCAAGGGCGCGTTCGAGGCTCATCTTGATCGGTGTGTCGAGCTGGATGCCTTTACCGTCACCCTGGGAACGCATGTTGGTGAGGTGTTTGGCTTTGCAGGGGTTGACGGTCATGTCGTCGGGACGGGCGTTTTCGCCGACAACCATGCCGACGTAGATTTGATCGCCAGGGCTGACGAAGAGACGACCACGCAACTGGATGTTATTGAGGGCAAAGGCCATTGCTTCGCCGCTTTCCATGGAGATGAGCACTCCGTTCAAGCGGGTGGCGACGTCGCCGCGCATGGCGCCGTATTCCCGGAAGAGATGGCTCATGAGGCCTTCGCCACGGGTGAGGTTGACGAGGTCGGTTTCAAAGCCGATCAAGCCGCGGGTGGGGATGAGGGCTTCGACGGAGACGGTCGTCGGGTGGTGCACCATGTTGGTGATTTCGGCCTTGCGGTTGGCAAGGTTCTGGAGCACGTCGCCGAGTTTGTCCTGGGGAGATTCGACGAAGAGGTTTTCGATTGGTTCGAGCAGGTTGCCGTTGGCGTCCCGGTGGAAAATGACTTCGGGGCGG
This sequence comes from Methylacidiphilaceae bacterium UBA1321, assembly GCA_002306945.1. Taxonomy (GTDB): domain Bacteria; phylum Verrucomicrobiota; class Verrucomicrobiia; order Methylacidiphilales; family UBA1321; genus UBA1321. The sequence continues at coordinate 7,272 of DBTH01000276.1, read as the reverse complement.
GAGACCATGACTTCGAAACCTTCGCGGCGCATTTGTTCGACGAGAATGGCGATTTGCATTTCGCCTCGGGCGCTGACTTCAAAGACGCCTGCGGTGTCGGTATCCTTGACCTGGATGCTGACGTTGGTGCGGGTCTCGCGGATGAGGCGGTCGCGGATGTGGCGGGCGGTGAGGAATTTTCCTTCGCGTCCGGCCAGGGGCGAGTCGTTGACGACGAACTGCATCTTGATGGTGGGCGGGTCGATGTCGACGAAGGGCAGGGGTTTGCGGTCTTCGCTGTCGGTGAGGGTTTCTCCGATGAAGACCTCTTCGATGCCGGCCAGGCCGATGATGTCGCCGGCGTGGGCTTCGTTGATTTCAATGCGCTGGAGGCCCTGGTGGGAGAGGAGCTTGGTGACGGTGCCGCGGGAAACGGAGCCGTCTTTGCGCAGACAGACGACCTTGTCGCCGATGCGCACGGTGCCGCCGTAGATTTTGCCCAGGGAGATGCGGCCATAGTAGTCGCTGTAGTCGAGATTGGTGACGAGCATTTCGAAGTGCTTGTCGGGATCGGCCTCGGGGGCGGGGATCTTCTCGATGATCATCTCATAGAGGGCGGTCATGCCGGCGTGACGGGTTTCGTCATCGATGGTTCCCTTCCATTCCTTGACGGCAAAGCCTTCCTTGGCAGAGGCGTAGATGACCGGGAAGTCGAGCTGTTCGTCGGTGGCGTTGAGTTCGAGGAAGAGTTCGAACACCATGTCGAGAACCTTGTGGGGGCGGGCGTTTTCGCGGTCGATCTTGTTGATGACGACGATGGGACGGGCGCCGACTTCGAGGGCCTTGCGCAGGACGAATTTGGTCTGGGCCTGGGGACCGTCGAAGGCGTCGACGACCAGAAGGACGCCGTCGATCATCTTGAGAATGCGTTCGACTTCACCGCCGAAATCGGCGTGGCCTGGGGTGTCGACGATATTGATGTGGTAGCCGTTATACTGGAAGGCGGCGTTCTTGGCTTTGATGGTGATGCCTTTTTCGCGTTCCAGATCCATCGAATCCATGACTCGCTCAACCACGGCCTGATTGGCGCGGAAGGTTCCTGACTGACGCAAAAGTTGGTCGACAAGAGTCGTCTTGCCGTGGTCAACGTGTGCGATAATGGCTATATTACGTATCTTTTCCATGGGAAATACCTCAAAAAACTTACATTAAAAGGGAGCGTGGAAGGTATCGCACCCTCTTCACTAGAGCAAGTGGTTTCTCTGCAACTTCTCACGATTAGTGCCGTCTAGCTTCCTGACGGGCCGTTCACTTCCTTACGCAACTATTACTGGGCAGGGAGGTTATTAACTTAAAAAAATGAGCGCGGAATCATTTCGGCATTATAATAGCCTCATTGCAATAAACGCCGCTATCAGCGGAGCACGCTTATGAATAGAATCAAGTTTATCGTCATATTGCTGGGCATTTTTTGCCTGGGTGCGGTGGCCTTTGGCGCTTACGCCTACCTGGGTAACATGGATCTGCAAGCCGCTCTCACCAACAAAACTTTCGCCCTTGATGAGAGCCAAAAAAAGGTGACGCAGCTCGAACAGCAGGTCGCCCTTCTCCAGAAGAAACTTGCCGAAGGGGCGGCTGTGACCAAACCCACGGCGGTTGCGGAGGATAAAACCGGGACTGCCGACAAGACCGACGAGGATACCGCCGCTGCCACCCCCGACGACCGCGAGGCCCAGCGCGAAGAACGCCGCCAGCGGTTCATGGAAATGATGAAGGGTTCTGCGGGCAAGATCATGGCCAGCCGCATGGTGGCCGGGCGCTATGGCGATCTCTTCAAGCAGATGAAACTCTCCGCCGCCGAGAAGGCGCAACTGGCCAAGATCCTCACCGATGCGGAACTGGCCCGCATGCAGGGCGGTCGCAACAACCCCAACCGCGATGCCCAGCAACAGGCCGTTGATGCCCAACTCAAGTCGCTCCTCGGTGACTCGCGCTACAGCGAATACCAGAGCTACGTCAGCACCAGCCGCGAGCGCAGCGACGTTTCCCAATTCGAGACCAGCCTCTCGATCACATCGACTCCGCTGACTTCCGATCAGAAAACCAAGATGATCCAGACCCTCAGCGACCAGCAATCCTCCGGCACTACCGACAACCAGGCCCTCTACAACAAACTCGGCACTGTTCTTACCCCCGAGCAACTCAGCCAATACACCGAATGGCAAAACACGGTGACCCAGATGCGCCAGAACATGGGTGGTGGTGGTCCCGGCGGTGGTGGTCCTCCGGGGGGCGGTGGCCCGCCCTGAAGGCAAAACCGGCCCCAGTTTTTTGCGCGTGCTATTCCCGATCCGCGGTCTATAAAAAAACAAAAACCGGGGGCAGGAACTATGGATCAAAAAGGGAGAGTCATTATCGGCCTCGCCGTGGTCTGCGTATTGGCGATTGGCGCGGCGGGATTTGGATTTTACAGCGATTGGCAGACCCGTCGCGAACTGGCCACCCAGCGCGAGGAGCAATCCCGCATCCGCGCGGCCAACGAAAAACTCGCCGCGGAATTGAAGGACGCGCAAAAGAAGCTTGCTGATTTTCAGGCCGCCGCCACGCCTTCCGCAGCCGGGGAAGACAAAGCCGCCGCATCCGATACCGTTGCCGAGGCTCCTGCCTTTGTCGACAATTCCGAGCTCAAAGCTGATGCTACCAAGGAGGCCAACCGCAAAAAGATGGCCGAGATGATGAACGGCCCATTCGGCGAAATGGTCGCCAAGAACAGCATCAGCATGATGTACGGCGACCTGTTCAAGGAGATGAACCTGACGTCGCAGGAAAGTGAGCAACTCAACTCCATTCTGGTCGGCGACCAGATCGCCCTTATGCGCGGCGCTTCCGCCGACAAGAAAGACCCCAAGCAGCTTGCCGCAGAGATTGAACAGCGCCAAAAAGTCAGCGAGGCCAAACTCAAGAACCTCCTCGGCGACGACCGTTTCGCGCAATACAAGACTTATCAGGGCCAACTCGGCGAACGCATGATTGTAAAGCAATTCGAGGGTCAACTCGCCCTCTCGCAAAATCCACTCGCTGCCGGGCAGAAACAACAGCTCGTTCAGGTCATGGTTGAGGAACGCGAAAAGTACATGAAGGAAAACGCCGCGGCTCCGAAGACCGGAAAGATGGATATGGCCGCCTACCAGTCGACCATTAATCAACGCATCTCCAACCGCGCCGGAACGGTCCTGTCGCCAGACCAACTCAAGGAATTCAACAAGTGGCAGCAGTCGATGGCCCAATTGATTGGCCAGACCGCAAAAGCCGCTGAGGAAAGCAAAACAGCGGGGGATTGAATATGGGAATTTTTGGAGACGATGAAATTCCTGTTACTTCCCGTCATGTTATTATCATAGGACTTTTTCAGGTCGTGTTGGTGGTTTACTCCACGCTCGTTGTCGGAACTTTTTTGCGCGTATTTAAGGAAGCCGGTTACCCAGGATCGGATTTGGCTCGATGGATTCGTGAATGGGGTTTTCAACTATTGCTCGTACCGTTGATTTGGTCCGCCATTACATCCTATTTTGTCTCATGGAATTTGAATCATCCGAAGTGGAGCCGATTCATGTTGAGTCTGGGAATTCTACTTATCGTTCTGGATGTTATGGTTGCCGTAGCAGCGACAGTGAGCTGTTTTAGAGTCCACTTCATAATGGAATCGTGACGCTCTCAAGTTGTTGTCAGAGTAGTGTGTCACGAAATATCACCTAATCTTGTCCTGTTTTCTGCCGAGCAAGCCCTTGTAAGATTCGGTGAAAAGTTAAGCGAAGATAGATAACAAGTGATTGTAATAACTTAACTCCACACCGGGTCCCAACGTTCAAACATGAAGGGGGACAAGATGTGGAAGAAATTTCTCGGTTGGAAACTGAAGAGTAAGTTGTTTACGATGACGGGCGTATCGATCGGATTCTTTCTGATCTACGCGCTGATTTCGAACGCGACTCTGAGCCGCCTCAAGGTCAATGGCCCGGTCTATGCCCAGATTGTGCAGGGCAAGGATCTTGTGGCCGATATTCTTCCGCCGCCGGAGTACGTCATCGAATCGTACCTGGTCTGCCTGCAAATGCTCGGCGCGAAGGATGCGGCAGAGCAGAAACAATTGGCGGATCGGATAACGGCGTTGAAATCCGATTATGACACGCGGCACGATTTTTGGGTCAAGGATCTGCCGGACGGTAAAATGAAACAGATCATGATCGAGGATTCATACAAACCCGCGATTGAATTTTACAAGATAGTGCAGGGCGAATACATCCCCGCCATCCAATCCGGCGACAAAGTCAAAGCGACGGAATTGGCCTTCGGCCGTTTGCGCTCCGTGTATGAACAGCATCGCGCCGCCATCGATCAGGTTGTAGAGATGGCCAATACGAGTGGTTCCCAGACCGAAAAAGAGGCGGCGGCTCTTGTCACGAGCCGTTCGATCTGGTTGTGGGTCACCGCCGGAGCAGGCATCGCATTGGCGTTGGCGTTGGCCTGGATGATTCAGAACAGCATTGTCGAGTCGTTGATCCAAACGACGGAAACGCTGAGTGCCGGGGCCGACATCGTGGCGTCCGCAGCCAGGCAACTTTCCGACTCCAGCCAATCCCTTTCCAGTGGCGCGACCCAACAGGCGGCTTCTATCGAAGAGACCAGCAGCGCGCTGGAGGAGATGGGCGGTATGACCGACCGGAACGTCAAGAACACGAGCGCAGCATCGGCTTTGGCGCAACAGGCTCACGAAGCCATTGGCAAGAGTGTCGGGGAGATGCAGGGGTTGCAGGAGGCGCTGGAGAAGGCGCGTAAAGTTTCCGGCGAGATGAACGAGTCGATGCAGGCCATCAAATCGTCGAGCGATTCGATCCGGCAGATCATGAGTACGATAGACGAGATCGCCTTCCAGACCAATATCCTCGCTCTCAATGCCGCCGTCGAAGCCGCGCGTGCCGGAGAAGCGGGAGCCGGATTTGCCGTGGTGGCCAACGAGGTGCGCACGTTGGCGCAGCGTTGCTCCAAGGCGTCGAGCGAGACGTCGGGCATCATCGAGGAATCAATTCGTCGGAGCGAGACCGGTCTGCGCATCAACGCCACCGTCATGAGCAGTCTTGAGGACATTCATGGCAAATCGCGCACTGTTGACGACGACTTGCACGTGGTTCTCGAAAAATCCGATGAGATGGCCAAGGTTGTCGTCGAGATCGCGCAAGCGTCCAGCGAGCAAAATCTCGGGACGCACGAAATCAATAAATCCATTGACGAGATCGACAAGGTCACTCAATCCTGCGCAGCCAATGCGGAACAGGCCGCCGCCGCTGCCGAGGAATTGAACGGGGAATCGCACGAGTTGAAAAACGCCGTCGATATTCTCTCCGGCCTGATTCACGGGCAGATGGGAGAGCTGATGACGAATTCGTCGTGGAAAGTGTCACCTGTGGCGAGCACGGCCGCTGCCGCGTCGAAGTTGGTCAAGGCCGACAAGTCCGCCGTTCGCGAAAAATCCAAACGCGCTTTGAGCGCATCCACCGAGGCAGTGGACCACGTGGTGGAGAATTAATTAACCGGGCTGGTGCCAATCCGAATCGTGTGCAATTGAAGAGCCAAACAATGGAATAAAAGTCAACCTTGCGGAGTCATCCTGAGCAGAGCGTAGCGACGTCGAAGGATCAGTTGGGCAGCTTGCGGATAGAACTGTTTTCGGAAAATCCTATAGCGTCATTTTCGCATAATGCGGAGCCTGGATTACTTCAGCAGCGTTTCGAGATCGCTGGCCTGTCCGCGCGCGGCCATGATGTAGGTGTAACGTTCATCGGACCACGCGGCCAGGGCGATGTCTTTCTTTTGCATGTAGGAGATGCGGGTAGTGGGCGGCGGGTTTTTGATATGAGCGCGGCTCATTGCCAGCAGAAGCACGTCTCTGCCGGATGGCGAAAACACGGAGGTTTTGGTGAGGATAATGGAAGCGGGGTGGCTTTCAAAGTCGATGACACCGCAGGCGATTCCTTCCTGATTGCGTAATCCCGGGGGGATCTCGAAATCGCTGGGGCCGCCGTGTTCTCCGAGATGACGCTGCATTCCGGCGATCTCATCGGTATAAGGCAGGGACTTCAGCGGATTGGTCTGGATTTCCAAAAGACGTTCGGTGAGCGCGGCCATGGAGACGCGTTGGGGCGCGTCGGGATTGTAGAGGAAGAAGATGGCGGCGGTGAGGACGAGGACACCGAGCAGCGCGAGGAAGGAGGGGTGACGGATGAAGTTGAGTTTCATAAAAACCTCCGAAGTGATGCGAGGAGCGAATGCGCCCGACACAAAAACACCCTGTCCCGGTTGTCATCGCGACAGCGGAACAGGGTGTAATTGACAAACTGAAGAATCAGCTGACGTGGGTGCTGACGAGCTTGGTCAATTCAAATATGTTGACCTGCTTTTTGCCCTTGAAGATTTCCTTGAAGGCTTCGTCGGCGTTAACCATACGCTTGTTCTTCTTATCCTGGAGTCCGTTCTTCTTGATGTAGACCCAGAGTTTCTTCGTCAGTTCAGTCCGAGGCAGCGGCTTGCTACCGACAATCACGGCGAGTTTCGCGTCGGGTTGTACCGGTTTCAGAAACGCTGCATTGGGCTTACGAGAGGATTTCTTTTTAGTTGCCATGCTCAAGGTGGTAGCGGTTCCTCTCTCGGTGGTAAATCTTTTTTTTTCATTTTTTAGGAGTGGGCTCACTCTGGAAAGCACGGGCTGTGGCATTGACGCTGCTGCTTTTTCGCTCTAAATTGAAACGATGAAGGCATCTCATGCCTCGATTTTTGCCGCGGCGGCCGTGCTGGGAACGCCTTTTTTCCCTCTGGCAGCGCAGCAATCTGACCCGACGCCGGATGCCGTCAAAAATCTTAACGCCTCGCGCAGTTTCACCGAGGTTTCGGCCCTGCCGGCTTCCAAGGGAAGCGATATTCCCGATGTCAGTCTCAGTCCGAAATCGGCTGTGACGGACAATTCGGCAGCCTTTGACAAGGATCCGTTGCGTCAGGATCCCCTGCATATCGGTTTCCTGTTCAAGGCGCCGACGCCGGAGCAGATCGCTCCACCGGAGGTTCCCGTCGATTTCGGCAAATCCAAGGTTTTGCGCAAACCGATCCTTCCAGGAACCAACGACGATTCCGACTGGTTGGTCAAGGGAGTCGAGGAGCAGCAGAAGTGGATGGCCGATCGGGAAAAGGCCCTTGCGGAGAAAAGGCAGAGGAACGCGACGAATAATTTCGATCTATTCGATT
>DBTH01000133.1:22432-22739 GCA_002306945.1 Methylacidiphilaceae bacterium UBA1321 | reverse complement strand
TTGTGCCAGGCCCAGGCGCTTTCGACAATCGCCTGAAGGCGGGCATGCTTGGGCTTCCAACCGAGTTCTGCGGTAATCTTGTGCGAACTGGCCACCAACCGTGGAGGATCACCGGGACGGGCGTCCTTGACCACTGCCGGGATTTCGTGACCGGTGACCTTGCGGGCCACTTCGACAACTTGGCGAACCGAGTAGCCTTCACCGCTGCCGAGATTGTAGGCCGCGCTGGTCGTGCGACCGAGAGCGAGCATGTGCGCCGCAGCCAGATCCTTGATGTGGATATAATCGCGGATGCAAGTGCCATCGG
>DBTH01000133.1:6464-22190 GCA_002306945.1 Methylacidiphilaceae bacterium UBA1321 | reverse complement strand
TAATCGCGGATGCAAGTGCCATCGGGCGTGGCGTAGCTGTCGCCGAAAATGTCGACCTGTTCGCGTTTACCGAGAGCGACCTTGAGGACGTTCGGGATCAAGTGCGTTTCCACGCGATGATCTTCGCCGTATTTTTCGGATGCGCCCGCCGCGTTGAAGTAGCGTAGATTGACGTGGACGAGACCGTGAATCTGGTCGTACCAGCGGAGCACTTGCTCGAACATCAGCTTGGACTGACCGTAAGGGTTGATCGGCTTCTGCGGGAGACGTTCATCCATCGGGATGCGTTCCGGCGTGCCGTAAGTGGCGCAAGTCGACGAGAAGATGAACTTCAGGCATTTGCCATTGACGGCGGCGTCGACCAGATTGATGGCCGAGGCGACGTTATTGCGGAAATACTTCGACGGATTGGTCATCGACTCGCCGACCAGGGCATTGGCGGCAAAGTGCATGATCGCATCCGGCTTGAAATCGGACACGGCCTTGAAGATTTCATCGCGATTGGCGAGATCGCCCTTGACGAACTTGGCGCGGGGATCGACCGCTGAGCGATGGCCCTCGGTCAAATTGTCAAACACCGCAATCTCATATCCGGCGTTCAACATCTCCTCGCTACAAATACTGCCGATGTAACCGGCCCCACCTGTCACCAATACTTTCATTGCTCTCCTTTTAATTAAGGCATCTAGTGAAAATAACTTGAACCTATTGACTCGATCTTTACCCCGCTGGCGGCGTTGTTCATTCGTCAGTTATCTATTGGATAACTTTCTCATTCACGCCTGGCTAGCGAGGCAAATCTCTTCGTCACTACTTGTTCAACTTATTTTTGCTAGATGCCTAAGTTAGTTTCTGCAAAATCAGTTCTTGTCCAGATTCATGGCCAAGAGGAATTCCACATTGTTCTGCGTTTTCTTCAATCGTTCCAGCAATAATTCCATCGCTTCAATCGGCGGCAGGCTGCTCAGAGCGCGGCGCAGGATGTGAATGCGGGGCAATTCGTCTGGATGATAGAGGAGTTCCTCCTTGCGGGTGCCGGATTTCTGGATGTTGATGGCCGGGTAGACACGGCGGTCGACCAGGGCGCGATCCAGATTGATTTCCATATTGCCGGTGCCTTTGAACTCTTCAAAGATGACTTCGTCCATCTTGCTGCCGGTATCGATCAGGGCGGTGGCAATGATCGTCAGGCTTCCGCCTTCCTCGATATTGCGGGCCGCCCCGAAGAAACGCTTCGGCTTGTGCAAGGCGTTGGAATCGACACCACCGGTAAGAATCTTTCCGCTGTGAGGCTGGAGCGTGTTATAGGCGCGGGCCAGTCGGGTGATGGAATCCAGGAGGATAATCACGTCGGTCTTGCCTTCGGCGATGCGCTTGGCGCGTTCGATGACCATTTCGGCCACCTGAACGTGACGTTCCGGCGGTTCATCGAAAGTCGAGCTGATGACCTCACCCTTCACGGAACGTTCCATGTCGGTGACTTCCTCGGGACGTTCGTCGATGAGGAGGACGATGAGGTACGCTTCCGGGTGATTCTCCGTGATCGCGTTGGCGATCTTCTGCATGATGATCGTTTTGCCGGTGCGGGGCGGAGCAACGATGAGACCGCGGTTGCCGAAACCGATCGGGCAGATCAGATCCATGGCGCGCATGGAAACGTCCTTGGACTTGCCTTCGAGCAAAATGCGGCGGGTCGGGAAAAGTGGGGTCAGGTTGTCGAACAACACCTTGCCGCGTTGCTTTTCCGGATCCTGCTTCTCGATCTTTTCGACGCGGATCAGGGCGAAATAACGTTCCTTGTCCTTCGGTGCGCGCAGCGGCCCGGAGATCAGGTCACCCTTCTTCAAACCGTGACGGCGAATCTGCGACGGGGAAACGTAAATATCCTCGGGGCAAGGCAGATAATTGTAGCAGGCGGAGCGGAGGAACCCGTAACCATCGGGCAGGATTTCCAGGACGCCGTCGCCGTTCATCGTGCCGTTACGGTCGGCATTGCGCTTGAGAATTTCGCAAATCAACTCGTGCTTCTTGAGCAAATTGGCGTTCTCAATAACGTAATCGGCAGCCATCTTGTTCAAGTCGATGATCGTCTTGGCCTGAAGTTCGCTCAATTCCAGAACCGGTCCCGGAGGAAGCGGTGGGGGCAGAGGCGCGGCGGGAACGGGCGGATTCACAGGACTCGTAGGAGCCGACGCAACAGGCGGGGTTGGCGAAACACCCGCTACCGGAGATGGAACAGGCGAGGCTGGCGCGGACGAAGCCCGTGAAGTGAATAATTCCTCTTCACCGGGCCTCGATCGGATTTTGCGCGCGGAAGGTTGCCAATCGGAAGGAGTCGACGGGTGGCCGGATGGCGGAACCGGGGTGGCGGACGAAGTGGTAGTGGGAGGAACCGTACCGGCACCGGGAGTTACCGCAGAAGCCTTCGATGCCGCTTCGGCAGCGGCCCGGGCGGCCTTGGCGGCGGCTTCCGCAGCGGCGATTTCCTCTTCCTCAACATCGCGTGGAAGGAATTCCTTGGGAATCGATTGACTGACGGTGGAAGAGGAGGAGGCGTGCGGCTTCGGTTTTCTCGGACCGTAAGGGCGGCGTCCGCGGGGAGGACGGGGTCTGCGGGGCTGTCTCATAAAGAAATGGAGTTTTTCAGGGGGGGTTAAGAACGTTTGAGGCGGAGTAGCTCGAATTGACGGCGCAAGCCTTCCAGCGAACCTTCATTCCAGACCACATAATGACTGGAATTCATTTTCTCATAGAGGGACATTTGACTGGCGATTCGCTGCCGGGCCTGCTCCCTGCTCAGCCCACGCTCCAGCAGCCGCTGCAATTGCCGCGCCGCGGAGCAAGCCACGCACAGGATGGCGTCGCACTCCGACTGCAGCTTGCACTCGAACAACAGGGGTATGATAAGAACCATGGGTCGGTTGGGATGGCTTTTCAGGAATCGATCTCTCTCGGCCTGCCAAACCTTGCGGATGGCCGGATGAGTCAGAGCGTTGAGCTGCTGTCTTAGTGAGGGTTGACTGAAAACAAGATCGCCCAACGCACGCCGATTGATCGTACGGTCAGCATTAAGAATCTTCTCCCCGAAGGCGTCAACCACATTTTTCCAGTTTTCACGCCCCGGTTCCATCAATTGATGCGCAATCACATCGCTATCGACAAGCGTCCACCCCTCCGCGCGCATCATCTCGCCCAGAGTCGTCTTGCCACAAGCAATCCCACCGGTCAGTCCGTAAATCGTCATAGGGAATTCGTCGAAATCAGGAAAATTGGAAAACATTACGCCCGGAGGCTAGCAGGCTGCTGGTGCCCCGAACCTAACGGGAAACAACATTGCCGGATCATAGCAAATCCCTTTCGGCTCGTCATCTGCTACGTTTGGAGTGCATTCGAACCAGATACCCAACCGTATTTTCTCAATAAAATAGATCGACATGAAAAATTCAAGCGCCCCGAAAGAGGCCTGATACCGGAATAAACAAGCTCCTCGTAACCTCCTCTCCACACAGAAATTACATTTCCAATACTCTCAAAGACCTTGCCAAACGCTTTTCGCTGCGCTAGCAACGGAGATGAGCGTTATTTTCCGTCGTTTGGTCTTGTCGCTTGGCATTGTTACGTTAATCAGCCTTGCGGCCTGTGGAGTTTCCGATCCTAAAAATCCCCGATTCGTCGTTGCCAAAGGCAAAGGCGTCGAAGTCACCCGTGGCGAAATGGATGATGCCCTCAACCAGGTTCTTTCCGCCCGCGGCCTGAGTGCTTCCGCACTGCCTCCGGAACGGTTGCCCGAAATCCAGAAAAACATCATCGATCAACTCGTCATCGAAAAGCTCCTCCTCAAGGAGTCAAAATCCCTTCACCTCAAGGATATCGATCAAAAGACCGAAAAGCAGTACAAAGACATCGTCGCAAACTCTCCCTCCCCGGAAATATTCAAGGAACAACTCGAAAAACGCAAATTGACCCCTGAAAAACTCAAGGGCGAAATCCGCAAACAAACCATCCTGCAGGCAACCGTCGAAGCCAATATCCCCGAACCCGCCGCCCCCAGCGATGCCGACATCGAAAAGTTCTATAACGAAAACGCCAACCGCTTCAACCGCGAAACCCAGATTCGTGCCAGCCACATTCTGATCCTCGTCAAGCAAGGCGCCACCCCTGCCGAAAAGGCCGACAAGAAGAAAGCCGCCGACGCCGCACGCGCCCGCATCGCCAAGGGTGAAGCGTTCGCCAAGGTTGCCCAGGAAGTCTCCGAAGACAAGGGCAGCGCCCAAAACGGCGGTGACCTGGACTACTTCCGCAAAGGCATGATGGTTCCCGAATTCGAAAAAGTCGCCTTCAGCAGCAAGATCGGCGTTGTCAGCCCCGTTTTCGAGAGCTCCTACGGCTATCACATCCTGGTCGTCACCGACGTCAAGGCAGGCGGTAAAGTTCCGCTGCAAGAAGCCAAGGAAAACATCGCCAACTTCCTTAAGAATTCCCAGCGCCGCACCGAACTCGGCAAATACCTCGAAAAAATCAAAAAGGACGCCGACGTAAAGATCACCCTGCCGCCCGCTCCGGCTCCTGCCCCGACCGCCGCCGCAGCGCCTGCTCCCCAAGCGACCGCTCCCGCCCCCACTCCGGCGCCGGCCCCTGCTGACAAGAAATAAAGCTCATTGCCTTCTCAAAAGCCCGGAGATGACCTCTCCGGGCTTTTTCTTTGTCTGCTGAGCAAAAAGGGAGGGGCTTCCACGCCATGATAGAATGCTCACCATGCCCTCCCGCTTCATCAGCGAATCCATTTACCCCGTCGAAGGCACCTTCGACACCGCACGAATGGCCGCAGGCGAACCGGGCGTTCCTGGCAAATTCCGCTGGCGTGACCGCGAAATCATCGTCGCACAAGTCCTCGAAAGCTGGAAGGAGCACGGCGACTGCACCCATGGCAGCGGCGAACGTTACGTCCGCAAACACGGCTACCGCATCCTCACCACCGATGGCGAACAGATGAAAATCTACTTCCAACGCAAATTCGGCAAGGTTCAGCGTAAATACGACTCCCGCTGGTGGCTCTTCAGCCTCGATCAGGGGTAAACAACCACACGCGACCTGTCGCAGCCCCCATAACACCTTCCGACGCATTGCCAGCCCCATTTTACAGAGAAACCCGTGCCTCGCAGGTGGGGTGATAAAAAACGGACGCCCCCGCTACGATCCGCAACAACCCAAGACAATCCCCTCTCCACTCCTCCATATTCTCAAAGAACAATGCTCTAGCCGAAGACCTGTGATCCACCCCGGCAATGACGGCGCGCGTTTCCACTCGCACGCTCGATATTACCGTTTCCATGGAGATCCCGTATACCTTGCGTGTGCTCGGTGAGCTGCCTGTGCATTATTTTTTTCGTTCTGCCTCACGCCGAATGCACCAAAGAACCGGAAAACAAGAAACCCCGCTCACCGAAGTGAGCGGGGTTTTCCAGTGCAGATACCGATAGCGTTAGCGCGAAGCTGTCGGCACACCGGCCATCGCCGTTTCCGGCGTCGGCGGATTGAGCAATTCGCCGCTGTTCAGATAGATCCGGCAGGTAACGAAGATGAGCAGGTTCTTCTTCTGGCTCTGGGAAGCCTTCGACTGGAAGAGCCTTCCAACCAGCGGCAAATCCCCAAGGAACGGCACTTTATCGGTCACCGTCTGCACATCGTCACGCATCAAACCGCCGAGCACCACGGTGTAACCGTCGCGCACCAGTACCTTGGTATCAATGCGACGCGTGTTAAAGATCGGCTGATTGATATGATTCGCGGTCACCAGGTACGAATTGGTCTCATCGCCCGATTCGTTCGAGGCCACAACATAGATCGGGGAGCCGTAATCGACGAATCCTTCAAAGTCGGTTACCTCCGGGAACAAGGCCAGATCGATGGTCTTGTTATCCGAACCCAATTGCGGACGAACCTTCATCTTGACGCCAATGTCGCGCGTCTCGAATTCGGTCGGGAATGCCGGGATAACGACTGGAGGGCCGGTACTGGTATCGCTGTTGCCACTGGTAGTCGTTGTGGTCGACTGCACCGAAGCGGATTCCGCCGGATCGAACGCAGTCGGATAGCTGAAGCTGCGGGAGATATTGATCGTGGCGTCTTCGCTGTTCTTCACCCGCAGGGACGGGGCCGAGAGCATGTCGAAGCTGCGTTTTTGTGCCATGGCCGCCATCACAAAGTTAAAGACCTGATTGGTGATATGGCCCGACACACTGAAGATATTTGGCGTTGCCGCGGCATTGCCGTGAAGCAGCGCATCGACACCGTTCTGCTTGATGGCCTGGGAACCGCGCAAGGCGGTCGTTCCGGCCACCTGACCGTTAGGCACACCGTTGGAATTGACCGGCACGCCACCGAGTCCGTTGCTGCCAAAGTTGTAAAGCCCCGAGGAACTGCCGCTGGGATAAGTACCCCCTGAAGAATAAACCCCCACATTGAAGGTCAATTCGTTCAGGTCGGTCTGGGCGATTTCCACCAGTTTGGTCTGAACATCGATCATGTAGGTGGGCGTCGTGCCTGCCGAGACCAGTTCTTCGATCAAATCGAGTTGTTCCTGCGTGTTGACCACCTGCAAGACACCGGAGGCCGGATAATAGATGGCGCTGCTGCGGACATCCTTGAAATCGACTCCGCGTTCTTCCAGCAGGCTCTTGACGTCGTTATTGCCGGTCGATGAGTCAGACGAGGATGCGGATACAATGGCCAGAGGACGGCGTGTACCGCCTGCGGCATTGCCTCCCGAGGCGCCTGCCGCTGCCGGAGGCGGGAAGAAGCTCGGAGGGACGTTGAAGGAACGACGCAACATCACTTCGGTCGATTCCTTGATCGGAACGATGACAACGGCGAATTCCTCAACCTTGTACTTCACGTTGGCCAGCTTGGTGATGTAACGAAGGGCTTCCTCCATCGGGATATTGCGGAGGTTAAGCGAGAAGGTCTTCGCCGAACTGACGGCTTCCGGTTTGACAATGAAGCTGATGCCGAGCTTACCCGTTTCAGGATCGAGTTCCTTGCTTCGGGCTGCCAAGGCGAGCGCAGCGTCCTCAATGGTCGCATCGCTGAATACCAGATCCTTCAAAACCATGGTCTTGAGTTTCTGGCTGATGGCAAACTGCGTGGAACGGGTAAAGGGAGTACTGGCCACGACAGTCGTCGTACCAACCGTATCGCGGCGTTGGCGTAGAATCCACCTTTCCTGGACATCGCGCAACCGCTCGGCGCGGGTGGCTTCCTGGGCGATCGCATCGTACTTTTTCTTTTGGACAATGATCTTCTCAAGTCCCTCGGTGGCCTTGACATTGAATTTATCGATGGCCAACACCTTCTTGTAACGCGCCTCGGCTTCAGGGTACTGGCCGGTACGGTAGTATTGTTCCGCCTCGATCAGCAATTGATCGATGGCGTGAAGATCGCCGACCAGTTGGGGCGTAACGGCAGGATTGCCAATGACGGAACCCTGTTCCGGCTGTTGTTGGTTAGCCTTGATCTTGGCCAGACGATCCTTGGCCGCCTTGTTATTGGCGTCATATTTGACGATCGTTTCGAGCGCCCGAATGGCACCGGCGGTATCGGCATTTTTGGTAGCTTCGTTGTATTGCCGTGAACTAATGCGAACAATGCCTTCGCGGGCGCGCTTGATGGCAGCATCGGTGCTCTGGGACGGAGCCAGATTTTCGTAGGCAAAGCTGTATTTCTCGATGGCGGACTTGTAATCTCCGGCTTTTTCGGCCTTTTCACCGTCGTCGATCGACTGCGTGGCGCGGAAAACGAGTTCCTGGCGCTTGATGATTTCAGCCTGGGCCATTCCCGATGCGGGAGAATCTGCGGCAGGAGCCGGTTCGGCCGTGACGGCAGCTTCCTGGGCGGCGAGCGGTGACGCTGTCATCAGGATGGCCGTGCCAACAAACGCCAATGCTCCCATGCGGCGGGACATCCCCTTCTTCATTTTCTTGAGCTCGTAAAACATTTTGTCTTTCTCCATTTCGGATTATTGTCCACTGGCTTCCGTTTTGGGAGTTACCACCGCGAGGTCCTGGTTATAAACCGCCTGCCCGTCGGATTTGATGAGCTTGGCAGTCACGAAAATCATAAGGTTGCGCTTGACCGTCTTGTCGATCTTGCTCTGGAAGAAACGCCCGACCAGCGGCATGTCCCCCAGAATCGGCACCTTGTCGTCGACATGCTGGCGATCTTCACGAATCAAACCGCCCAGCACGACGGTCTGGCCGTCGAGCACCTGCACCTTGGTGGTGATGCTGCGGACGTTGAAGACTGGCATATTGACCACGGAATCGGTTTCAACCGAAGCTGGCGACTCGGTCGAAGAGCGAACCATGATCGGCTGGCCGTAATTGATGAAACCTTCGAAATCGACCACTTCGGGCTGCAGTTCGAGGTCGATGCGCTGATCCGGATAAGTGGTCGGCGTCACTTCCATAGTCACACCAATGGGCTTGACCGAGAATTGACGGGGCGTGGCCGGCAGGGAAAGGTAGACCTGCTGATAGACCGCCGTTCCAAGAATGGTCGAACCGGTCTGGATTTCGAACGGTGTGGAATTGACCGTGGGCCGCTCGAATTCGCTCGGGTAACGCAGTTCGCGGATGATCTCGATCTTGGCGCGGGTGCGGTTTTTGGTCGTGACTTTCGGAGCGGAGAGGAGGTCGACGCCCTTCATGTTGTCGACAAGATTGCAAATGACGCCCCAGGCGTTGCTGCCGAGGACTCCACCGAATCCAATGGTATTGAAATTCTGGGTGGAGAGGTATTGATTGTCGCTACCGGCAGGATAGAGGTAGTTGCGCGCAGATCCGTCGCCAGTGCTGACGTTATTGGCCAGGACGGCGTCCAGGCTGTTCGGAACGATCGCTCCGAAAGTACCCAGAGACTGGTTGGTCGGTTCGCCCAGCGTCGAATAACCGTAGGTGCTGACATTGGCGGGAGTTCCGGCCGCAGAGCTTCCAAGAACGGTGCTGGAGGAGTAGTAGTAGTTAAAGGTCAGGGCCTTCAACTGGTCGTCGGTGAACTCGGTCAGGCGGGTTTCGATTTCGACCTGGGGAACTTCGACGTTACTGGAATCGATCAGGTTCTGGATGATGTCGAGTTGGTCAGGCGTGTTCTTCACAACCAGGCGGCTGGAGCCGGCCAGGAAAGCCGCCGTTGCGCCTTCGGGAAATTGCACACCCTTATCGGTCAACTGCTGTTTGACGTCGATTTTGACAGAGGAAACCACTGTTGCCGCCGTGCTGCCTGCCGCCGCCGTCGCGGGCCTCAATCCCCCTTCAAAGAAGTTGGCCGGCACTGCATACGGACGGGTCTGGAGAACATCGGAAGCATCGTTGGGCGGCAGGAGAAATACAGCATACTCCTCAACTTTCACCTGCAAATTAGTGATCTGTGAAATGAAGCGCAGAACGTCCATCATCGGGGCGTCGGTGAGGTTGAGGGTGACCGGAGGAATCGGGGTAGGCTGGGCAGCGGGAGCCGCTGGCGCACCATCGGCCGGTTTATCCCCTGTGGCCGCAGCCGCCGGAGCGCTCGGTTCGGTTTTCAGGACGAAGTTGATGCCGTCTCCCTTGTCCAACTCGCGACTCTTGGAGGTCAATACCTGTATGACCGTCTGAATGTCGGCCTGGTTGAAGCTCAAATTCGGAATGCGCATGTCCTGAAGCTTCTTGACCATCCGGGCGTACTTGGATTCGCTGCTCTCGGTTCCGCTGGCAACGGTCGTTTTGCGTCCGTAGCTGGCGGGAACCTTTTCAGGCCACAAACTGCCAACCTTCTCAATCGCCTCATCCCGGACAGCTTTTTTCTGCTTCTCGGCAATCTGGGTGCGCATCTTGTCGAGCTTGGCAAGACGGGAGCGAGCGGCCTTGTTAGTCGGATCCAGAGCCAATATCTGCTTGTAACGCTTGTCGGCTTCTTCGTACTGGCCGGTTTCATAGAAGCGTTCGCCTTCAAAATAGAGTTGTTGAATGCGAGCCATCTTCTCACGGACTTCCGGAGTCAGGGCCGGATTGTTCTCGGTGCCGCGAACGTCCTTGGCGGATTTCTGAAAGTCGTCAACCTTGTCCTTGGCACGTTCGACACGGGAGCGGCAGGTGCCGCTATCGGGAACCAAATCCAATGCTTCCTGATAGAGCTTCAGAGAAGCCTCGTATTTCTTGGCCTTGAAGGCGGCGTCGCCTTGCTCAACGCGAACCGCCGCCAAGCCTTTGGCTGCCTTGAGGCGAATGGGAGCGGCGTCTCCGTTCTGAGGAAGGTTTTCGAGGGCGTATTTGAAACGTTCAGCCGCCGCATCAAGCTGTCCGGCGCGGAAGAGTTTCTCACCGTCCGTAATGGCCTCGTTGGAGGCAAAAGAGAGTTCCTGACGCTTGATCGTTTCCATTTGCGCCGCTTTGGAAGCGGGACTGGCATTGGCGTCAGATTCCGGTCCAATCAGGGGAGCCGGTGCCGTGGCGTTATCCGCATTGGTATCGATTTTGGGCGCGGCATCGGTCTGCGCTGACGCCGTCCATACTAATGATTGTAACAGCAGCCCGAGGCACAGTAGTTGGAGGAAAAATCGGTTCATGCTCAAGTTCCTTTTATTGAAATATTAGTAAAAAGTCAATTAGCTTAATGAATTGGCGTAACTTAGTTGCTTCTATTCTCGGTAGGCCTGCTGGCAGCAGGCATGCTGTCGTAATCTTCGTTCTGTACCTTGGGAATCTTGATTTCCGGCTTATCGGGAGAGGCGACTTCATGGATAGTTGCTGTCGCTTTATCGCCTGAGGCATCCGAATCGACTGAGTAAAGCTTGTACTTGACGTTGGGTTCTTGCGGAATGGAAAACTCTTCGCCTCGGTGGACAATGATTTCATTCTCGGTCTTACCGGGAAGTAGCATGATGAAGTGGGCCGTGGACTCAGGGGAGTCGATGTCCTTGTTGTAAATCAAATCGATCTTGAATCCGATCTCGGGTTTCTCAATGGTCAGAGCGGATTCATTCACTTCTTCCTCCACTTTTGTGCGCTCGTTGTAACGCTTGACGATTTTTTCCTCGTATTTGGTCACCACGTAGCCTTCGAGATTGGCACCGATCTTGACGAGGTGGGATTTTTTGATCTTGGCATCGAGCAGATTGATCTGGAAAACTTTTTCACCGTTGAGTTCGTTGACGGTCTGGAAACGGATGCGGAACCGGATTCGGTCAAATGATTTCAGGCGAAGCAACGCCAGATACGACGGGTGGCTATTGGGATCACGCGGATCGGTCTCCGCCTTGAATTCGGTGAAATTGGTAAAGCCGTCTCCATCCGGATCGTCACGATCCACGGTGGCGCTTTTGACGTCGAGATTGTATTTCTGGAGCCACCAGAGGGGGATGCCCTTGATCTCGGTCTTCTGGGGATCGGCGGCAAAAATTTTGTCCTCGCCCTTGTCGTAGAAGAATAGTTCGGAGACGAAGAGTTTGTGTTTGCTTTCGCTCTCGTTCCATTGGGACGGCTGGAGCCAGCCCTGCGTCAATGCATCGGTCTGCTTGGCATCGATGCGGGCGACCTTGGAACCGGAAGGGTTGGGATTGTTGGTGCCGATGATCGCTTCTTTGGTGGGGAAGAAAAAGGCAAGGAGGAGCGCTACCACCGCAAGGAGGAAGAGGCTGACTGATAATATGATTTTGTCCCAGGCGTTTTGCATAATCACTTCGCTGGTTTTGCGGCCGGCTTGTTGCCCTCTTTTTCTTTTTCACCAAGCCATTCGACCATGTCGACCCGCAGGCGCACCTGAATCTGTTCGGCGCCAAAAATAAAGTCGCGCCCGGCGGCTCCGCTGCCGGAACGGGAATCGCCGCCTACAACCGCTTTGCTCAGATCGCTGTACTTCGGAGAATCGGGACGGGTGTTGCTGACCTGTACGTAGCGCACGATAAAGAGGACGGGAACCTGCTGAAGCTTGTTGAGGAACGAGCGCAAGCCGTAGGGCGATCCGGTAAATTCCACTTCGAAGGGGTAGAGGCGATAAAGCCCGTTTCCACCGGTCTGGATCGGCACCCGGATGGTTTCCGGTCCGGAATCGCTCGCCGGTGCCGAACCTCCCGCCGCTGGCGCTGCGGGCGATTCGTCCTCGCCTGCACGACGAATGCCCTTGAGACTGGAGATGGCATTGCCGCCGCTGATCTCAAACAATGTCGTGGCCAGTTGCTGAATTCCGTAAAGTTGCTTGCCCAGGACGACGGTGGCCTGTTCGCTCGGATTGTTGCGCTGGTAACGCGAGAAGCTGAAATAGTAATCGTTGGGCAGATGAACTTTTTTGTTTTGCGCCAACACGGTGAGTTGCTTGACGGTCTCGTCGAGATCCTGACTTTTCCAAATGACCGGATTCTTCGGAGCGATGGCGAGGAGCTTTTCGCTGTCGGGCTTGAGGGTCTTGTCCTGGATCGGAGAGAGGACAGAGTTGAGCTGGTCGACATCGGCCGTAAGCGCCTTGATGTTGTCGTCGCTGGGGAAGTAACGGCTCTTGACGAGTTTTTGCAGCTCGCTCCCGGCGTTACCGAGTTCGGTCTTGGACTCTCCCACGAGGCCACTTGTGTAAAAATAGCCGCCGATGCCCGCTCCTGTCGCAACGACAAAAGCCGCAATCATGCAAACGTCAAATTTGGAAAGTTTAAAGGCCATGGGCGCAAATGGGAACGTCAGGGTGACAAATCGATCTGTTTCTTCAGCTTCAGGCTCAACTGGAAGTCCAGGGCAAGGTGTTCGCTGTCGGCTTGTACCGTCGTCGAGGTGACAATCGACTTGTCGGGGTGAGCCGCGTCAATATCGAACCATGGGGATTGAGCGAGACTGACGACAAATTTATTCAGGACTTCGACTCCCAAACCCTTGGTTTTCGGGCTGGCGTGGTAAAGGCCGCGGACATAAATCTGGTTGATCTGCGGTCCGTTGCCGCCTTGTCCGGGATTCCCCCCACCCTGTCCGGGGCGGTTATTGCCGGGACGTCCCGCGGCAGGAGGCGCCATGGGAGGACGTCCTGCACCGGGCAAATCGCCACCGTCAACGGCGTTTCCGTTGACCATCGGGGTCAGGGAGGTAATCCAGACGCCGTCGGGAATGGCCTTATTGATGTCGTTCAACAAATCGGCCCAGGCATTGCGCTGAAGCTGGAGTTTATTGACGGTGCCGAACTGGGCATTCAAACCGTCGAGCTGGGTCTCCAGCGGCTTGATTTTTTGAGAGAGCGCGGAGAGCTTGCCGGTGCTCGAACGCAATTGCCCGGTCACTTCGTCGGCAATCGCCTTCTGCTGCAAATTCCACAAGACCACCAGGACAAACATCAGAATCCAGACCGCGAGCGCCAGCAGATAATACGGTTGCGTCCGGCGCCGCGCCTGAGTCGCCTTCAAGGCCGGGGGAATCAGACTGATCTCGACGGGACAGGTGCCGCTCTCGCGCAGGGCCAGGCCGACCAGTTCGCCCATGAAACAGCTCTGGTTGGTCAACTGGTCACGGTCGATTCCGGCGGCGATGTTGACGTTCTGGAGCGGATTGAAGTATTCGACCGGGAGATTGAGTTTCTCGCCGATGAATACGTCGACGTACGGAATCTGACTGCTGCCGCCGGTGAGGAATACTCGCTTGGGCGCGCTGCCGCCCTGATGGGTGCGGTAGAAGCTGATGGAGCGGTTGATTTCGTTGTGCAACCGGGTCATCGTGCTGCGGATCAGTTTCGATATGCGGGCGGAGTCGCGATCCTCGGGATCGGCATAGGCGCCGCCGAGGCTGACAAAACCCTTGCCCTTCTTCAACGTCTCGGACGCCACGAACGGCTCCTGCATTTCGTTGCAGATGTTTTGCGAAATGAGATTACCCGCAATCGGAATGCCGCGGGTGTAGAGGTTGTTGCCCTCGATGAAAAGGAGATTGGTCGTGCGGGCACCCAGATCGATGACCAACGTGCACTGGTCGTTGGTGTCGTAATTGTACCGGTAGGCGTTGTAGAGGGCCAGGGGCGCAACGTCGATCAGGGCAGTCTTTAGTCCGGCGGCTTCGGACGAGCGGTGCTCGGATTCGAGCAAGTCGGCTTTCATCGCGACGATGATGGCTTCGTTCTCACCGCTGCCGCCACGGCCCGGCATGACCTGGTAATCCCAAACCACTTCGTTGATGGGGAACGGGACGTTCTGTTGCGCTTCGAATCCGATCATCTGCTCGACCTGAATGGCGTCGACCGGCGGCAGTTTGACGAAACGCATGAAGACCGACTGGCCGGAAACGGAAATGACCGCCTTGTGCGGCTTGATCCCGGTGCGCTTGAGGACATCGGTGACCGCCTGGATGATGAACGGGGCACGGTCTTCTTCCTTGTTCGGATCGAGGCCCAATTCCTGAATACCATAGCGATTCAACGTCAGGGTGGCGTTGGGAGAAATTAAAAACTCCGCCGCCTTGACGGTGCAAGTACCCACATCCAAGGCGACAATTCGAGCAGCTCCAGCCATGGTACAAATCTCTTTAAAACTTCAATTCCCGGTTTTGGGTTTGATCGTCGGGTAACGATCAAGGTCATTCAATATGAAAGGCGATTGGTTTTTGGTAAACACCAAATTCGGAATGGTCTTGTAATTGGCATACCAGTCGTCCTTGTCTTCGCGGCGCTTGTCCTTCGAACTGACCGATTGGCCGTTGATGAACGCCTGCACGTTGACGTTGAGCTGGCTCAGGCTCCGGTCGATGTGATAGCGGGCCGCCACATCGGGCGAAATGTAAAACGATCCCATGCCCTTGCCCATGGTCGAGACACACACGTAGGTGACTTCGCCTGTGAGGAAGACTGGCGTCGTGCCGCGCAGCGGACCGTCATCCTCGCGCGCTTCCACCATCACCTTGAACTGAACTTCATCCAGAAAGTCGTTTTTTTTGTCCTTGGGCGGATTGGTGAGAAAGGAAAATTCGATGATGATCCACTTCTGCTCCTTCGAACCGCCACCAGGTCGAGAGGCACCGAAACGATCCGCGCGAATCGTATCGGTCTCCACTTTTTCCAAAGTAATCGGAGCGGGCTCCTCAGCCAAAGCTTTAGAAAAATTAAACGCCGCTATTACAAGTAGTAGAGGAATTAATGATGACGAAATACGGCCGGATGTAGTTGTCATGGCAATTAATGTAATTTCTTAAAGAGTGGCGGTCAAACTATTTACGTAATTAAGCGTGCAATGTATAAGATTCTTTTTTCGCCGATTTCTCTGAGATTTACAATCAGAATTGTTGCTTGAAAGCAAAAAATTTCAATAAAGCACGCGCGACGCAAGCAAATGACTTCGCTTCAATCGTTTAGCAGCTGCTAGTAAATAGGGTTATTTATTGAACCCCGCTGAAACACAACAGCCCGGAGTCAGTTTTCACCGACTCCGGGCTGAATTATTAAGTCGATTCGAGATCGACCGCACTACCGTGCTACTTAGTAGCGGTAATGTTCGGGCTTGTACGGGCCTTCGACCGGCACGCCGAGATATTCTGCCTGTTTGGGCGTCAACTCATCAATACGCGCTCCGAGTTTACCGAGGTGCAGGCGTGCGACTTTTTCGTCCAGAATCTTGGGCAGGACGTAAAGTTCCCCACGCTTGTACTTGTTGGTTTCGCGATTGCTCCAGAGTTCGATCTGCGCAACGACCTGATTGGTGAAGGAGGCGCTCATGACGAAGCTCGGGTGGCCGGTGGC
>DBTH01000133.1:6039-6194 GCA_002306945.1 Methylacidiphilaceae bacterium UBA1321 | reverse complement strand
CGAGATTGACGAGGCGGCCTTCGGCCAGAACGGTGATGACCTTGCCGCTGGGCCAGACAAACTGGTCGACGAGCGGCTTGATCTGGATGCGCTTGAGGCTTTTGTCGTGGAAGAGCGAGCCGACCTGCACTTCGGAATCGAAGTGGCCGATGTTG
>DBTH01000133.1:5346-5779 GCA_002306945.1 Methylacidiphilaceae bacterium UBA1321 | reverse complement strand
GCCGATGTTGCAGACGATGGCCTGAGTCTTCATCACGTCCATGTGGGCGCGGGTGATGACGTCGATGTCACCGGTGGTGGTAACAAAGATTTCGCCGAGCTTGGCAGCTTCGTTCATCGGCATGACAGGGTAACCCTCCATCGCGGCCTGCAAGGCGTTGATCGGATCGATTTCGGTCACAATGACACGCGCGCCCAGACCTTTCGCGGCCTGCACGCAACCCTTGCCGACGTCACCGTAACCGGCGACGACAACGGTCTTGCCTGCCACCATCACGTCGGTGGCACGCTTGACGGCGTCGATGAACGATTCGCGACAGCCGTACAGATTGTCGAACTTGCTCTTGGTGCACGAGTCGTTGACATTGAAGGCGGGAACCTTGAGCGAACCAGCCTTGACGCGATGGGCGAGGCGGTGGACGCCGGTGGTGGTC
>DBTH01000133.1:0-5090 GCA_002306945.1 Methylacidiphilaceae bacterium UBA1321 | reverse complement strand
TGGACGCCGGTGGTGGTCTCTTCGGAAAGTCCGTAGATGCCCTTGAGCAATTCGGGATGCTTGTCGTGAACGAGATTGGTCAGGTCGCCGCCGTCATCGAGAATCATGTTGAGCGGTTTGCCATCGGGCCAATAGAGCGTCTGCTCCATGCACCAGTCGAACTCCTCAGCCGTCTCCCCTTTCCACGCGAAGACCGCGATGCCATCCGCCGCAATCGCCGCCGCCGCATGATCCTGGGTGGAGAAAATATTGCAGGAGCTCCAGCGCACTTCGGCGCCGAGATCGACCAGGGTCTCGATGAGAACCGCCGTCTGGATGGTCATGTGCAAGCTGCCGCCAATGCGGGCGCCCTTGAGAGGTTTCTTGCCCTTGTATTCTTCGCGCAAAGCCATGAGGCCGGGCATCTCGAACTCGGCGACGTTAATTTCCTTGCGGCCAAAATCAGCGAGGCTGATATCGGCGACTTTATAATCGGCTTTCTTGTCCGACTTCGGTGCAGCAGTTGTCATAGGTGTGAATTCCTTTGGTGTTTTGCTCTCGAACCGTCCGGCCCCCGTTGTCAGGAAGCCCGGCGATTGAAATTTGAATGATCTGAAATGGCGTCCCCTTCTCTCCCTGCGAAAAACTTTGGCTCCGGGTGCAGGCGAAACCGCTTCCGCCTGCATCCAGAAATCGTCTCTTACAAACCGGCGGCTTTCGCCAACGCGACGGCCTTGTCGGTGCGTTCCCAAGTCAGGGCCACAAGGTCCTTCTTGTCGGCGCGGCCGAAGTGTCCGTAATTGGTCGTCTTGCTGTAAATCGGGCGCAACAGGTCGAGTTGCTTGATGATGTTGGCCGGCTTGAAGCTGAAGACTTCCTGAACGGCCTTCGCGATCTTCTCATCGGAAACCTTGCCCGTGCCAAACGTGTCGACGCAGACCGAGATCGGTTCGGGATAGCCGATGGCGTAGGCGAACTGGATTTCCGCGCGGTCGGCCAGGCCGGAAGCCACGATGTTCTTGGCCACGTAACGGCCCATGTAGGCCGCGCTACGATCGACCTTCGACGGATCCTTGCCGCTGAATGCGCCGCCGCCGTGACGTCCGGTTCCACCGTAGGTATCGACGATGATCTTGCGACCGGTCAAACCGGAATCGCCCTCGGGTCCGCCGATGACAAAACGTCCCGTCGGATTGACGAGATAGCGGGTCTTCTTGTCGAGCAGCCTGGCGGGAAGCGTCTTCTTGATGACTTCCTCGACGATGTAATTGTAAATCTCCCGGTGCTTGATTCCGTCGCGATGCTGGGTGGAAACCACCACGGCGTCGATGCGCACCGGCTTGTAACCGTCATACTGGACGGAAACCTGCGTCTTCGCGTCGGGACGCAGCCAGGCGACCTTGCCGCTCTTGCGCAGATAGGCCAGCTTGCGGCCCAGCTTGTGAGCGAGTTCAATCGGAGTCGGCATCAATTCAGGCGTTTCGTTGCACGCGAAACCGAACATCAAGCCCTGATCGCCCGCGCCCTGCTCGGCGGTGTCCTTGCCCTCGGCCTTGGCGGCATTGACGCCCTGCGCGATGTCGGGGCTCTGGCGGGTCAACGCATTGAGAACGTGAACCGTGTCGGCGTTGAAAAGTTCGCCCGGCTCCACGTAACCGATTCCGCGGATCGCTTCGCGCACTGTGCGCACATAATCAAATTCGGCCTTGGTCGTGATTTCACCGGCAACGACAACCAGATTGCTTTTGGCGAGAGTTTCACACGCCACGCGGCTCTTGGGATCCTGCTCAAGGCACGCGTCGAGAATAGCGTCGGAAATAGTGTCGCATACTTTGTCCGGATGACCTTCGGTCACGGACTCGGAGGAGAAAATATAGGATTTGGCCATGATTGGAAAAAGATACTCCGGCGAAACGGCTTTGCAACAAAAATATTGACCTATCAAGATATGTAGATATTTTCATCTGCCATAGTACTAAGTACGAAGTTCCAGGTTCCAGGCTGGGAGGCTCCGGAATAATACGAATGCCCCTCCATACTGTCAGATCCAAACAACCTCATACTTGGAACATAGAACCTCGTACTTTCCCATGTCCCTTCGCCTCATTTGGCAAACACTCAGCGATCCGACCCGGTTACGACTCCTGGCCCTCCTGGCCGAGGAGGAACTTTCCGTCGCTGAATTGCAGGAAATCCTGCACCTGGGACAATCCCGCATCTCCACCCACCTGAGCGTCCTGCGCGCCGCCGATCTGGTCGAGCCCCGCCGCGAAGGTAAACACACTTACTATTCCCTCGCCAAAAATCTTGCGCCCAAGGCCAGCGAACTTCTCAAGGCCGCCGAAAGCACGCTCGAAGAAATCCCCGATGCCGCCAAGGACAGCGCCGCGCTCAAAGTCGTGCTCGAAAAACGACGCTCCGCCGCCCGCGAATATTTTAACCGCATCGCCGGACGCCTCGGCAAAAGCTTTTGTCCGGGCCGTTCCTGGGCCGAAATCGGTCCCCTGCTCGCGCAACTCATCCCCCACGTCATCGTCGCCGACCTCGGTGCCGGTGAAGGCTGGCTCGCTCAACTCCTGGCCCAAAACGCCGCTCACGTTATCGCCATCGACAATTCCCCCAAGATGGTCGCCTTCGCCCGCGCGGAATTCAAGAAGAAGAAGATCTCCAACATCGAATATCGCCTCGGCGACATTGCCGAACCACCCATTGATCCCGGCACCATCGACATCGCCATTCTGAGTCAAACGCTTCACCACGCCGTCAACCCGGCACAATCGATCGCCGCCGCCGCCAAGCTCCTCAAACCCGGCGGTCGCCTCGTCATCCTTGACCTCAACCAGCACCAGTTCGACAAGTCGCGCAAACTCTACGGCGATTACTGGCTCGGCTTCAGCGAGGTCGATCTGCGCCAATGGCTCAAGGACGCCGGACTCGAAAAAATCCGCGTTCAACTCCTCGCCCCCGAATCCGAAGCGCCCCATTTTCAACCCGTCCTCGCTTCCGCCGAAAAGGCGTAACGGGCTTCCATCATCAGCCGACTATAGCGCCTGATATTACGCACACAAAGAATGGAGGACGCTGTCCTCCATAGCAGGCTCAAAGCAAAAGTTGTTTTGTGTTCTGGCGAGACGCTGTTACCTTAGAGATCTCAGTTGTAACCAACCATTCTAAGCCCATGTTATCCGATACCATCAAAAAGGGGTTTGAACGCGCTCCTCACCGTTCTCTATTGCGTGCCACCGGCTCGATTGAATCCGAAGCCGACTGGGGCAAGCCTTTCATCGCCATCGCCAACAGCTACACCGATTGCATTCCCGGTCACGCCCATCTCAACGAGATCGGCCAACTCGTCAAGCGCCTCGTGCGCGAAGCCGGCGGCGTGCCGTTCATTTTCAACACCATCGGCGTCGATGACGGCATCGCCATGGGACACGGCGGCATGTTATATTCGCTGCCCTCGCGCGAACTCATCGCCGACTGCGTGGAGACGATGTTGCGCGCCCATTGTTTCGACGGGATGATCTGCATTCCGAACTGCGACAAAATCGTGCCGGGAATGCTCATGGGCGCCATGCGCGTCAATATTCCCACCGTCTTTGTCAGCGGCGGACCAATGGCCGCGGGTATTGCCGAACGACAGGCGACCCACGACGATCTCGCGCAATATCTCCAGCCCGCAACAGTGAAGACCGATTTAATCTCGGTGTTCAAGGGCGTCGGTGAATTGCAAAGCGGCAAGATCAACGAGGAACAATTGAAAAAACTGGAACAGTCCGCGTGTCCGACCTGCGGTTCCTGTTCCGGCATGTTCACGGCCAATTCCATGAATTGCCTTTGTGAAGCTCTCGGCATGGCACTACCCGGCAACGGCACGATTCTCGCCGTGTCCAAGGAACGCGAGGCGTTGTACAGGCGCGCTGCCGCCGCCATCGTTCGCGCCGTTGAGCAAGATCTGAAACCCCGCGACATCGCCACGCTCGAAGCGTTCGACAACGCCCTCATGCTCGACGTCGCCATGGGCGGCTCGACCAATACCGTCCTGCACACCCTCGCCATCGCCCGCGAAGCCGGAATTCCTTACGACATCAAGCGCATCGACACGATTTCCCGCCGAATCCCGTGCATCTGCAAGGTGTCGCCCTCGTCGGACTATCACATTCAGGACATTCACCGCGCGGGCGGCATTCACACGATCCTCGGCGAATTGAAACGCCAGGGCGTGCTCAATCTCCATACGAAAACCGTTACCGGCAAAACGCTCGGCGAAAATATCGACGATTGGGATGTGCGTTGCGAAAAAAGCCTCTCCCTGGCAAAGGCCGTGCGCGTTTCCGGCGCATCGTCCATCGTGGTCGACCCCAATGACAAGATGGGCGCCACCACCCGCACCGGCAACGGCAATCTCGCCCCCAAGCCGATGCTCTTCTTCCCCGCCGACGAATTGGCAGTGATCTTGTGGCGCGATGCCGCTGCGTGGAACGCCGCCGATGTCGACGCGCAACTCTCCGTCTTCGACGCGAAAATCAAATTCAAGCTCTCCGACGGCAGCGAACTCGCCGGCCACGAACCCTTGCGTGCCGAGCTCGTACGATTGGCCGCCGAGGCCAAAGGACTGGTTCGCGCCGAGCTGGCCGAATTCCGCAAGTCGCCCGTCATCCTGTTCTGGCAATACGGCAAGGGCGGAACCAAAACCAAATTCGCCATCATACGCGCCAGGAACGTGAAAAAAGGACTCATCACCCGCGCCGAATTCGTCACCGACGCCAAGCAACTCACCAGGGTTCACCCCAGCGGTTTGATGCCTTACGATCCGGCCTTCCGTTTCGACGCGAAGGACTGCATCCGCACGAAGGAAACCGCCCACACGCCCGACGGTGGACTCGCCATTCTCTACGGCCAACTCGCCCCTGAAGGCAGCGTGGTGAAAACCGCCGGAATCAGCAAGGCGTTCAAGGAAAACTGCGGACCGGGATTTATCTTCGAAGGCCCGTGCGTGATTTTTGAAAGTCAGGACGACGCCTGCGCCGGCATTCTCGCCAACAAGGTGAAGGCCGGGGACATCGTCATCATCCGCAACGAAGGACCGCGCGGCGGCCCCGGCATGCAGG
>DBTH01000221.1:63071-63465 GCA_002306945.1 Methylacidiphilaceae bacterium UBA1321 | reverse complement strand
AGTCCTCCAGCAGAGCTGGAGGATTGCCTTTTGGATTTATGGTCGGCGCCCTTCTCCAGTCTGAACGCGAAAAAGCGGGACTCACCCAAGCCGAACTTGCCCGCCGTATTGGCACAACCAAAACCGCTATCTCCCGTCTCGAAAGCGGTGTGCGCGATATTCGTTTCTCTACTATAGAACGTGTCGCTCTAGCTCTCGGTCGCGTTGTTTCTATCGAACTCAGGGTCGCCTAATTTCCTACCGTAGGATTCTTGGTTCCGGCTTCGACCTCTTGGAGGATACCGCAGCTGATGTCGGCTTTTTACGACGAGGCTTATTGAGTCAATCCCGCGACAATTGGATTGAATGAATGGAATCCGATATCACGCGGGTCGGAGCGACAGGATTTGAACCT
>DBTH01000221.1:39246-62785 GCA_002306945.1 Methylacidiphilaceae bacterium UBA1321 | reverse complement strand
CAGGCGCTCTACCAAGCTAAGCTACGCTCCGTTTCGCGAGATCAATGGGATGTTGCACGCTTTTATCCGCCTGCGCCATCTAAAAATTGGAACAGTTCACGCCACCGTCAATTTTCCGAGTCGAAATCGTCCTTCTCCTCAATGCGCGGGGGCAGCGGAGTTCTCGCGGCATGGGAGGTGAGCAGTCGCCCGAAGTCGCCCGGCAGCGGGGATTCGAACTTGATGACCTTTTCAGTCAGGGGATGGACAAAGCGCAGGTAGCAGGAGTGCAGGGCGACGCGCCGGATGGGATTGCTCTGAGCGCGGTATTTGGAGTCGCCCACAATGGGGCAACCCGCTTCGGCGAGTTGGACGCGGATCTGGTGCCGGCGGCCTGTTTCCAGGGTGAGTTCGACCAGGCTAAATCTTTCGACTTTCTTGACGATTTTGTAGTGCGTGATGGCCAGCCGCCCTTCCTTGGCGGAGGCGACAACGTGAACCTTGGCGGGATTCGATTCGTCAAGGTAGGAGCGGAAGGTTCCCTTGGGCTTGGGGAGCCCGCCCTCGACGACGGCAAAATAGCGTTTTTCGCACTGATCCCAATTGCGTTGCAGGATGCGCTTGGCGGTCTCGGTCTTGGCGAAAACCATCAGGCCGGAGGTGTCCCGGTCGAGGCGGTGAACGATCCAGATGCGGTTGTGGGAAAAGCGGTCGCCGTGACGCATGTAGCTGGTCAGGTAGGCGTAGGCCGTATTGTCCTGCACTTTTTCGTTGGCAATGGTGAGGAGACGTTCGGGCTTTTCGATCACAATCACCGAGTCGTCCTCATAACGGATGAGAAGCCCCTTCGGGAGCCGGGTTCCGGGCAAGGCATTGCGGTCGCCGCGAACGGAAATAACATCGCCAGACTTGAGCTTGTGGTCGAATTGGGAGACGACGCGGCCATTGACCTGGATGGATTGGAACTTGAGCCAGGTACGAACCTGCTTCTTTTTCACTTCCGGCCACGATTCGAAGAGGTATTCGAGGAGCGGGGCGGATTTCTGGACGGTCAATGGTTCGGGCATAAAGTCAGTGTGTGACGCTGCACTGATGGCCAGCGCCGCGCAATCCTATTTTAGACGGAATTAACGAAATTTATGAAATTAAAGACAAAAGACTTTGAATATTATCAAGAACTCAGGAAATCAAAAAAAAGATGAAGGGGTGGTTATCCCTTCCCGATTTCCTGAGGTCTTGATACGCCTTTTTCAAATTCTTCGTAAATTCCGTTAATTTCGTCAAAAAATGTCTTTCGCCTTTCACAGATTTTGCAGGCCGTACTGTTTGATCTTGTAATGAAGCGTGCGGCGACTGACTCCGAGAATCTCGGCCGCCTCGGAACGGTTCGACGTGACGCGGACGAGGGTCTGGCGGATGAGTTCGCTCTCGACCTGGCTAAGCTTCATCCCCGGCCGGAGCATCAGAGTGGCCTCGTTCGGAATCGCGCGAATCAGCTTTTGCGGCAAATCGTCCACCTTGATGACGGTATG
This sequence comes from Methylacidiphilaceae bacterium UBA1321, assembly GCA_002306945.1. Lineage (GTDB taxonomy): Bacteria > Verrucomicrobiota > Verrucomicrobiia > Methylacidiphilales > UBA1321 > UBA1321. The sequence goes on along the minus strand of DBTH01000221.1, from coordinate 61,274 downwards.
CGACACGGTGACCACGAGGTGCTCAATGATGTTGCGCAACTGCCGCACATTGCCCGGCCAGGGGAGCGATTGCAGGAGACGGACAACCTCGGGCTTGTACTTCTTCGGCTGCCGATGGTGCTTGGCGCAAAAGTGGTGACTGACCGATTCGATGAGTTGGGGAATATCCTCGGTGCGCTCGCGCAGGGGGGGGATATAAATCGTGACGACATTGATGCGGTAAAAAAGATCCTCGCGGAATCGCCCTTCCGCGCAGGCTTCCTCCAGATCCTTGTTGGTGGCCGCGATCAACCGGACGTTGGACTTGACCAACTTCGAACTCCCCAGCGGACGGAAATAACCGTCGTCGAGCACGCGCAGGAGATCGCCCTGGCCCTTGGGTGAAAGATCGCCGATTTCGTCGAGGAACAGAACGCCTCCCGCGGCGAGTTGGAACCTCCCCGGCCGGTCGCTGACCGCTCCGGTGAACGCCCCGCGCACGTGTCCGAAGAATTCGGACTCGATGATCGAATCGGCCAGTGCGGCGCAATTGACCGCGATGAAAGCGCTGCTATGGCGACGGCTTTTCTCGTGAATGGAGCGCGCAATGATTTCCTTGCCCGTGCCGCTCTCGCCTTGAATCAGAACACTCACATCGGTCGGAGCCACCTCGTTAATCAGTTTGCTGATCTTCTGCATCTCCTGACTGTGGCCAACGAAGATATTGGGGCCGATCGTGTGCCGCAGCCGGACACGAACCGATGGATCTTCGGCAACGATGATCTGGTGTTCGAGCGCCTTGCGCAGCGACTCGTGAAGTCGGGTTGGCTCGACCGGTTTGGGAATGAAATCGAACGCGCCGCGCTTGATCGACTCCACAGCCATGCGGATTGTTCCGCCCGAACTCATCAGGATGAACTGCGTATCAGTCGAAATCGCGCGCACCTTGTCCATGAACGACGCCGCATAAAGTTGGTTCGGCTCAAAACCGACCAAAACCACGTTGTAAAAGCGCTGCTCGCACAAGGCCAGCGCATCGGACTCGCTCAAGGCAAACGAAACCTGATAGCCTGCCTCGGTCAAAGTCGAGCAAACCGTCTGGCTGACCGCCGGATCGCTGTCATACACCAGGACGAATATGCGGGTAAGATCCACACTCAAATAATACTGCGCACTTCAATAAAGGATAGCGCAAAATTTGCGCAAATTGATTTTTTTACCTCCTGGCATCAACGTCAAAGCATTCGTCAATATATGTATTTTATTTATTTCAAATAACTTACAAAATAATATCGCAATCCGGCACGACTCTAGCAATAAGTGAAGCATGACCACCAATCCCAAGACCATTATCGACCGTTTACGTGAGTTGACCGCCCTCGAATGTAAAGCTGAAGCCCTGAGTGAACATGGTGTTGATGTCAGCAAATCCCTCGCCGCTGAAATTGAAGCCGCCCGCGCCTTGATTCCCACCGCGATTCTCGGCCACCATGACCGCATGCGCGCCCGCGGACGCAAGAGCCTGGCCCCTGTGCGCAACGGTGTTTGCGGTGCCTGCCATCTCCGCCTCCCGATCAGCCACGCCATCAGCCTGAACCCGAACCAGGACATCGAAGTTTGCGACAATTGCGGTGCGTTCCTCTATGTCGAAGTGGCCACCGAGCCTGTCTCTCCCCTCGCCAGCACCCCGGCCAAGCGCACGGCAACTAAACGCACGACCAAGGCCAAAAAGGCGACCGTTCAATCCTCGATGAGCGAACATCTCAGCATCAGCCCGGAATAAAGGGGAATTGAGTTTGCCCCGGATCTTCCGGGTAAACGCCAAGCAAGTGCAGTGTGGATTTGGTTGGCCAAAGATAAGGGCGGCATCTCAAAAATGCCGCCCTTGTTTTGTCTCGGGCAGGAGGCTGTCCCGCCGAACCGGTTTACGATCTTTTCAAATATTTACTGAGTTGTCGCGGACTTGGAAAACCGGTTCTTAACGCCAATTCGGACAATGGCAGCCGGGCCGCATCCTTCATCAACCGCCGCGCCTCCCGCAACCGCAGACCGCGCAAGAAAGCAGCCGGTCCCATCCGGTGCCTCTGGCGGAAGAGGCGGGTAAAATGCTCACGACTCATCTCCACATGCGCCGCGATCTCCTTCACGGCCAGAGGACGCCGGAAATGCTGACGACAAAATTTCTCAGCCTCCAGAATCGGATCAGCATAAGCCGCCGACCGGCGGGCCTGAAGCTCCCGCCACCAGGCCAGATAAAACTGGTAGCCCATCTCCCCCATTAGCAACGGGTCAGGGTGACGGCGCTGCCGGACGACTTCCATCAACTCGCGCAACATCCGCTCCGCCGGACAATTCTTCGGCAGCGGCATCACAGGACCGAACTGCTCGCGAAATTCGCGCCACAGTTGGAGGCTAAAATCTCCATAGAAATTGATCCATTGAAACACCCAGGGTTTGCGAAAATGGGACGGATAGTAATAACGGGACGGTTCCGGTGCCACCACCAGGAAGGCATTCCCCTCCCCAACCTCATGTCCGATTCCATTGATCTCGAACATTCCCGATCCTGAAATCGTTCGCTGCAGAATCACAAAAGGAGCTGCACCGCGAGCATCGTTACGCCAATCGTAGCGGCTGCTGGAGCGACACTCCCGCATCTCCGCATACGGCATATTCAACATTTTAGGCTCTCGCATACTCCTCGATTCTCCCTTTCTTCTATCACACGCACTCCTCTTATTCCAGAGATTCGTAACCATTATTTTTCATTCGAATTATAAAAATATCACAAAAGAGCCTATATCATCACACTTTCGCACTCGCCTGCTTCCCTGTTCCATCCATTATGGAGTCATGCAACCCAAGATTACCCTGATCGGCGCCGGCTCGGTTGTTTTCGCCAAACAACTCATCGCCGACATCATCCAATCCCCGGAACTTTCCGATGCCACCATCTGCCTGATGGATATCGATCCCACCCGCCTCAAAGTCGCCGACATCATGGCCCGGCGCATGGTCACCAAACTCAAGTCCACGGTTCGCATCGAGTCGACCCTCAACCAACGTAAAGCCGTCCAGGATGCGCGTTACGTCATCTGCACCATCCAGGTCGGCGGTTATAAACCCGGAACCGTGATCGATTTTGATATTCCGAAAAAATACGGTTTGCGCCAGACCATCGCCGACACCCTTGGAGTGGGCGGCGTTTTCCGCGCCTTGCGCACCATCCCGGTCATCAACGGCATCGCCCGCGACATCGCCGAAGTCGGAGCACCGGGTTGTCTTCTGCTCAATTACACCAATCCTATGGCAATGAACTGCCGTGGAGTCGACCGCGCCGTAGGCATCCCGCACGTCGGCCTTTGTCATTCCGTCCAGGGCACCTCGAAGCAACTGGCAAAATTCGCCGGACTTCCCTACGAAGACGTCTCCTATCTCGTCGCCGGTATCAACCACATGGCCTTCTTCCTGAAATTCGAATACAAGGGCCAGGACGCTTACCCGCTGCTCTTCAAACTGCTCGACGATCCCCATTTCCACGAAGAGAAGGTTCGCTTTGAAATGATGCGCCGGGTCGGCTATTTCGTCACCGAATCGAGCGAGCACCAAAGCGAATACACTCCCTATTTCATCCACCACGGAGACAAGATCGTCAAACAATTCGACATCCCGATCGACGAATACATCCGCCGTTGCATCAGCATTACCGAGACGTGGCACAAGACGGAAAAAGAACTTCTCGGCGGCGACAATGGAGACATCCAGATTCCCGAGCGCTCACACGAATACGGCTCCTACATCATTCGCGCCCGCGAGACCAATAAGCCCGTCGTCATCTATGGCAACGTCCCCAATCACGGTCTCATCACTAACCTGCCCGATGGAGCCTGCGTTGAAGTCCCCTGTCTGATCGACGCGCAAGGCATTCAGCCCACCGTTATCGGCGATCTGCCGCCGCAACTGGCCGCCCTCTGCCGCACCAACATCAACGTTCAGGAACTCACCGTCGAAGCCGCCCTGTCGAAGAAACGCGAACATATCTACCATGCCGTCATGCTCGACCCGCACACCTCGGCCCAACTTCCGTTGGACAAAATCTGGGCCATGTGCGACGAAGTGATCGCCGCGCATCAAAAGGTGGGATTACTCGGAGAATTCGAGCCGGTCGTCAAAAACACAGGCCGTTCCTACGCCGGTCTCGGAGACCGCGTCACAGCCAGACTGGCCACCGCCAGCATTCTTCCCCCGAAAACATGGTCCGATTTCGATCTCAAGTTCGAAGTCGAAAATCCCGCCGACCATTCTCAGGAAGTTGCCTTCACACTGAGCAATCCACAGAACGCCATCAAGTCACAGAGTTTCCGTCTCAAGATCGGCCCAGGCAAAAAGATCATTCGCAAACTCACACTCACGGGTGGCAAGGTTCCGTCTGGAAAATTCTCCGTCGAACTGGCTCCCCTGACCCCGAACGTCTTTTGTCACGGCCTCGACTTTGAAGAACGCAAGACCCTTCACCCAAATGAAAGCGGACAGGTAAACATCCCCGTGACGTTGTCCGGTTTCCCGGCGGGTGAAATCCAGCTCTCGCGTGAGAAAAAGGGACTGCGTCTCCACGTCCGGATCAGCGATTCCAACATCCGCCGCGGCGCAGCGCACAAGAGCCCGTGGGAGGCCTCCTGCATTGAGCTATTCTTCACACCAGCGAATGGCGGCACCATCACCCAGCTTTTTGTCCTGCCTCAACCGCGCAAGACAGCGCCTCTCATCCTCAATCAGAACCAGTCCAAGGCAAAGGTTCTCACGGCCAAACAGGAAATAGACAAGCTATCCTACACCATCGACGTTCTCTTGCCTTATGAAACCGTGAATGTGAAATCGGCGTCAGCGGATTTCCTTTTCGATTTCATCGCAAACCTCAACGCCCTCGGCGACGCGCACAGTGGCGGACGCACCTCGATGAATGGACGGTTCGACTCAAGCAACCGCAGCGACCATTACGCCTACATCGCCGCAGTCTGATAGAGCAGATTTGTAATCCGCGAGAACTCCGGACATTCCCTGTAACCGCGCAAGGTTACAGGGAACAAGGAAATTCACGCCCGGATCTTGACGACAACCTTTTTGACCGCCTGATCCCGTCCGTTGGAGCAATTCGGCTTATGTCCGTCGTGGGTAAAGAAAATCGCAAAATCGCCCGCGCGCACAATCACAGCCTGATCGTCCGGGCCGGTGAGTTTTTCCACATCCTTGGTTTCGTTGTACAGTTCCTTCACCGCCAGCAATGACAACGGGGAATGGTACATTCGCTCTTCTCCCGAAACGATGTACTGGAGATCGATGTATTTCTTGTGCGCCTCGTACTTGCGCGTCTCGGTGGGGGAAGTCGTGTAGCTCTGCACGTTGGCAAACACCCGGTCGCCGTCGATCATGTATTTGCCGTCCGGAGTCGCCGGATCGAATTTCAATAGATAATCAAAAGCCGTTCCAATGCCTGGATGACAGGCCCGGTATTTCAACTGATGTTCAATATGGTCGTAAATCATTTTTAGTTTATGCTTTCTGCTTCGTTTCCAAGCGATCTGCCGGAGCCGCACCGACCGTCAAACCCTTGCTCAATAAAAACCCAAGCAAATCTCGCACCGGAAAGTCGAGAGGAATGCCCACCTCCCAATCTTTCGAGTTGTACAGGAAACTCTGCCTCTTCTTCTGAACGATTGTCAGTACAAAAAATTCTTCACCCTGATACTCACTCCTCACGACGCGACATCCTTCCACCTGCTCAAAGCGGATGATATTGGCGTGCTGCCCACTGCCTTTCTGAAAACGATTTTCCCGAACAAGAACCGATTCTGAAAAGCGCCACGCATTCATCCAAAAGGCCATCCCAAAAACCGCTAACGACAGGACAAAACACATAGCTACCAGAAACCACAGAATATCCATCTGTGTTTTAAGCCAAAAAGCATATGTCAGGATTCCCGCAAGAACGATCGATTCAACTCCCAACATCACACACAATAGCCGCCGCCAATGCCAGCGACTTCTCAGCATGCGATTGTAGACTTTCGGACTCTTGAGAGTAAAATAGGTATTCGGAGAAAACTCCGCTTTCAGTTCACTCCACAACCGACTCCAGAAACTGTCCCCTCTGCTCATGGTTCTCTTTTCTACACAGAGACTTTTCCATCGACAATCTTTTCATCCCGCCGGGTCGATTGCAGCCACGCCAGAATTCCCCACAGCACACCACCGATCAGCAGCGCTCCAGGTAGAATCAGCACCGCCAGCCGCAGGCTCCCCAACGCGTCCGAAAGCCGCCCCACGATTTCCGGTGACCAGAAATCCCCAAACAGGTGCATGGCAAAAATCGAAAGCGCCACAGCACTCGCGCGGAGATTGGCCGGAACCGATTCCAGCATCAGCGTATTGATCGGGCCGGTCGAAAGGAAAAGCAGGAACATCGCCAGCGCCAGACAGGCCATCGACACGGTCGGGTTGGACGCCAAAAAGGCCACAAGCGAAACCGGTACTCCGGCCAACACCGAGAGACTGCACAGCCATGCGTAACCGCCGGGATTGCGCTTGTGCCAGGCTGTTGCCGCAAAACCACCCGCCAACGTTCCCACCAGCCCGGACACAACCAGAACCGCGCCGAAAAAAGTCGAGGCGGTTTCGTTCGGCACCTGATGGAAGCGATTCAGAAAAGCCGGCCCCCAATAGGCGAATGCGCCCAAGGCAAACGTGTAGGCCGTATACCCCCACACAACAAGATTGTAGTTGCGCAGTCGCAGGAGAGAAAACACATCCCGCAGCTTCGGCTTTTCCGTGGCAGCAACCACACCCGCGGACGCATCGGCCTCGCCCCGGCGGGGTTCGTGCATCCAGAGCAGAACGAACGCCAGTCCCAACCCCGGAAGTCCCGCAAAGAAGAACGCATCGCGCCAACTGTAATGCGCGGAGATCAAACCGCCAGTGATATACCCGAGAGCCGAACCCACCGGGATCGCTGTATAGAAAATAGTGAGAGCGTTATTCCTCTTACCGGGCGCATAGAGGTCGGCGATCCAGCCCGGACTGAGCGTTGCATAACTCGCCTCGCCCAACCCCACCAGCACGCGCAGGCCGACCATGATCGCAAATGTCGCAGCAAACCCGGTCAGCAATGTCCCCAGGCTCCAGAAGAAAATCCCCGCCAGTATCAACCACCGCCGCGGATAGCGATCCCCCAGATAACCAAAAATCGGCGAGGTGACGAAATAGCCGAGCATAAACACCGTCGCCAGTCGCCCGAGCTCTCCATCGCTGAGCGACAGCTCCGCCTTGATCGGTTCCAGGACGGCAGCCAGGACGTAGCGATCCAGATAATTGAGGAAATTCAATCCGGTCAATATCGACAATGCCACCGTGGCATTCATGGCTAGCGATGAAGGAACCGGTTTCAGATTCATTGGCGCAGACTAATTGCCGGGCCGCGCAAAAGCAACACGAACGAGTCTCCTTCCCCCCGTCTATAGAACCGTCCCTATTAATAAAAATGAGTGAGTATTCATTATGACATAATTCAACACTCCTGCTTTTCACAGCAACTTTTCTACTACAGGGCGCGTCTGCCTTTTCGAAATCCCGTTGTCCCCGCCACACAACCACAATGCCCCATCCCCTTTCATTAAACCCTGAGACCGCTACTCTGGAACGAGGTGAACGCCTCTTTCTCTGGCAGTCGCAAGCCGCCCATACTCTTTGGGATGACCTGGCCGACATTCCGGCTTCGCAAATCGATTTCGCCCTGCATTACACGCTCACGACCTTGTGCAATTGGCTTCGGATCGAATCCGCATTCTGGGTCGGAACGAGCCCCGACATTCCCGGTTCAAGACAAGGAGGCCATTCCCTCTGCCTGCAAGCCATTAACCCGAACGAATCCAAATTCCTGCAGGATTGTTTCCTCACCTCCTGCATCAAAACCGATCCATTCTGGGCCACAGTCACCGCCGACCGCGCCTCATTCCATATTCATCACCTCCGCTCCCTGCCCGGCAACTCGCAAACAGTCCAGCAATCTCCCTATTACCAGATCTGGCAAAAATCGATCGAGCTCTATGACCGGGTCTGCGTCTGCTTCCAGGTCGACGACCGCGCCACCTCCGTTTTCCATTTTGACATTCGCTCCACACGCAGAACTTTCACCTGCCAGGAAATCGAATGGATCGCCTACGCCCTGCGTGGAATTAAATGGTTCCACCGCGAACTTCTTCTCAGTCACGGCCTACTTAACGGACTCACACGACTGACGCCTTCCGAACGGCGACTACTCCAGGGATTGCTCACCGACAAGCGGGAAAAAGAGATTGCCGATTTCTATCAACTGACTCCTGCCACCGTCCATCAATACGCCAAGATCATCTATCAGAAATTGAAGGTCAACGGACGCACCGGACTCTCCGCTCTTTGGCTCAACCGCTCTTCCCGTCTCCTCTCCACGACTCCACCCGTAAACCACTCCGTCACCCAGCCGACGGCCACTCTTCCCTCCTGATTAGGGACATTGTTCTCCAGGCGTTTCTACAGGCATATTCTTAATAACTTATGGAATAATGAGCTAAATGCTTTTTTACCTAATCACCTAAAAAAAGACCAACGCCATGAATCAACACCACTCACACCTCAAGCGCAAACGATCTCTCCCCCTCCTCTCCATCCTGGCGTTGAGTTTCTTTGCAACCTCAGCCCTTCTTGCCGACAACACAGTCACTTATTCCTCGACCGATACCTACACCGATTCCATCGCGCTGACTGCTTCCACCACATTATCCATCGATACAGGCATCACCGCGACTCAAAGCGGCTCCATCACCGGCACCTCCTACGCCGTAACTGTCACCGGTGCCGATACCACCAGCAGCCTGATCCTGACTTCAACCAATTCCTATAAAAGCACCACCATCACGATGGGCAACCTGACCATCTCGGGATCTTCCGCCACAATTACCAATTCGGGCAATCTCGTCGTCGGCACCTCCAGCGGCAGCATCGCCACGTTGAGCATTACCGATGGAGCTGACGTCAAGGCATCTTCCGCCTATGTCGCCTATAGCGCAGACTCCACCGGTTCACTGACCATCAGCGGCTCAGGTTCCACACTGAGCCTTTCCAGCAATCTTTACGTCGCCTATTACGGCACTGGCGACATGACCATTACCGATGGAGCTACCGTCAAGGCCTCCTCTCTCACCATTGGCAGATACGCCGACTCCATCGGCACCATCACCGTTAGCGGCTCAGGTTCTGCTCTGACGCTTTCAAGCAACCTGATCATCGGTTACTCCGGTACCGGCGACATGACCATTACCGATAGCGCCACCGTTACCACATCGAAAATCATTGTAGCTTACTCCTCCGATTCGACAGGGAGCCTCACCATTGGTGGAGGAGCCACTGTTTACACCTCTCAAATCGTAGCGACTGGATCAGGCACTCTGGTTCTTGATGGCGCCACTTTGGTAGCGACATCCAACCAGTCCAGTTACATTAGTGGTTTCGATGGTGACAATGGTGGAGGAGTCACGATTGAAAGCGGCGGAGTCACTTTCAACACCAAAAGCTATAACATTACCATCTCCACCTCCCTCAGCGGCGATGGCGCTCTGACCAAAACCGGTAGTGGCACCCTCACTCTTACCGGTGACAACACCTACAGCGGCGGCACTACCGTCTCCACGGGCACCCTTAGCGTTTACGGTGGAACAATCAGCCATGACAGCGCCGACATCATCATCGGCGATACCACCACCGCCTCGATGACCGTTCTCAGCAGCGCCACCGTCACAGCCAGTTCCATCATCCTCGGTAACAGCACCGGCGGCTATGGCTATCTCACCGTCAGCGACAGTACGCTTGTTGTTGGTCAAATTACTACCGGCTCCGGTTCCGGCACTGCCACATTCGATTCAGCGGTCATCGTGGCGGCAACCGACTCGGAACTGATCACCTCCTCAGTCTCAACCGTAATCGAGTCAGGCGGACTTACTATCAATACGACCAATGGCGCTTATGACTACTCCGTATCAATCAGCTCTATTCTCACCGGCACCGGCAGCCTGACCGTTACCGGAAGCGGAACCGTTACCCTGAATGCCGTCAACACCTACACCGGTTCCACCATCATCTATTCCGGCACCCTCAGCGCTGGAGTGGCCAACGCCTTCGTCAACAACACCGATTACTATCTCTATGGAGGCACACTCGATCTCAATAATTACGATCTGACGGTCTCCTCCATTACCGGCACCTCCTCCTCTGCCGTCCTTAGCCTCGGTACCGCTACCCTCACCGTTTCCCAGGATACGGACACTACTTACGCAGGCTCGATCACTGGTGAATCCTTTTCTGATGGTACCATTATCAAAACCGGAACAGGTTGTCTTACGCTCACGGGAGACAGTAGCGATGGATTCGGCGCACTATACGTCAATGAAGGTAGCGTCTGCATTGATGGAACAGTCAATGCCAGCATCACGGTCTCCTCGACACTCAGCGGCATTGGCACCATGTCCGGCATGGTTACTGTCCTCAGTGGCGGCGTATTCTCTCCCGGTAATTCCACAACCACCATCTCCACCGTTACCGTAGGAACGCTTAATCTCCTGTCCGGCTCGACCACCCTGATCGACGTCACAGGCGCAGATACCGCCGGAACCGATTACGACCAGATCATCATCACCGGCACCGCCACTCTCGGAGGTACTCTCAAACTCGTTTTGAGCGGATACACGTTGAAGGCCGGAGATTCCTTTACCATCCTCACCGGAACCAGTGACTACAACGGCTCCTTCTCCAGCATCATCAGTTCCCTCAACAACGCACTCACCTTCAGCACCACCGTCTCCGATTCGGACTACATCGTCACCGTATCGCAGGGTTCCTTCGTTCCATTCGCTACCAACGCCAACCAGCGAGCCGTGGCCAGCGCCCTCGACACGGAAGCCGCCGCCAGCAAGATGTCGACCCTCATTGACAAGTTGAACACCATATCTGGATCGTCCCTGCCTGCAGCCTACCAGCAGATCGCGCCTGACGAACTCGGCGCCATGGGCAAGATGGCCTTCCAATTCGGACACGTCCAGATTCGCAATGTCGAAGGTCGCGTGGATGCCGCCCGCACCGGTCTGGGTGGCTTCAGCATGGCGGGACTTTCCCTCTACGACAAAGACGGAGCCGTTGACCTCGAACACAACGCCCTCCTGGCCGACAGCGGCAGCGTCGGACGTCTCGGCTTAAACCGCGACAAATACACCACTCCTTCCAAAAACAATCCCTGGGGCCTCTTCCTCACCGGCTCGGGCCAATTTGGCAGCCTGGATGGAACCTCCGACTACGACGGCTATGACATCAACACCGCCGGAATCACCTTCGGCGTCGACTATCGCCTCAGCGAAAACACCATCGTCGGCTTCATGATCGGCTATCAGAACGGCGAAGCCTCTCTCGACGACGGCGGCAAGATCAAAACCAACGGCGTCAAAGTCGGCCCCTACGCCGGATGGTTCCAGGACAACTGGTACGCCAACGCCACCCTCAACGGCGGCTTCTCCAGCTACGACACCAAACGCAACGTCCTCGATGAAACCCAGAACGGCAGCACCAACGGAACCGAATTCACCGGAGCCATTGGAGGCGGCTATGACATCAAGCGCGGCAACCTCACCTTTGGTCCCACCGCGTCCTTTGAATACAACTACGCCGGTATCGACTCCTACTCCGAATCCGGTGGTCTGGCACCACTCACCATCAGCTCCCAGGACTACTCCTCATTCACCAGCCGGTTCGGTGGACGGGTCGCCTACCTCTGGAAACTCCAGCGCTTCTGGATTCGCCCGGAATTCCACCTCGCCTGGCAACATGAATTCCTCAACACCTCCGAAAGCATCAACGCCCGCTTTGTCGATGGCTCCGGCTCCATGTTCAGCGTCAAAACTGCCGACACCGGAGCCGATAGCGCCATCGTCGGAGGCAGCATCGATCTGAGCATCAGCGAAACGTTCGGCACCTACCTCTCCTTCGAAGACGAAATCAACTCCGACTACAACATCGGCACCATCTTCGGCGGCCTCCGCTACAATTTCTAACCCGGTCTCAGATCTCCCCGGTAGCGTCCTGAAATTATCAAGACGCCCCCGGTTCAACCGTTCAGACTTTGAGTACAATCTGATGATGCCCGGCCTTCAAAGAGCGCGCCGGACCAAAACCTTCAGGCGGTTCCAGAGTCGCATGCGAACCCTCGGGAACCGTCAGATCGAGCTTCAATCCTTCCGGCACTTTGTCCCAGCGGATTTTGACCGTACCCTGCGCCGTCTCCAGCGAAGCCTCCGCCCAGGTCAAACTCCCGCCCGGACGCGGACGGAAGATCACATGCCGGTAACCCGGTTCTTTCGCATCCACTTCCAATCCCGCCACGCTGCGGTACATCCACGCGCCAACCGCACCGTAGGCATAGTGATTGTACGAATTCATCGACTTGTCCTGCGGTCCCTTTTCCGGTGTCCAACCGTCCCAACGTTCCCAGATCGTCGTCGCACCGTTTTTCACGGGGAAGAGCCATGACGGGAAGCTCTCCTGTTCGAGCAGCTTGTAGGCTGTGTCGAGATAACCGTTTTCCTCCAGCACCTCCAACAGATACGGCGTTCCGACAAACCCGGTTGCCAGATGAAAGCCCCGGTTCCGCACATCGCGATTGAGTGTTTCCGCCATCAACTTACGTGCTTCGCCTTCCACCAGACCAAAATGAAGCGCCAGCACCATGGCCGTCTGCGTTCCACTGGCAATCAAACCATCCGGCGTCACAAAACGTCTGCGGAAAACACCGGCGATTTCCTTATGTAACTTTTCATATCGCCGCGCGTCGTCTACTTTTCCCAGAGCGTCCGCAATCTTTGCCATCAAGCCGGCGTCATACGCCAGAAAAGCAGTACCGATCAAATCCTTCGGAGTGCCTCCCTCGATTTTCCCACTCCCGTCCAACGCAAGCCAGTCGCCAAAACCTCCCCACGGATCGGCCTGCCAATGCGAGCGGATATAGTCCTTGCAGTAATTCTTGATGAGACCGTCCAGATAACGCTGCATCGATTCGTAATGTTCGGTCAGAATCTGCTTCTCGCCGTAGCAAAGATAAATCGTCCACGGACAAATGATCGCCGCGTCCGACCACGCTGGACCTCCGTCACGCTTGGCCAGATCGCCATCTATAACGTTCGGGATCACGCATGGCACAGAACCGTTTTCCCCCTGGGCATCGCGAATATCCCTCGTCCATTTACGGAAGAATCCGCTCACATCGCGGTTAAATGCCGCCGTCCGGATAAACACCTGCGCGTCGCCTGTCCAACCCAGGCGTTCGTCCCGTTGAGGACAATCGGTGGGCACTTCGAGAAAATTGCTTTTTTGTCCCCAGACAATATTGCTCTGGAGCTTGTTCAACAGCTCATGGGAACAACGGAAGGAACCCGTCGGCTTGATGTCGGAATGGACAACCACACCAGCGATCGCCACCTCATCCGCTTCGGTCGCTCCCTCCACTTCTACATAGCGGAATCCGTGGAAAGTGAATCGCGGCTCCCAGACTTCCTTCCCCTCGCCTTTACAAATATAATAATCCGTCGCACGTGCACTGCGCAGATTTTCCGTATAAATATCTCCCTTCGGATCAAGGATCTCTGCAAATCGCAAACGGAGCGACCTCCCCTGGCCCGCGCGAACTTCCAGCCTGATCCAACCCGCGAAATTCTGTCCCAGGTCGTAGATAAACCGAACCTGTTTCCCGTTCTGAATCACCCGACGGTTGATCGGCTTGATTTCCTCCTGTCTCCGAACCGGGGGCCCCAACCGTTCCTCAATCGAAATGTCGGGGACTTCCTTTTCCACCCGGCACAAATTCCATTCGCTATCGTCAAAGCCCGGACTCGACCACGATCCGAATTCCAGACGCGCATCGTAAATCTCACCCATGAAAAAATCGCTTTCACGGATCGGTCCCTCTGCCGTCTTCCAATCGGAACCGGTTGCGATCGAGACCGTCTTGCCGTCAGCAAGAACTACATCGAGTTGCGCCATCAACTTCGTCCGATCCCCGTAATTCTCACGCTTGTTCCACCACCCCATGTATCCGCAATACCATCCGTCACCCAGAATCGCCCCCAGAACGTTGTCGCCTGTCTTCAAAAGTGAAGTCACATCGTAACTCCGGCTCATCACCCGCTTGCTGTAATCGGTCCACCCCGGAGCAAAAATTTCATCACCCACCCGTTGACCGTTGATTTCGCACTCGTAAAGGCCCAGCGCAGTCACGGTCAAACGGGCCGATTTCACCCCTTTATCCAGATGAAACGGCTTACGTAAGTAAGGACAGGGAGTAGTCGAATGGAGACTGCCAACCGCGGGCGATGCGATCCACATGGCATTCGGGGAAAAAGGTGAATTCATGCTTACACACTACGAAAACTTCCTTCCGAATGCCTGTAAAATCGAGCCAAAATTTAGCAATATAGTGCCAAATGTTATCTCTTGCCCTTGGCAGAAAACTCAAGCTATCCCTTCGGTTCCTTGCTCTCCTGCGACAAATGTGGCAATTCAATCGGCTTGTTCGCCCAGTAGAGAAGCGTCGAACCGATCACCATGCAAAGCATCCCCGCCGCCAACATCGCCACCGGCCCGAACCAGGTGCTTACAATGTAAGGAAATACCACAACCTCCGGTTTCGACGGATCGTAACAGACCCGGTCTGTCGTCGGCAATCCGTCCGCATCGCTCAGATTATAAATCGGTTTATGACGCCCCCCAACCGGAGCGCGAACTTCGATCAACTTCCCCTGCCGTGTGTGAAACCTGAATTGGTTCCAGAATATATAACTGCGGTCGTGCGGTTCCAGTTTTGCTTTGACCTGCAAATCGTCGGCAAGAACTACATCGGGAAGTCCTTCCTTGCTTTTGATCACGGCTGACGCTTCCGCCTGTACGTGAACACCTGTGATCGTCAATCGCAGCGGCGTCCAGAGCTGCCACATTCCGCATGCAAAAAGAACCACTCCATACAAAATCATCGCCAGTTTCCGACGTGAATGACCCGGCGTATAATATCCGGGTTCGGGCACTCCGGCCTGCGGAAACGTGTCAGTCGGTAAACTCATGATGCCTGCGCCTCCTCGACACCACGTTTACGAATAAAACCTTTCGTTTCGAAATGGCCAAACACCAGGGTAATGACAACGCCGGTCAATCCTAGAATCAACATCCAGATATAAGCGCACATATAGTTGTATTTCATCGGGGCATAGGATGTGGCGATCACGGGCCGCGCGACGGTAATCCTTTGAACAGCGGCAGCCTTTTCAATCCTGTCATAAAAGATCCGCGCTTGCGCCACTACGCCCGATTTGTCCTCACGGAATAATCCGGCCAGCTTCCGTGTAATCGCATCGTCGGGAATCCCGGCAACCGCGTAATGATCCGGTAGCAAAGCCACCACGGAAATCGTCTTGAAGGAATGTCCGGGATTGATGCGCACATGATTAATCTCTCCGGGCGTCCTCAATCCCCGTGCCGTGGCCTCCAGTTTTCGGGCCGGACTCGGCACAGCATCAAAAGACGCCAGGACGGCATTGACCACGCGGGTGACCGGAGAAATGTAGGAGTCGAGCGGTTCCTCGATTGTCATCAATTCCAACTTCAGCGCCCGGCCCGATTCGCTGGAGAGCGGAGTTGCCTCCGTCGCCAGAAGACCTTTCTGACGCAAATTGCAGGCGGCAATCACGGAGCGAATCAATTCGTTTCGCAAAGTTTCCTCGTTCGTTTTCTCCTTCAAAATAGCACTCACTTCGATTCCGTAGCCGTCATCGGCAATCTTATACGGACGCAAATCGATCAACGCTGGATTTCGGGAGCGCAAATCCCCCAGCGCCTTTTCCAGTTTTTTCGACTCAGGCCGCTGCAATACAGGTAGCTTCAGAAGGATCGCTCGCTGCATTTCGCCTCCCAACACCTGATCGCCTTCCTGAATAATCCGTCCCGCTAGAACGCGACTGACCTGCTCCTGGAATTTGTCGGCCCGTTTCTGAAGTTCGTTCTGACTCTCGTCAATCTGCCGGGTCAGAGCGTCGATGCGTTGCCGAAGCGAAACAGCCTGCGCGCGCACCCGCAAACCGCCCGCCAAATCCCCGCGTCGCTCCAATATATTAGCCTTGTCCAATAGCAATTGTTCGCGGGTCAGCATGGGCGAGCGGTCGTTTTCCCACTTCTCTTTTCTCCCGGCAATCTTTTCGCTATCGTCGTCCCGCAATCGCACCTCCCAGCAACGCCCCGTCTGGCTCATTGTTCCGTTGGATTGCCAGGCATTGACATCGATGGAAGAGAGACTCGTCTTCTGTCCGTTCGAGGGATAAGTCCACGACGACGCGCGCAGCAAATTCTGGACTTCGACTTGTCCCGGTGGCTCTCCGCGCCACACCACGCGCGTCATCTCACCGGCTGGCGGCTCGAACCAAACCGCATACACCCAGACGAACAACCCCACACCGTTGAGCGTCACAAAATTAATCACCTTCGTCATCAGATTGGCGCCGGAGACATACGTTCCCATTTTATTGCGCCGTATATAATCGTAGACCATCGGTATATAGACCATTGATGTCAGAAAGCCGATGATCGAACCCACTTCACCAAATAACACAATCTCAACCAATGACGGGCGCTGATCCGGCAAGACATACGAGACGTAACAAAAATAGAGGAAGTTCAACGCAACCGACAGGCAGATCAAAATCCGGTAGGCTTTCATCCGGTTGAACTTGTCGGCAAACATCGTCAGAAAAGCGATGACGAAGAAATTCAGAACCCCGCCCACTGTCACGTTCATTCCAATATCCTGCTTCGAATAGGCCCATTGATCGGTATAGAGAAGCATCCCCAGCGGCCCAAGTCCCGCATTGAGCGCCGCCGAGCCGAATACCAGCATGTAGACCGGCCACAGTTCGCGATCAGTCAGTCCTCCGACGAAGTTCGCCAGGGAAAGTCGTTGCCCCCGCAAGGCGCTCTTTTGATCCACCTCCTTGATCCCGAGCAAAATCAACAGCAACATCACGCTCAACATCATCGCCCCCGACCAGTAAATCACACACTCCCCCGAAAGCGGTACACCCGCCATGTAACGCACATCGTCAAAGCGTCCCAGCGCCACGAGATAGAACGAGATATTGACAATGTTCTTGCACCAGAACATCAATCCGGTCGCCCGGCCACGTTCGTGCGGCGGAATGATTTCCTGCTTGAGCGGTTCCAGTGGCGAACAGAGATCCGTAAAAAAGCTGTAGATCAGAAACACCGCCAGCAAGGACCAGAAATTCGGCATGAGCGGAATCAGAACCGCCCCGATAATCACCCCTGTCCACGACGTGACGATAAACGGTTTTCGGCGTCCATAGCGAGTCCATATGCGGTCCGAAACAAAGCTGGCGCAGGGATCGACAATAATGGAGCAAAACGCCGGCATGCTCAGGACAAAGGTGATCCCGGCCGGATTCTCGACAAACTGGCGCAACGAAAACAGGAATATCGAATGGACGGCGTTCCACGTGTAGCTGTAGGCCGTCCACGGCAGTATCGCAACCAGAATCCAGTGGAAAGGGATATTCTTTTTGCAGGTGATAATCATGACAGCGCCGCCCCATCCTGAGCCATCAGCTCAGGATTCAAAACACCAACACCAGACAACCCGTTCATTTGAATCACTCTCTCCGAAAATGGTTTGATTATTACTGACCGTCCCAGAGCAGCAACGCCGGCCACAAATGCGGCTGGTTGTAGCAATCCTCGCCATTGGGAGTCACCGTAAGCGTCGAGCGGACATTGCCCGCCGACTCATCACGGTCGTTAGCCACCAGACCAAATCCAATGGCCGCTCCCTTCTCCAGACGAATCGGAAGCAAATATTTCGCCGGAAAGAAGACCTCGTAGACATACCCGTCCTCTGTGCGTTTAAAGGCGCAGGGAATATCACTGGCCAGTGTATTGTTTTGCGGAGCCTGTGTCGCCAAACCCAATTGAGGATCGGGAGTCCGGCTCCGATAGACCTCCGCGCTCCGGCCATCCGCTACAGGGAAAACGGCGTAGTCGTAATCGTTCTCGTCGTAACCGTGTTGCTGGTGCGCCCGCGCGTCGCAGAACGAATCGAAATAGATCTGGAGCGAGTCATTATTCCAACGATCCGAAAGCCGGGGAAACGGATTGACGACAAATTTGTCGTCGACAATCTTCACGCAGCAATAGATTCCCTGTTCATTCCACGCTACCTTGAACCAACCGGAAAAATCGGAATCCTCAATAGCGCTGAGTTTTTTGTCCCGGATCGAACGGCTTGTAAATGAAACTGCCGGAATCGTCGCCCAATCGCTTACATCCCCGTCGATCCGCATCGCTTCTGTCACCTTCCGGCACAGGAACCCGCGGAAACCGACATCGGCACGCGTGGTGCTCTCACCGAGCTTGACCTTCAGCGGCAATTGCTCCTCGACGATCTTTTCGGCCGTCAACACAGTGGGTAATTTGAAGGGAATATCGGACGTGCCCGACGCCGACACAGAGAGAGCCGTCGAGACTGTGCCATTCTCGATAAGACCCTCAAGCGGACGCGACAGATAATTGCGCACCGATATGACCGCCTTGTCCGGAGTCAACGGTTTGCTCGAAAGCAACACCGGAGCAATCCCCTCTCCTGAGGAAATCACCATGGCTCCTTCAAACGCCTTGATGAATGCCTCCAGCGATCCGGGCCGACCCCGGAAAAACAAAGGAAACGACGACACCTGAAATGAAATCACGCCATCCTTCCCGGGACTAAAAGTGCGCTCGCACTCCATCAGATCGAAAATGCTTTCCAGCTTCCCCTCGAACGATGTCGAAACCTTCGGAGCTTCCATCGTCCCCGCATCGATTTTCGGATGATGCGTCCACACTGCGGCAACGGGACGTTTCTCCGCGTCCTCGAAGATATAACAACGCATGTACGGCGCAAAACGGACATCCTTCTTGAAGGTCGCATCGCCCAGCAACCGACCGAGCGTATTGCTGATTTTCTGCGTGGCAAACGGCGTGTTGTTCAAGTCCATGAAAAGGTTGTTGATGTAGGCGCTCGACATCAGCGATTTCACGCGATCCTGATGCTTGAGCGCAATCAGCCAGCTGCGGGCGCGCCACGCCGCCGAAATCTTCTCCGACCATCCCATGTCGTAGGACAATGTCCCGTAGTACCAGCACTGCGGAGGCAGCCAACTCGCCGATTCGATTCCCCAGCGGGAAATCGTGTAGGGACCGTAATGCATTCCCTCCGGCCAGAATACCGGCGTGTCTTTGTAGCCTTCCTTCTCCAACGTTTTAAAAAGCGTCTGAGCATCCTCGTCCAAATCCGGGTTCTCGGGTGATTTCCGGTAGGTGTGAATGCCGATCATGTCGAACTTCACGCCGCCTAGTTTATTGACTTCGGCCAACAGCCTCCCCGTCTCCGGAATACCACGCTCAGGCGACATGTTGGATGGCGCGTCCTGATAGACCAGCGCCTTCGGATTGCCCTGCTTCACTCCCTGATAAAAGGCTTTCAGGATTTTGGCGTAATTCTGGTAGGCATGATCGGCAGAACCATCCTTCGACCACCAATCGACCGGGAACTTCGAGTAAATCTCGATGCCGAACGCCCACATCGGAATCCACGGATGTTCCTGGGCTATCCTGGCCACTACCGCCTTGAATTTCTCGAGATATTCATCCGTTACCTGCCCGCCCGCATCGAAGTTGTAATCACGAATGAGAATCCGCGAATCATTCTCCCGCATCCCCACAATTCCCTGTTCCTTCGCGATGCAAAAGCCCTTCAATTCGCTGTGAATTCCTGTATAGGGCGCGATCAGCGAGTACATGGTCGAATCGGTCGATTCGATACCGAACCGCGCATACTCGTCCCAGGCAATTCGATCCCACAGATAGGTGTGATTCTTGCCGCCCAACCCGATCTTGCGATAGCGGTCCAGCACCTCCTGAAAATCGAACCGGTGAATATCCTCGTCTCCGTAATTCTCCGAAAACAACGCTTTGAGCCGATGTTTATTCTCCAGAAAATTCATAACCGACAGGCGGTAAAAGCCATGCGTCACACTCCCGTCCTTCATCGTGTATTGAGCCTTCACAACGAAGATACCCCGCGTCAACTTCCCTTCCAGCGGCAACGCCACAGTCGCCACGCCGGCTTTGTCGCAGACAAAGGGAAATTGTCCCCGGTAGAGTTCCTCACCAAAGAAATTCTTCACCGAAACTTCCGCTGTTCCCGTAGCCTCGGGAGCGCCGCTGATTTCCAGCCGTGCATTCACCACGTCCGTTGTCGAAAGAAAATTATCCGCTCGTGAAGTCAACAGCCGCGCCTCGACCGGACGAGCGACAAAGTCCCCGGCTTTCTCCCCCGCCTCCAATTGAAGCCCGTCGAGCCAAACGCTCGATTTTCCACTGAGAGAATCCGCACCGGTTGAAACCACGACCGGCATTGAGTCCGGCACTTCAAACGTCAGCACATAACGGCTCCATTCCGGAGTCAGCGTGAACACCTTTTGCGCGCCCGCCTCCTGCCAGCTTTTCCATCCCAGCGGCATCGATTTCTTCCGCGTGCCAAGCCAGGAGACATTGGGCACAAACACGCTCAGACGTTGCGTCTCCCCGACTTCCCCGCGCGCGTAAAAGCTGAATGTATATTTCCCCGCCGAAAGCGGAACGGGAAACGTCTTGATCGGATAACCGATGAAGCGGAAATCCTTTTCCCCTTTTACTGCCGTCATCATCTTCAAACTGCACCGCCCGAACTTCGCCACAGTCGTATCGGTCACATACGGACGCTTGCCCCAGACGTCCGCTCCGTATTTATCCGACGTGTTGTTGCCCCAATAACAATCCAATCCCTGCTCGAACGACGGATTCTGGATCAAGTTGCGACTGCTCTTGTAGTCGGGCATTTCCAGATTTTCCACCGCCTTGAAATCGATCCCCGCATAACTCTGCGACGAGACGTTCGATTCGATTCCCTTGCTAATATCCAGCAACAGAGAAATTTCATTCTGTCCCGCTTTGACTGCCACGCGGAACATCACCGTGTCCTTGCGGCAATCCACCATAAACTCTCCGGATTGCCCCGCATTCAGCAGAGTCAGGGAAGTCTCCGATGTCCTCGCAAAAAGAACGATCTCCTTATAATCCCGTTTTTGCAGCACAACACCCGAAGCCTTTTCCGCTATGCTCTCCTCCACCCCATCCACGCTCACCTGAGTGCCCAAAGCCTGCGACGGAGAAACATTCAACATGAGTGTCTTGGGAACCAATTCAACGCCGGGCAATCCGAAATCCGACCACTTGTAAGAGAGCTGGATTTTACCGTTTTCCAGCAGTTGAAGAGTTGTCAGCAGTTCCACCTTCTTCCCTTCGTACTGGATCACTTTTTTGCAGATCAACGCATTACCCTGCGTTGTCATGCTGGATGCGCTCAAATCATAATAGTCCTTGGGCCAATTCGCCTCCGTAGACAACCACAGCGGTTTTTCCTTCTTCTTGTCGACAATTAAAAACGGCAGCGCCAAACGTCCGATCTGTCGCCCATCCGCACTATATTGAACGACGCCATCCTGATTCATCGATAAGGTTTTCGAGCCCGCCGCCATCTGCGTTCCCGACATCTGAACTTGAAATGTTTTCACCTCCGACTTCTCGTTGTTGACCTTTGCAAAGGGAGCGGACAAAACCGGCAACGGTCGCGAAGGCAGCGTCACGTTCTTCCCGGCATTTTCGTCCGCTGTCGAAGCCGCCGCACAAAGGCTCTCTGTGCTTGCCGATGCCCATATAAGCACGGCACAACATCCCAAAATCCGGGAAATTGCTCTGTACAATTTTGACGTCATAATCTTTCTTCCATTAAAAAACAAATTGTCCGTGCACTACTAATGGGCAAGCAACCCCGCCTGTTTCAAATTTGCCAG
>DBTH01000221.1:28387-39007 GCA_002306945.1 Methylacidiphilaceae bacterium UBA1321 | reverse complement strand
GCACCCCCGCCTGTTTCAAATTTGCCAGATTCTTGTCCCATCCCGCCTGGTATTCTCCCGGCAATTTCAAATCCGCAGGCGGCGTCTGCGCGAATTCATACGAGATGATCGTCCCGTCTTCCCTGTACCCGCGCGGAAGACCGGTCTTCGCGTCAAACCACGCCTCGTACGTTTTCGCCCCACCCGACTGACTCTCGGACGACAACGCTCCGGCGAAATGCCGACAGCGGTTCTTTTCAAACTCAGCCATCCCCGATTCATGACTGGGTTTCACATGCTCGATTCCGTAGAAACCGGGCGAATAATAACCGTACGGTGTCGATTCCTCGTTATCCGCAACGACAACCACCCGCTTGCGCTCGACTGTCTTTGTCAGGGAGTTATTGCCCATCCGCCACAAATCGCGCTTCACGCCGTTGGTATCGGTAATGATGACGTGCTGAAGCAGTCCATCCTTGATTATCTGAACGGTAATGACTAACGGCGTGGTACTGGGAGCATTCGCGCCGCCATCGGCATTTTCCCGGCAAATCTTAACCGTCATCGTCCATTCCATCTTTTCAGCAGGTTCCAGAATCAACGGCACCGCATCGGTCTTCTGCTGCGCGCAGACTGACTGCGTCGAAACCGTCAGAATTCCCAAAAGAATCCAGCTCAAATTCAGCTTCTGCAAAATCCTTCTCAAAACAGACTTCATATTTTTCAATTCTCGTTTGCCGGTTCCAGTTGCTGGTCAATGATCTTTCCCGTGTACCTGTCAATCGCGATGGAAAGCCAGTAGCGGCTCTCACCCTCAACCAGAAAATCGTTCAAACTCGCCGCCGTCGATGGATAGCGCCCGGTCTGAGCCACCACATCGATCAACAAATTCCATGTACGGCTTTGTGTCGAACCGGAGAACGCCCGCACCATTGCCTCCCGTTGCGTTTTAACAGTCAGCGAAGAAAGCGATGTGGGATTCGAAAAAACAAACGACGGCAATTGTGCGATCGTGTAGGGCACCTGACTGGTCGGCGCGTAATCGCCCGCCCCGAAAATGTAGTTCTTCCAGTCGCTCGCGATCGATTCCGCTCCGGAAAGCGACGCAGTTCCCGAGAGAATGCTCTGTGATACCTTGCTCATCGGCGAGTTCAACGAAGTACGGCCCGCAACAATCTTTGGCTCATCGCTGATGGAAAACAAATCGAGCAGAATCGCATTCGGACTCGAACTCGTGAACAGGTCCACACTCTTCCACGGAATATCGCAAAAGACATAACCCAATTCGCCGACATTGCGGAACGGGCGATTGAGAATCACCGGCCGCGCTGTCGATACCCCTTGAGCAAAAGGATTGCAGCCATACCAGGCATCGGCGGGCCTTGAAATAGTATCCGGGTCGGAATAACTAAATGTCGCGCTATTGACGGCAACACTCGAATCATTGCGGGCCAGGAGCGCCGCCGGACAGATTTTGGTCGCGTAGGTATAGAAACTCGGCAGGTAATAGGTATTGATGACATACGAGCTGTCATCCTTGTGGAGGGAGACATCCGCCGGATCGCCGCCGCCGTTAATATCTCCCTGCGCGTCGAAACGGAACGTGCGCGGATCGGACTTGCTCAGGAAATAAAGATTGGGATGAATCCCCGATACGTTCGTAATTCCCAAGGCAGGAACGAATTGAGACTTGCCACCGACTCCGGTCAATCCGCCCGCTTCCTCATGTCCCAGAAAAGTCGTATAGGTTTTCCAGACACCGCCGACCTTGTACTGAAGACTGAAAACCGTGGCATGAAAGTTCAGAACCAACCAGTCAATCTTGGAAAAATTGGGATCAGAAGAAAGGTCGGTAGCCGCATCAACGAGTTGAACCGCATTCGGCGTCCCATAATTGTTGACCGTATCAGCCAAATCCGTCGATTTCGCCCCTGTTCCTGTCCGTATCAAACGCGGTTCACGATAACTGTTCTTTGGATCAGAACTCGCACAATCGACCGAAAACTCCATCGGATCGCCCGTCGATCCAGAGAGATCGCGTACAGTCAGCGTTGTCGGACCAGTGCTTTTAATACCGCCTGCCATGGACATATAGCCATACCCGTAGGTCGCCTCATCATTGATCTTCACTCGAAATTCGGTCGGCGTAGCGGAAGAAGTCGAAGCCTGGTGCGGATTCCAAAGCTCATAGCAAAGATAAACGTTCAGCGGAGCCTTATTAGTTCCAAAGACAAAATTCGAACCGTATATCTTCACGAGGACCTTGTTGAAATAAGGCAGATCCTCGATGCCGTAAAAATTCAACGAGTTGAAATTGATCGTCGTGACATAACTATCCGCATCGACCTGGTCGATCATATTCGCGCCGATGCGGATGATCTGATAGTATCTGTTACTTTCGTCTCCATAGATAGCTCCAAAGGAACAGCCATGCCCGGTATCGCTTGCACCCGTTGCGCCGGACTTACCGAGGGAACCGCTCAACATCCCGGCCTGGAGTAGCTCAAAGAAATTGGGTTCCCGTTTCGCCGATGCGGCGTCCGCGAGCGTTTTGATTGCCGATTGCACAGTCGTCGCGCCATCGCTGCCCACATAATTCCAGACATTGTTCGTGCTGTCCCATTTCAATCCGAAACAGGCCTGGATCGCCGCGTCGGAAATGCCTGACTTCGGACCGGAAGAGGTGATCCACGACAGTTTAGCCAACGAGAATCGCCGCTGGAGAAGGGACTCTCCAATAGTAATGGTATACGTCTCCGTGCTGCCGTCGTCCTTGTAATGAGTGAACGGTGCAGTCGCCGTAGCGCGGACATTGGGAATATTCCGATTCACGCTCGTGGAAAGTTCCGCGTTGGTTTTGTATTTATAGGTCGTACTCGCATCGGCCAGCGGCCGCCAACTGGGAGCGTTCAGCGACCGTGAAAAATGGGTGAGCAATCCCGCCGCTGTCGAGTTGACCGCCGGATTTCTCAGCAGATCGTGCCGGGTCAGCACCGCATTATCTCCACAGGCTATAGACAAGTGTCCCGACCGCGCCGCAGCCAGAGCCGTCGAATTGGAGGTTCCCGATGTGCGCACCAGACCGGACGCCCATTCACGGAAAGTATCGGCATCGCCGCCCGTCACCGCGTTGCGCCAGGTCACAAGACTCGAAATCGACGACGACGCCAACCCCAGAACGGAAAGATCGGCATAAGCCGGGGAAGCTTTGTCGGCGGCATCGCTCGAAGCCACGCTCGGATAACCGGCCAGATTGAGATCAAGCAATCCCCCGATGTCGTAGACCGTAAAAGCGAAACGTCCGATGACATAATCGTTATTGAAGCCGTTCTTCGCATTGGCAAGGGTCGGTGTCTTGATCCCGTTACCGCGCGTGACAAACAGCCATGTGGGCAGCGTGTCCTGCGAACCCAGCATGGGGCTGCTCGACGACGAGGTGAACCAGCGCGAGGCGGAAATAGAACGTCCATTCAGACTCGACGCCGAAATGGATACGGACGAACCCTGAACGCTACCGCCGGGACGAATGGCCACGCCGCTCGCGGAAACTTTGACAATGGAACCGGTCGGCGATGCCGTGCCGGTCGCAGCAGGAAGCGAGTAAGCCGGACTCGATGGCTGATAGATCGATACTCCCGATGTCGTCGTCACCGTAGAGCGCGAGGTATCGGTGATCTCATCGCGAAGCTGCCCGGTAATGGCCGTCAGTGCCGTGCGGGCCAGGTAATCCGATTTGACCAGGTTTGTGCTCGAATAGGAGACCTGACGGTTCAACTGAGCACGCGAAAAAAAAGCCAGCACCAGAACCGTCAGCAGGACAACCGCCGATAACGTCACCACCAGGGCCATGCCCCGGTGGCGGGGAGAATCTTGCGACCATAATCGGGGATTCCGGATTGTCATGGAGCTTTCGACGCGAAGGGAGTTATCGGATAGAAGCGTTCAAAAACCCGCAGGGATTGCCGGGCGGGCAGCGGCACGGAGGACAACGCCGCAGAGGAAGCCGCATTGTTCGCCGTCGCCGCCCAGGCTTGAACGGGGGAAAGGGAATTGGCCGGTACATCAAAGACCCCCACCAGAGTCAAAACCTGGGAGGCATTGAGCAGCCGGAGCGAATCCAGGTCGATGGCAACCAGACCAATCACGAGCGCCGCGATGCGGCTCGCGTCGATGTAGCTGGCCGATGTTGTTCCGTCGGTCGAGGTCAATGTTTTGACAGGAGCGCTATAGACAATCTGCCCGCGCGCGTTGGCAACCACCGTTCCGTCCACCAGCGTTACGGAATTATTGTCCGGGTAGAGCTGGAACCCCACAATCAGCCGGATCACTCCGGGAGCCAGTACATCGAAATCTCCCGCAGCGGGCAGGAAAGAGGAGAACGCGGTGTCCGCAAATGTCAGTGGCAAGCCGTTGGACTGAAGTCCCATGAATCCCGCAGCCGCTATCGAACCGGTTGCGTTCCACGGAATGGCCTTTCCAGCCCGCACCAAACAGGCACGGTTTTGATTGTCGCTGTGCGGCGCCACGCGATAGGCAATCAAGGAAAGCCCCCGGTTGTTCGACGTAGAGATACCGGTGGAACCAACATCGGAAAGAAAGAGCAGGATATTCGAGACCGTACCTGCGGCAACGTTCTGTGCGCTAAAATCGGTGTCCTGCCGCTTGATCAATTGCGACAGATCGAGTCCAATCCGTTCCATCGCCAGGCGCACCTGGGCGTCGGCATCAATGGCCCGGTTGCTCAGACTTGTCGTCCGGCTGACCGCCGATGTGATCTGTACAATCACCAGCCCCAGAATCGACAGAACGGCAATCGCCGCCAGAAGCTCAATGAGACTAAAACCCTTCCGGCGCGCTGTATAAACGGATTTCATGGGGCAGGAAAAGCGACACAGGTTTCAACAAAACCGAGGACATTAGTCGACGAGGTCAGTTGAGACACGCTCGTCGTGGTCATAGCGGGCCAACTCACAATGAGCCGTGCCAAAACCGGCGCAGCACTGCTCGCCGAGGGCACTTGCGTATAGATGACGGTGGCCTGATAGCGCGGGCGTGGATTGGTGGACGAATAGGCGACCGCCGATTGCGTTTCGGTGATTCCCACCGAAGTCGACGTGGTGATGGAGTTGACACTCAATGCGCTATTGAGCGACACCCGGCTGGTCGACGAATCCCATTTGTAAGGCAGCAGCAGGCCGAAGAGTTGGGACTTGCCCGAATTGGCCAGCGGATGCGTATTGCGCAAGTCGGCTTCGAGCGTGGTCAAAAGGCAGGTGGCACGGGTCTCCTCGGTCGAAATCTTGTTGTTCTTAATCCCGGCGGGCAGAAGCGCCACGATTGCCAGGAGGGCGAAGGAAACCACTCCCAGGGCCAGCACCACTTCGACCAGACTGAAGCCGTTGCGGCATGGGCGCGTCCCTTTCAATTCAGGTTTTCCTTTCGCAAAATATTCACCGTTCCGTTAATCCCGGACAGACGCAGAATAAAGGGATTCTCATCGCGCCGGATGTCGGGAGTCGAAGCCTGGCGGGGCTGATCCATTCCGAGCTTGATGTAGCGGGACGGTTCCGACCTGGAGACACGCGCCTCGCCAACGGCATTGAATTGGATAATGGCTGAAAACGTACAAGTGCCGAGATCGCCCACTTTGCGCGTGAAGGACGCAATATCGGTCGCGGACGGCTTGGCGTCGTCAACCGTATCCGGCGTTGATGCGTTGAGGCTGTCGTAAACACAGATATTATTCAATACAAGGGCCTTATTAATCAAGCGCCATTTCGAATTATCGGCCATGCCCGTTGCATCGTCGTTGGCCAGAGTGCCGTCCGCCGAGTAAAGCATGATCACGATCGTCGAAGGCACACGGCGCAATCCACCCGCCGCCACTTGCGCGATACCGACTCGAACATAGGTATGATGAGTCATCGCATAGAGCCGCGCCACCGCACACGTTCCGGAAAGTTCCTCAATCGCCTTGTTGACTGCTCCGGCATTTTGCAATGCCCGAAGTGCCGGGCCGCTCAACACCGCCAACAACGTCATCACACACACCACACACAAAAGCTCAATCAGCGAAAACGCCCTCCGGCTGATTCCTGCTGCCATCTCCTTCGAAAGAGTAAGCGACAATGAGCGCGTGTTCATGGGGATGTTCCTTTTTTCCGTTATCAGGAAGCATTGATCGGAATGGCAATGTTCCATGTGTTGCTCGCGTTGTGAAAACCGCCGGGACCATCCGCCGCAGCCGCAAACAGACAGATCGGTTCCCCCTGCCCGTTGAAAAGCAATTGCGGCCGTTCCAGACAACCCAACTGCCTCGCTTCTCCCCCCTCAAAAGTCACCCGACGCGAATAAGCCTTGGGCGGATCAACCGGCGTCCAATGCAACGCATCCTCCGAGCGGAAATGCGCCCCGGCGTGCACTTCCCCCGTAATGCCGCCAAGCATGTCCTTGGCCAGCATTTCATAGTGATCCTCCGCCCACCAAACAAACGGATCTTCAACAAAATTCCCATTCGTTTCCAAAATCACCGGCCCATCCGACAACCGCTCATACGGCGCGTCGAACCGCTCCGCCATCGCCGCCCCCAGGCGCAATCCCTGCGGCGTGTTCGACCGGTACAACAACAACACCTTCCCGTCGCCTGTCACACACGGGGCCGGATTGGTCACAATCTGCGCGTCCCACTTGCCGGGGCGCGGTTCGAGAATCGGCCGAGGCAACGTCTTCCACGGCCCCTTGAGCGACTTCGATGTCGCCAGTCCGATACGGATATTGGCATAACTCTCCTCACACTGCGCCTTGCCCGCCGCATCCGCAGCGACTGGAATCGGTCCGCGAAACGTCGTCCCGATATAATAAAGCAAATACGTGTCGCCCCACTTGTGAATCGACGGGTTGTGCGCCATCCGCGCATCCCAATTCGCCGGAGCGGACTTCGGCAGGACTTTTTCCACGAACCGATACGGCCCCCCGGGCGTATCCGATACCGCCCGCACAATCTCCGAACACAGGATATAACCCGCAAACATCGGCAAACTCTTCGCCCAGCGGGAAGCGAACATGTGATAGCGCCCGTCCTCGCCGCGAATCACCGATCCGCACCAGACCCAATACCCATCCATGCGGAATCCGCTTCCACGCGGTACCGAGCCGAACCGCTTGAAAAAAGGAATCCGCGTCTTCATTGATGCACCGTCGCAGTCGATTGCTCGCGCAACGCCTTGGTCAACTTCGGATCTACCTGCGCAAAAGCGTCCGTCACAAATTTGGCCAGTTGAAATGCCCCTTCCTTCGTGTAATGCGAGCGGTCGTCCGTGTTGGGGTTGGGACCGCGATTGACCGTTGCAAAAGTGCTCTTCTCTTCGCCGAGTGAATCCAGCCACTTTCCACTCTCCTGATAGAGATCGATCACCCCAACCTTCGTCTCAGCTCCCACCTCCCGCATCGCCGTCGCATAGGGTTCCAGTTCATTCGACAACTTTCCGTTGTAAAAAAGCCGCCGGTGCGGAGGCGTCACCAGCACCGGAACAATTCCCACTCCACGCGCTTCGGTAATATAACGGCGCAAATTCTCCTTATAATCGGTCGCCGCATCCGTCGACTCCGGCGCGTCCTTGCCGTGAGCATCATTGGCTCCGAACATGATGAAAACAAAATCCGGCTTCGACGCCAGGATCGCCTGCCACAAATCCGAAGGGAATGTCTTCGAACTCTTCCCCCCGCGCGCCTGGTTGAGAACGGTCACGCCCGGCTTCAAATACTCCCGCATCATCTGCCCCCACCCGCGCAGTAACGACGAATCCGGATAATCGCAAACCGTCGAATCTCCAATCAGCGCCAGCTTCAACGGCTTCTCACCGGGAACGGCGCTCGGATTTTCCGCCGTACCCGCCGCAGGCTTCGTCGACGCGCCCGACAAATCCGAATCATAAACCTCCTTGATCTGCTCCGCCGACAACGCCCCCGATCCGTCCCGCTCCCCCAAATACAACGCCACATCGTCCATCAACCCGAAGAAAGGCCGGATTCCACCCGAGTTATTCCCGACCAAAAGCAACCCGTGCCGCTCATGCACCGGCTCGATTGCCCCGGCCGCGCAACTCTCCGTGTTCACCACAACCGGCGCATCCGCATTCGTCCCCGAATAGAAAACCACATTATCACTCGTCTTGCTCCCATCGTAAGTAACGGCAAAAAACACCCACTGATCCAACTGCCCATAGAAATTCTTGGAACGGTATGCCGAACTGATCGTTTTTTTATTCAAACTCAAAACCAGCACGCCCGGCCCCACCATCAGGCTGAACCCATGCGACAGCGGATCCCACAATTCGAAAAGACGTCCGCCCTTGTCCAACTTCGCAGTCGTCTTGAACCAGCCCGTCACCGTAAACGACATCGGCTGCCCCATCAGGGTCTTCGGCTTGCCGTCACCCATCCGCACCAACGCGCACGGCTTTGAATCCACTCCCATCGCCGTCGCCGTCTTGGTCATATCCAACGCAAAATCACCGGGCTTGCCCGTCACCCCCGCCGCATCGGCACTAAAAAGACTCGTCGCTTGCTTGGCCCCATCCAATATCAGCATTTCGCCACCACCGCTACCCGCATTGGCCACGCTGCTGCTCGTGCCCTCGTTAAAACCGACAAACAACACAGGTTGAGGAGCGGAAAATAAAGCAAGCGGCATCCAGACACCCAAAACATAAACCAGGGCGAGCAAGAAATATCTCATGTCACCAATGTAATTTTCGTCATTGGAGAAGACAATGGGCGGCACGTGCTTACCGTTGCACGAACGCAAAAAATTCTTCCGAAACGATGAAAAACCGGAAAAATCGCCACCCGGCGTTACAAATGAATCGCCTTGGCCGCTTCGCGCAACAACTCCACGCTCCGCTCAATCGCCACCCGCTCTTCTTCCTCAAACTTCGGCTGCAATGTCCCGCAAATCCCGTCCGCGCCCAAAATCCGGGGCAATGAATAACTCGTGCCCGGCTCGCGATTCGGATCGGCCAACGGCGCCGACAACGTCAACACCGCATGCGTATTATCCCGAATCACGCGAACCAAATACGCCAGCCCCGCTCCAATCCCGTAGTTCGTCGCTCCCTTCCCATCGATAATCCGGTAAGCCGCCCTGCGCACTTCCACATCGATCCGTTGCTTGAACTCCTCTGTCAACGGCTTGCCCCGCTGCGCGGCAAACTCTCCGAGAGGAATTCCTCCGACCGAAACGCTCGACCACACCAGCACCTCCGAATCTCCATGCTCACCCAACACATATGCATGCACCGATTGCGGAGCCACCTCCAAAAACTGCGCCAACAACGTCCGGAACCGCGCCGTATCCAAAATCGTCCCGGTTCCGAAAACACGCCCGCGTGGAAACGGGGCCAACCGGCACACAATATCGGTCATCACATCGACCGGATTGGTCGCCACCACCAAAATCGCTCCTTCCGCATAACGAACCAACTGGCCGATCACGCTCTTGAAAATTCCCGCGTTCCGCTCCAGCAACTGCAACCGCGTCTCCCCCGGTTTCTGCGCGACCCCACAGGCCAGAATCACCAAGTCGGCTCCCGCCAGCAAATCATATCCCCCCGCCACCACCTTTACCGGGGAAGAAAACGGCGTTGCATGCAAAATATCCTCGGCCTGCGCACGGGCCAGCTTCTCATTCACATCCACAATAACCAATTCGCTGGGCACGCCCCGCATCACCAACGCAAAAGCCGCACTACTGCCCACCGCACCCGCACCAACTACGCCAATTTTCATAGTACCCATAGCCTAACACGGCTCCACACCTTCCACAAACCGCGCACTTCACTTCGGCCAGCACATTGTGAACACGGTGAACTTGCCATTGACACCTCCGGCAAATCTCCTAAGTTGGGAATCAGTGTCCTCCCCCGCAGTACTGCTCCCGTAATGGAGTGCTACGCGGGATTTTTTGTTTTTAGCACCTATTTTATGCACAAATACCCTACGTATTTATTCTTCGGCTCGCCCGGTTCGGGCAAGGGCACCCATGGCCGTATTCTCGGCACCATTCCCGGCTTCCGTCATCTGGCCTGCGGCGACGTCTTCCGCTCGCTCGATCCGCAATCCCCCATCGGCAAAATTTTCACCGACAACATCACCAAAGGCGTGCTCATGCCCGACAATATCGTCATCGACCTCTGGACATCCACCATCAACTCGATGATCCAGAACGGAAAATTCAAGGCCGAAACCGATCACCTCGTCCTCGACGGCATCCCTCGCACGGTCAATCAGGCCAAACTGCTCGAACAATTCATCGAGGTCATCGCGGTCTTTCACCTGGCCGGAGCCAGCGAGGAAGAACTCATCCAGCGCATGCGCAAACGCGCGCTCAAAGAAGGCCGCCCCGACGACGCCAGCGAGGAAATTATCCGTCGCCGTCTGGAAGTTTATAAAAAAGAGACCTATCCCGTTCTCGATTACTACGGCACGTCCAAAATCACCACCATCGAAACCACCGGGACGCCCAGCGAGGTCTTCGCGCTCATTCTCAAACACGTCAACGAATTCGAGAAACGCCGCGTCACCAAGCCCAGTTACGCCTGAGCGAAGAAAGACAAAAGGCTTTTTAGACGGAATTAACGGAAT
>DBTH01000221.1:27965-28158 GCA_002306945.1 Methylacidiphilaceae bacterium UBA1321 | reverse complement strand
GGAATTAACGGAATTTACGAAAATTTAAAGGCAACCGATTTTATCAGGAAAAGAAGACGCAAACAAATCCCCTTCATGATTTCCTGTTTTCCCTTCCCAATCCACCGTAAATTCCGTTTTCAAATTCCGTAAATTTCGTCAAACGCCTTTTTCTTTGCCTTTCGCTAATTCCGTTAATTCCGTCTAAAATCCC
>DBTH01000221.1:27498-27720 GCA_002306945.1 Methylacidiphilaceae bacterium UBA1321 | reverse complement strand
TTCCGTTAATTCCGTCTAAAATCCCTCTGTCTTTACGGCAACTCGGCAGCCGTCTTGAGCAGCCGGATGAACTCCGCGCGATAGCCTTCCTCGTCCTCGCCTTTGCCTTCTCGGGCCAGCTTGAGCACGAGATCGTAATTTGCTTCGCCGCGATTCGGCGAATCCCGCAGGATCATACCGAACGCCGCGACCGCCGAGGCGAACTTGAAATCTCTCGAAGCG
>DBTH01000221.1:26993-27240 GCA_002306945.1 Methylacidiphilaceae bacterium UBA1321 | reverse complement strand
CCGCAAGTTTTTCACCGTTGTCTTTGATCGGGAATTCAAGTTTTCTGCTTGTCTTTCCATCCGGCTGCTTGTAACGGATTTTCAACGTGAGGAGTTCGTCCTTGAAATCGCTGTTCGCCCCCGCTTCAGTCGTCGCCTCGCTCTTCTCATTCTTCTGATACTTCAACGGATCGACTCCCGGAGACGATTTCACCGTCTTGCCCGGAGGAACGATTTCATAGAGCGCCGTCACGGTGTGGCCCGAGCT
>DBTH01000221.1:26598-26736 GCA_002306945.1 Methylacidiphilaceae bacterium UBA1321 | reverse complement strand
CCGTGTGGCCGGCGCCGATCTCGCCCGCGTCCTTCTTGTCGTTATTGAAATCCTCCTTGGCCAACATCCGTTTCTCGTAGCCGATGAGCCGATACGCGCCGACCTTAGCGGGGTTGAACTCGACCTGAATCTTCACGT
>DBTH01000221.1:17013-26364 GCA_002306945.1 Methylacidiphilaceae bacterium UBA1321 | reverse complement strand
CGGATTGAACTCGACCTGAATCTTCACGTCCTTGGCGATGGTCACGAGTGTACCTCCCATCTGCTCGACGAGCACCTTGCGGCCTTCGTTGAGGGAATCGATATAGGCGTAATTCCCGTTACCCTTGTCGGCGAGCATCATCATGGTTGAATCCTTGATATTGCCCGTGCCGAATCCGAGCACGCTCAGGAAGATGCCCGACTTCGCTCGCTCTTCGATCAACCCGACGAGTTCCTGCTGACTCGTCACGCCGACGTTGAAATCGCCGTCGGTGCAGAGAATAACGCGGTTGACGCCGCCCTTGATGAAGTTCGACTGCGCCTGTTTGTAAGCGAGTTGAATCCCCTCGCCGCCGTTGGTCGAACCGCCCGCATTGAGCTTTTCAATCGCATCGAGAATCTTCGCCTTGTTCGCAGGCGTCACCGCCGTAGAAGGCAACGCGAGACCGGATTCGCCCGCATAGATCACAATGGCAATGTGATCGCACGGCGTCAGCTTGTTCGTCAACATCTGAAGCGACCGTTTCACCAGCGGCAACTTGTCCGGCTCGTTCATCGAACCCGACACGTCGATGAGGAAAACCAGATTGCTCGACGTGCGTTCATTGCGGACAATCTCGCGACCTTTGAGTCCGATGCGCACAAGCCGATGCTCTTTGTCCCAAGGGCAATCGGCCATTTCCACATTCGCCGCGAACGGATCCTCGCCCTTCGGCTGCTCGTAGTTGTACGGGAAATAATTCACCAACTCCTCAATGCGCACCGCGTCCGCCGGGGGCCGCTGGCCGTTGTCGAGGAACCGCCGCATGTTCGCGTACGACGCCGTATCGACATCAATCGAAAAAGTTGAAAGCGGATTGGCCTCGACGAATTGAAATTCATTTTCGGCGATCGGCTTGTAGGATTCGTTGTTCGCGGGTGCCTTATTGACGCTGTCGAAGGAAAAGTTGTCACCAACGTTATACTTATATTTTCCTCCGTTATCTGCAAAAACCCGATCTTTTGCAACCGTGCTACCATAATCCAACCGCAATTGACCGATAGAAGCCGTCGCCGTGTGTAGCCCGGAATTATAAGCAAGCGCCTCCGCCTCCCTATCATGAATAGAGACATTTCCCTCGGATTTTTGACGCATCCTACTCAAAACAAGACTCCCTGTAGATTCAACATCTGAGCGAACCACTAGCGGAGTATTGGCCGGATCATCGGGACTCACCCGACCATCGAACGAAAACACCCCCCCTAAAGTCACTGGCACCAAGTTACGTGCCTCGGTCGAGGTAATACTTGCTTCTGTAACTGAGGTGGAAGCAGACTGTGGCACCGCCGCTGCGCTCGCACCGGTCGTTATTCTCGTACTGGCCTCCAAGAGTTTGTTTTTCGAATATTGAGAATCCACCGACGCCAACACCGGAGCAGCCTTCGCCGCCGCGACCAAAGATACCGATGGCGTTGCTGGAGCCGCAGGTGTCATAGCGGGTGCCGGACCCGTTGTCACCGCGACCGCACCCGGAGCCTGAACCGGAGCAGAAGCCGGAGCCGCCGCAGCGAAATGCGAATCGGCAACTTCTTTTCCTCTAACGGCCAGCTTCGCATCCATGTCGCGGAGCGAGGACAAATCGGCCTTCTCCTTCTCTTTCTTCAGTTCATCCCTGAACGCCTGCTTCTCCTCAAGCGGCACGGCTGGCGTGGTATTCCCCGCAAGAACCACGGTATATCCTTTCGGCTCATTCAGACGGGGTTTGTCCTTAGCCATTTTATTTCCGGAAACAAACAACGACGGCAGCGAAAGTCCCATCCAGATTGCAATCACCGCCGCCAGTCCGCACGCCCACGCCAGATACGGCGCGAACGGGAACGGGATGATCTTCCCTTCCTTTTTCGCCGGAGTGGCAGTGGATGTTTCCACGCGCCCCTGACGAATCGCTTCCTTCTGCGCGTCGGTCAATTCCGGTGCCGGTTCGGCGGCCAGTTCGCGCCCCAGAAAATCGGCGGTTTCCTTCAATTCCTTCACCAACTCACGCGCGACGGGATCGTCCGCAATGAGGCGTTCCACCTCAGCCCGCTCCTGCGGATCGAGTTCATTGAGCGCGTAGGCGGTCAAACGGGGATCATTCAAATCGAGGCTCATAGTGAGTTCCTCCGGTTCAGGTCGGCACTGTCCGCAACCGGGATCAGACCGAATTCGTTCTTGAGAGTGGCGCGAACCGACTTGAGCGCCGTGTGCAGCAGAAAACCGACATTGGTGACGCTTAAGCGAGTGACTTCGCTGATTTCCTTGTAACTGAGCCCGCCCTGGAATTTCAGGCGGACGACTTCGCGTTGATTATCCGGCAACCGGCTCAGAACGGCGTTGATGCGGCTCAGGCTGTCGCGTTGCTCAACGGCGTGCGCCGGAGACGGTTCGCTACCCGGATGCTCCAGCTCCTCCCCTTCCGCAAACGCGACCACGCGGCTCTCTTTTCGTTTCATGTCGAAGACCCGGTTGCGACAAACGGTGTAAAGCCACGCGGCGGCATGCGGCTCGATCTCCGCGCGCGGTTCCCGGCACAAGCGCAGGAACGTGTCCTGCACCGCATCGCGGGCCAGGTCGACGTCGCCTCCCAGAAGCTGCGCTGCATAGCGCATCAACGGTTTTTCGTACTGCTCCAGTAGGCATTGAATCCAGCCGTCATCGGCCGGAGTCCTCCCCTGTCCGCTTGTGTCCGTACCCATTTGTCTCTGTTTATAAGAGATAACGCGCCAGGGAGAAATCTATTAGATGAAAAATCAGATAAAACGTAACGACATCGCCTGCAATGAGAAAGGCAAAAGGCGTTTTAGACGGCATTAACGGAATTTACGAAAATTTAAAGGCTACAGATTTTATCAGGAACTCAGGAAATCAAGAAGGTTGAGGATCGACAATTTCGCTACAGGAAGTCGCATGCAAAAACCTAGTACCTAGAACTTAGTACCTCGTACTTTTAATAGTCTTCGCCGAAATCGGGATCGTCGCCGCTGGACTGCTTTTCCTGCAACGCCTGCTTGATACGTTCGAGCTCTTCGGTGCGGTCATCGACCTCTTCCCAAACCGCGCGGCTGACATAAATCGGCGCCTTCGCCTGCAACGCTATCGCCAGACAGTCGCTGGGACGTGCGTCAATCTCGATGACCTTCTTGTGAATCTCGTTTTCGGCGCGAAGAATGATCCGCGCATAATAGGTATTGCTGCGCAGGGCGTTGATGACGACCCGGTCAACCTTGATGGTGAACGCCTGGAAGATGAAGCCCATCAATTCGTGAGTCAACGGACGTTCACTCTTCTGTCCCCGCAACGACATCGCAATGGCGCGTCCTACGCCGGGTTCGACGTGAATGACGAAACACTTTTCCTCGTTGCCGACGAAAATCGCCAAAGTCTGCTGATCGGTGGGAAAGACCCCCATCACATCGATGTGTACAACATCCGAATTCACACCAACAACGTATCACCGGGCAACGAGAAAACAAGACCCATCGCGTAACGCCGCTCCGAGCAAAAATTGCCCACTTCACCGTGCAGGAACACCCTCCCAAGAATTGCACAACAATAGTTGCAAAACGACGTGCAAGTCGTATAAGTCCCCAATGCCTGATAAAGAAATTCCGTGGGACATCGCTCAAGCAGCCGAGACGTACAACATTGAGCGTTGGGGCGCGGACTACTTCGGCGTCAACGCCGACGGCCATGTCACCGTCCGCCCGCTCCAGGAGCAGGGCGCCGAACTCGACCTCACCAAAGTGGTGCAGGAAGCCCGCGACCGCGGAGTCGGCTTCCCCCTTCTCCTTCGCTTTCAGGATTTGCTGCGTCACCGCGTCGAGAGCCTCAACAAGGAATTCCGCGCCGCCATCACCGAATCCGGCTATCAGGGCCAGTACCGCGGCGTTTTCCCGATCAAGGTCAACCAGCTACGCGAAGTCGTCGAGGAAATCATCGACGCCGGCACTCCTTTCAATTTCGGTCTCGAAGTCGGCAGCAAGCCCGAACTCTTCGCCGCTCTGGCGATGCACACCAACAACAACAGCCTCATCATCTGCAACGGTTACAAGGATCCCCTCTTCGTCCAGATGGCACTCCTCGGCTGCAAACTCGGCAAGACGGTCGTAATGGTCGTCGAGAAGCTGGAAGAACTCCGCTCCATCATCGAGGTTTCCGAAGCGATCGGCGTGAAACCCTTCGTCGGCATTCGCGTCCGCCTCCATACCAAGGGCGCGGGCAAATGGGCCACTTCCGGTGGCGAAAACGCCAAGTTCGGCCTCTGCACCAGCGACCTTCTTGAAGCCACGGAATTGCTCAAGAAGCACAATCTCATCAACAATTTCAAGCTCCTCCATTTCCACATCGGCTCCCAGATTCCCGACATCCAGACCGTCAAACGCGCCGTGCGCGAGGCGGCCCGTTACTACGCCAAGATCTGGCAACTCGGTTTCCCGCTCGGCTACATGGACGTCGGCGGCGGCCTCGCGGTCGACTACGACGGCAGCCGTTCCTCGCTCGATAGCAGCATGAATTACTCCCTCGCCGAGTACACCCGCGACGTCGTCTACAACATCCTCGACGTCCTCAACGAAGAAAAAGTCCCCCATCCCGACATCGTCAGTGAAAGCGGCCGCGCCATCGTCGCGCACCATTCCGTCCTCATCGTCGATGTCTTCGGCGTAATCGAAAAAACCAAGCGTGGCGTGAAAAACGAGATCGTCCCGGCGCACAAAACCGTCGCCGACCTGCTCGAAATCAAGCAGAACGTCAACAAGAAGAACCGCCGCGAACAGTTCCACGACGCCGTGCAAATCCGCGAGGACGCCCAATCGCGCTTCGACCTCGGCCTGCTCGATCTCACGACCAAGTCACAGATCGAAACCCTCTTCTGGGAAATCGTCGAAAGCGTGATCTCCTCCTACCCGAGTCCGAAATCGATGCCGCCGGAAGTCCGCGCGCTCATCCCTTCGCTCGGCGACCAGTTCCTCTGCAATTTCAGCGTCTTCCAGTCGATGCTCGATCACTGGGCACTGGGGCAGCTTTTCCCCATCGTCCCGATCCACCGCCTCAACGAACGGCCCGTTCACCACGCCACGCTCGTCGACATCACCTGCGACTCGGACGGCAAGATCGCCAAGTTCATCGACAACGACGGCGTGATGTCCGAAACCCTCCCGCTCCATCCGCTCAATGGTCAGCCGTATTATCTCGGCGTTTTCCTCATGGGCGCTTATCAGGACATCATGGGTGACCTGCACAATCTCTTTGGCCGCGTCAATGAAGCCCACGTCTTTCTCGATCCCGATGAAGAGAGCGGTTTCTACATTGAGGAAACGATTCCCGCCTACACCATTGGACAGGTTCTTGCGGACGTTCAATACGATACAGGCACGATCGAACGCGCGATGAAGGCCCAGATCGACGCCGCCATCAAGGCCGACGTTCTCAAGCCCAATGAAGGTATGCGATTGCTCGAATCTTACGAGCAGGGTCTCAAGGAAACGACCTACCTCAAGTTCTAGCAGCGTGACGACAGGGATGATCCCTGCACTCATTGACGCGAAGCGGGAGAGGACATCCTTTCGGCTCGGCTTCTGTCCGGCCTCCGGTTTCCAGTCTCCGCATGGCCACCGGCCATGCTCAATCCGATTGACTGAGACGCTGCACGGGCTTGTCGTAAAGAAGTTGATGCGCTTCCTCGAGAATGCCCGGAATCCGATCGGCAAACGGACTATCCTTCAACAAAGGACGCAGGTCTGCGCCGTTGAGCTTGAGCATGTTTTCGCCGGGGAACCAATGCCCCGCGTTGCCAAGGAGATTGTAGCGCATCTTGCCCCAACCCACGATGTCGAGTGACTTCGAATAGAGCCAGAGCCGGATGATTTCGACAATGTTCACCTGCCCCGGAACCGCATCGTAATCCGGCAGCCCGCGCCACCAGTTGCGATAGAAATCCTCGCCAACGGTCTTGACGATTTCCGCGTTCAACCGCTCCACAATCGGTCGCACCGTCTCATCTGCCGTGTCGTAATGTTCCAGACTACGGATATGCTCGTCGAAATCGGACGGCTTCGACGGCCCGAGACTCAACGTGTGGACTTCGGGACGCGACAGGCAATAGAGATTATTGAAAGCCATCGGTGAGAGCGGCGCGCACAGATCGACCAGTTTTTGCGGCGGTTCGTACAACTTTCCACCCTTGTCGTTCGGGCTGATGATGAACACGCCCATATCGCGTTTGGCCGCTTCTTCCACAGCGATCCAGTTCAGATCGTTGACGAAGTACCAGTGGAGATTCACGTAATCGAAGCCGTTGCTCTGGATCGCCCGGACAATGTCCTGCGGCAAGCCATGGGTCGAAAATCCGATATGACGAACGCGGCCTTCCTGCTGCAATTTCTTCGCCGCATCGAGACAGCCGCCCGGTGCCAGCGACCAGTCGATCAACTCCGGGTTATTCAATCCGTGCAGGGAAAACAGGTCGACATAATCGAGCTTCAGATAATCCATCGACTTCTCGAACGTGGCGAGAAACTCCTTCGGATCTTTCGTCGGCGCGACTTTCGTCTGAACGATGAGCTCCTGACGCGGAAACTTTGGCAAGACCTGGCCCAATTGCATCTCGGAAGAACCGTAACCACGGGCCGTCTCGATATGATTGATCCCCAACTCCAGCGAACGCCGGATGCAGGCTTCGAGATTGCGCTGGTTGGCCTCCGGGATTTCCGAAAGCGGCACATCCTGCCACTTGTGCTGATAGCGCATGCCTCCGCAGGAAATGACCGGAAGATTGAGATTGGTGCGTCCAAAACGGCGGTACTTCATGCCCACATGCGACCGATTTCCCGCACGCTTGTCAAGGGCACAGAAGCCCTTTTAAGGCGAGATAAAACAAAGTGCCAATCGTCAATCCCATTCTGTATTTTTCAACTCTTCCGCGCAAAACGCCTTCCCATCCGCCGTTTTTCCTTCAAACTTCCCGACTCTGATACTTATTTATGAACCTGACTGAAGCCCACATCCGTCGCATCGCCGAAGAAACCAAACTTCAACCCAAACAGGTCTACGCCACGGCCTCCCTGCTCAAGGAAGGCGGCACAGTCCCCTTTATCGCCCGCTACCGCAAAGAAGTCACCGGCATGCTCGACGAAGTCGCCATCACGACCATCCGCGACCGCCTGGAGCAACTCGCCGAACTCGACGCCCGGCGCGATTCGATCCTGAAATCCCTCGACGAACGCAAGCTCCTCACCGACGTTCTCAAGACCGCCATCAACGCCGCCCAGACCGTCACCAAGCTCGAAGACATTTACCAGCCCTACCGCCCGAAGCGCCGCACCCGCGCCACCGTCGCCAAGGAAGCCGGACTGGAACCGCTCGCGGAAATCCTCTGGGCCCAGGACGCCGCCACGCAACCACTCAAGGAAGCCGAGGCCTTCATCAACAAGGAAAAGGAAATCGAATCGGCCGACAAAGCCCTGGCCGGGGCCCGAGACATCCTCGCCGAACGCATCAGTGACGACGCCACTGCCCGCGAGAAAATCCGCCAGCTCTTCCGCGATCAGGCCATCATCAGCAGCAAGCTCATCAAGGACAAAGAAAAGGAAGCGGCCAAGTTCAAGGATTACTTCGAGTGGAGCGAACCCCTCTCCCAGGCCCCCTCGCACCGCGTGCTGGCCATGCGCCGCGGCGAAAAGGAAGGCTTCCTCATGCTCCGCATCCAGGTGCCCGAAGCTCAGGCCACCCGCCTTCTCAACGATCTTTTCGTCAAAGGCTCCGGCCCCGCCTCGAAAGAAATCGCCACCACCGTTGTCGATTCCTACCAACGCCTGCTCGGTCCCGCCATCGAAGTCGAAATGCGTCTGGAATCGAAGAAAGCCGCCGACGAGGAAGCCATCCGCGTTTTCAGTGAAAACATTCGTGAACTTCTTCTGGCTCCCGCTCTCGGACAAAAGAACGTCCTCGCCCTCGATCCCGGTTTCCGCACCGGTTGCAAACTGACCGTTCTCGACGCGCAAGGCAAACTCCTCACCCACTGCGTCATCTATCCAGACAAA
This sequence comes from Methylacidiphilaceae bacterium UBA1321, assembly GCA_002306945.1. Classification (GTDB taxonomy): domain Bacteria; phylum Verrucomicrobiota; class Verrucomicrobiia; order Methylacidiphilales; family UBA1321; genus UBA1321. The sequence goes on along the minus strand of DBTH01000221.1, from coordinate 18,307 downwards.
TCGGACGGCGAACGCCGCGAGGCCGCCGAAGTCATCCGCAAGCTCTGCTCGCACTTCAAGATCGAGGCCATCTCCATCGGCAACGGCACCGCCGGACGCGAAACCGAGATGTTCATCCGCTCACTCAAGTTGCCCGCCAGCATCACCGTGGTCATGGTCAACGAAAGCGGCGCCTCCATTTATTCCGCTTCCGAAGTGGCCCGCCAGGAATTCCCCGATCTCGATCTCACCGTCCGCGGTTTCATCTCCATTGGTCGCCGCCTCATGGATCCGTTGGCCGAACTGGTCAAGATCGATCCGAAATCAATCGGAGTCGGCCAGTACCAGCACGACGTCGACCAGGCCGCCCTCAAGCGCAGCCTCGACGACGTGGTCATGAGCTGCGTCAACGCCGTCGGCGTCGAAGTCAACACGGCGAGCAAACAACTCCTCACCTACGTGTCCGGCCTCGGCCCCGCCCTTGCGGAAAGCATTATCGCCTTCCGCAATGAGAACGGCCCTTTCAAGAGCCGGCAGGAATTGCTCAAAGTGCCCCGCCTCGGCGCGAAAGCGTTCGAGCAGGCGGCGGGCTTCCTCCGCATCCGCAGCGGCGAAAATCCGCTGGATGCCAGCGCCGTCCACCCGGAACGCTACCCCATCGTCGAAGCGATGGCCAAGGATCTCGGCTCCAGGCCGGAAAACCTGCTCAAGGACTCCATCCTGCGCTCCAGGATCAAGCTCAACGCCTACATCAACGACAGCACCGGCGTCGGCCTGCCCACCTTGCAGGACATCCTCAACGAATTGGCTAAACCGGGCCGCGATCCCCGCGCCAAGTTTGAAGTCTTTAGCTTCGCCGAAGGCGTCTCCGAGATCAAACATCTCCAGCCCGGCATGAAACTCCCCGGCATCGTCACCAACGTCACCGCGTTCGGCGCGTTCGTCGACATCGGCGTCCACCAGGATGGTCTGGTTCATATCAGCCAGCTCAGCGACGATTTCGTCAAGAACCCCGCCGACATCGTCAAGGTTCAGGACAAGGTGCAAGTCACCGTTGTCGACGTCGACGTCGAGCGCAAACGCATCGCGCTCTCGATGAAATCCAAACCGGAAATCGGTGCCCGCGCCCCGCGCAGTAACGAACCTTCCAGCCAACGCCGCAACACGGGTGGATCAAACCGCCCCGCCAGTAGCAGCAGCAACAGTGGCGGCGGATTCAATGCCTTCGCGCAGGCCTTCGACAAGGCCCGGCGGAATTAACGGAATTAGGAAAGGCAACGGAGAAAGACTTATCAAGAACTCAGAAAATCAAGAA
>DBTH01000221.1:16211-16780 GCA_002306945.1 Methylacidiphilaceae bacterium UBA1321 | reverse complement strand
AGAACTCAGAAAATCAAGAAGGGATAATTTCACATCCTCTCTTTTCCTGACTTCATGAGTTCCTGATACAATCCTGTTGCCTTTTCAGCTCTCACCCTTTGCGGATGCGCAGGCTGACAATCTCGTACGGCTTGTACTCGAAGCGGCCATTCCTGACTTTCTTGTCGTAGGATCGGCCGAGCAGATCGACGGCGCTCGCAATGTAACCCTTGGCGAGTTGAATCCTGGCTGTGCCACGACGTCCAGAGATTTCAGCCAAGCGCAGGATAAACGAACCGGCTCCGTCGGGAACAGCCCATGTCGGCACAAGCGATTCGCCGCTTTCGATTCCCTGAAACGCCGATTGCACCGGCTTGCCGTGATAGACGACCGGCTCGGTGAAAAGCGTATCGGCCAGAACCGAGGGTTGTTCTTCGCGCGGCGCAGTCGTGTCGTAACGGCCCAGGGCAAAGCGGATCGTATGATGTCCGATGTCGGCATAGGGCGAATCCGGTTTGATACGGGTGAGAGTCTGCGGCCAGACATGGCTATGGGCTTCAAAACCGGTCCTGCGGGGGCTGCGGACGAGG
>DBTH01000221.1:0-15970 GCA_002306945.1 Methylacidiphilaceae bacterium UBA1321 | reverse complement strand
AAACCCGGTCATGCGGGGGCTGCGGACGAGGCTCAAGCCGATATTGCCGGAGCGAACCGTCGCGCCGTATTTCGATTCGGTGACGAGGAACAATCCGTCGCGTTCGCCTTCGTCGAAGACGGCGAGGTAGCGGCTGAAGGGAACCTCCCACATCGCTTCGTTGACCTTGGGACCGGGCAATTGCGGACGCAGAATGCTGCCGTAGGGGATGCCGAAGCGGGCGTTGACTGCGGCATAGCGGGTCGGGAAATGCATCTTGAGGAGGGTCTCGGGTTCGTTCCAATCGAGTTGGACTTCGATCTGGAGAACCGAACTTCCCGCTTCGAGGCGGTAGATCACCGTCGCATGACTCTGCTTGCCGATGGAACGAGAAACGGCGACCTCGGCCCGGTTCGAACCGGAGCCGCTGACCTGGATTTGCGTGGGCGTCTGCCAGAGTTCACCGAGCGAAAGAACATGGCGGTCGATGTCCCACGATTCGAAATTGGCCGCTTTGTCGGGATACGAAACGAGTCGTCCGAGTGGCTCTTCGATCGCAACGGTCTTGCCGTCGATTTCAAAACGCGAGACGGCTCCCGTGCGGTCGATGGCGATGGAAACTCGTCCGTTGGACAAAGCGCGATTGGACGCCGTGACGACTTCGGGTTTATTGACGACCAGGGCCTGTTCCACTGGAATGCCGGTCAGCGCCGGTATCTGGACATAAACGTCGTTGCGTTTGCCGGGCGTCTTGATCCACTTGCGGACGGGGACGGGCAGCGGATTGAAGACACTCACCGGGCCGGATTTCTTTTCGAGGGCATGGCGCGAAGCTTCCAGTTCTTCCTTCGCAATGCGGTCGAGTTCGGGCAGACCTTCGGCATAGACGTCCCAGACGGAACTGCCGGGGATGTAGTCGTGGAATTGGGCAAACACCATCCGCTTCCACGCTTCCTCGGGCACGACACCTCCGGTGACGGAAGCAACCGCTTCGCGCACCTGCAAGGCGCGTTCGAGGGCGCGGAAGGTGGATTTCAACGCGCCGTGGGTGGTGAACGTTCCGCGGTGATATTCGAGATAGCACTCGCCCTGATAAACAGGCAGACGGTCGCGAATCTGGTCGAGACGTTCGAAGAAAGCTTCCGGCTGATCCCACGAAATCTTCGGCATGCCCGGCAAGGCGCTCAAGCGGCGGGCGCGTTCGCACATATCGTCGGTCGGGCCGCCACCGCCGTCGCCGTAACCGGTCGGCAACAGATATTCGTCATGCACATCGGCTTGCTGGTTGCCATAGAGGCCGTTCTTGATGTCTTCCACTTTCATGTGGGTGACATAACCGATGTCCTGGCTGACGTGGGCGACGACTTCCGCCCCGTCGATGCCGCGCCAGATAAAGCTGCTGTAGGGGAAGCGATTGATCGCGTTCCAGGTCATCTTGGTGGTGAAGAAATGATCAACGCCGCTCAACTGCATCAATTGCGGCAGGCAACCGGAATAACCGAAGACGTCCGGCAACCACGTCAGGCGGGACGGTTTGCCGTTGATGCGGATGAAACCTTTTTGGCCGAGGACAAAACTCCGGGCCAGTGCTTCGCCACAGGCAAGCATCGTATCGGATTCGACATACATTCCACCGGTCGCCTGCCAACGTCCCGCGCGAATGCGCTGCTGAACGGTTCTGTACAACGACGGAGCGCGGCGGGCAACGGCTTCGTAACTGGCCGGCTGGGTATAGGCAAATTTGAACTCGGGATATTCGCGCATCAGGTGATTGATCGTCGAGAAGACGTGAACCGCCTTCAACTCGCCCACGCGCTCGGGCCAGAGCCAGACCAGATCGATGTGCGCGTGACCGGTCAGGATGCAATGCTGGAAGGTCTTGTCGCGGCGCAATTCCTTGTAGGCTTCCGCCAGCTTTACGCGCATCGCCTTCGGGCCGTCGGCGTCAAACACGTCGATGGCTTCGTCCATCAACCGCAACAGACGGCGGTAGAACGGCGATACCTTGTCGACCGGAGCTTGCAATCCCGCGCCGTTGAGCGCAGGCGAAAGCAACGGATTTTCCCGCACGCGCTCGTCCATCATGACGTCGAAAAGACACTTCAAATCGTGGTAGGCGTTCCAGGCGTCCTCGTCGCGTTCGCAGACAAAGGCACCGTCGAAGCGGCTGCCGTAAGGGGTCAATCCGGTTGCGCTGGGATGCCAGACACCACTCTGGATGCAGTTGGAATCAATCCAGCCTTCACGAACACGCGCGGGCAATTTGCAGTAACGGTGTCCCACGTCGAAACCGAAATAAGGCGCGCCGTCAATATAGAGCGTCGCCTCGGCCTGGTCGCGCCAGTTGAAGTGCAGCGGGACGGACGACTTGGGAAATTCGACGTGGCACCAACGTTGGTCGTAGAGTTTGCCCCAGCAGGAATCCGGGAGCACTTCAAAGCGCTTGAGTTTCTTTCCTTCGGCGAGAGAAACGATCTCATGAGTGGGCACACTGGCATCGACCCGCAGAGGGCGGACATTGCGCCAGGTCAAGGTTTCCAAACGTCCCAGCGCGGCTTGCGCCCGATTCGGGACCAACGACAATAAGTGATTAATTGGCAACATAGATACAATACTTTCAAAAACCGCTATATAAAGGCATGGGCAGGCTACTCTCAGACCCCGTCAATTACCAAGGGAAAAATGAAACTCCAGATCTTTTCTTCATGACCGGTCGCTATAGCACTTTCATCCGCTCAAAATGGAACCGGGGTCTCTTCTCTTAAATAGCATTGAGTTCCTCAAAGTTTTCATCTTTGATTAGCTCTTCATACATAATTTACCCTTTATTTGCCATGTACTTCCAGAAAATCCGCCACCCCTCCAATTTCTCTTTCGTCTCCAAATTTAACGACTCCACACACAGCGCCACCGTCGCCGGGAAACACCACCGCTTCGTCCTCAAGGATCTCGGCTCCGACGTCTTCCATCTCCAGATCGAAGGCCCGCAACCCCTACCCAATCTCGCCCAATCCGATCTCCAGCGCCTCCCCAAGCACCCCAGCCTCACCGCCATCACCTTCGGACCCAAAGGCGAAATCCTCTGGCACGGCGCGGACGGTAAACCCCTGCTCCAAAGCCTCGCCAAAAACGCCTTCGGCATCAGCGGCAAAGCCTGGATGCTTCAATTCCAACGCCCCGACGGCACGCAATTCTACGGTCAGGGCGAGAAGAACAACGGCTTTGAAAAATCCGGCAAGCGCACCAAATTCTGGAACACCGACATCTGGGGCGATTTCCATCTCCACCTCTGCATCAATGAAGTCACCGACCCGATGTATGTGTCCGTGCCCTACCTCATCGTCAAACAGGGCAACTCCTACCTCGGCATCCTCGTCGACAACCCCTACCCGGTGTTCATGGACACCGGATCGAATTACCTTTTCCGCCGCGACCTCGACCCATCCGAACCCTCCACCTTCTGGCTTGGCGCCGACGAAGGTCTCGCTTCGGTCTATCTCCTCTCCGGCCCGTCCTTGCACGAACTGACCTGCAAGTTCCAGCAACTCTGCGGCACCACGCCCGTCCCGCCACTCTGGTCTCTCGGCCACCATCAATGTCGCTGGGGTTACCGCAGCTACGCCGATCTCGCCGACCTCGACGTCAAATTCCGCCGCAATAAAATCCCCAACGACGGTCTCTGGCTCGACATCGATTACATGGACGGCTTCCGTGTTTTCAGCTTTGACAAGAAACATTTCCCCAATCCCGCGAAGGATCTCGGCAAGCTCAACAAGCAGAACGGCCACGTCGTTCCGATCCTCGACCCCGGCGTCAAACTTGACAAGCAGTACAAGGTCTATCAGGACGGCGTTCGCTCCAATATCTTTTGCGAAAACTCCAACGGCGACCGCTACGTCGGCTTCGTCTGGCCGGGCAAAACCGTCTTCCCGGATTTCTCCATCAAGGAAGCCCGCGCCTGGTGGGCCAAGCAGGTCAAAGCCTTCGCCGAAGCCGGCGTCTCCGGCGCGTGGCTCGACATGAACGATCCTTCCGTCGGCGCGGTTGAACTCGACGACATGCGCTTCAACCACGGCAAGCTCCCGCATACTTCCTACCACAACCAATACGCCCTCGGCATGGCGCAAGCCTCGCGTGAAGGTTTCCTCGCCGCCCGACCCAACGAGCGCCCCTTCCTTCTGGCCCGCAGCGGATTCACCGGCCAGAGCAAATACTCCGCCATCTGGACCGGCGACAATTATTCCAATCGCTTCCACATGCGCAAATCAATTGAGGTCACCCTCAATCTCGCCCTCTCCGGCATTCCCTTCAACGGCCCCGATGTCCCCGGATTCGGCGGCAACACCTACCCGGAACTCTTCACGGCCTGGTACAAGGCGGGATTCCTTTTCCCGTTCCTGCGCAACCACGCCATCATGGATTCCACGGCACAGGAACCCTGGGCCTTCGGTTCCCGCCCGATGGAAGTCGTGCGCCATTACATCCGCACCCGCTACAAACTTCTGCCCTACCTCTACAACCTCTTCATCGATCAGGAAGAACGCGGTGCCGCCATCCTGCGGCCGCTCTTCTACGATTTCGAGGACACCGCGAAGTTGCCGCTGGGGCAGATCGACGATCAATTCCTCGTAGGCCCCTCGCTGCTCCACGCCCCCGTCTACAAGGAAGGAACCCGCTCCCGCAAGGTCGTCCTGCCCGGAAAGAACAAGTGGTTCGCCGCGCATGAAAACCGCTGGGTTCGCGGCAACCGCAAGATCACCACGACCGAGAACCGCCTCAGCACTCCGCTCTATGTGCGCGAAGGCGCCATTGTCCCGATGCAAACCGGCGTGCGCACTTCCAACGAAAACGATCTCGGCAACATCGAACTCCACCTCTTCCTCAACCGCTCGACCCGCGGCACCGCCTCCTACCAGTACCGCTTCGACGATGGTCACACCTTCGACTACCGCCAGGGTAAACGCACCGCGTTCAGCCTCAACGTCACCGTCAAAGGCCAGGCCCTGCGCATCCAGGTCTATGACATTCACAACGGCTACCGCCCCGCGAACGTGCGTTTCGTCGTTTACGACCGCTTCAAGAAGGTCGAAGTCGAAGGTTTGCAAAAATCGGCAGAGTTGGCACTAAAGCCGCTACAATGGAATTTGGCCGGCAAGACCTTGCGCTGCGGCGCGACGACTGCCGTAACCATTAAATAGAGAACCCAACCAGGAGGAGGACGCGCGGTCAGGGACTGATCCTAGCCGCGCGAGGGGATGGAATTATTATCGATTTTTCGCAACGCTGGTCGCCCAAACCGGCGCAAGAGGAGCATTTGTTCCGACCTCTCTAACCCATTGTCTTTTATAAGGTTGACAATATATGAAATTAGAAAATCTAATATAAAAACATTTCCACACAAGGTTAACTTCTAACGTGTTGAAAAACAGACACTTATAAACCGTAAAGCATTTGACCAACCCCGCCGATAGGTATATTCTACATCCATTACTATGAACAACGCTCCTGTTGATAGTTCTCCATCTCCTTCCACCACTCCTGACAATTCCGAACGCGAGGCCAAGCGCCAGCAGCTCATCCACGATGCCGTCATCCGCATCGCGGGCAATTCGCAGGACGGCATCCAGGCCGTCGGCGGATTCCTCGCCCGGCTTGCTGGACGCAGCGCGCAAGATGTCATGACCTACATGACCATCCCCGCCACGATCTCCGGCGGCCCCTCCATCTTCCAGGTTCGCATCGGCTCCGGGGAAGTTCTCTCCGCCGGTGACGAAGCCGACTTCCTCGTCGCCTTCTACCAGCACAGCTACAAGGATCATATCGGATTTCTCAAAAAGGGCGGCATCCTCCTCTACGATTCCGACCACGTCGAACCCGATTTCACCGACAAGAATTACGTTTACGTCGGCATTCCCATGACCGGGCTGACCGTCGAAGCCCTCGGCGGCACCGCCAAGGACAAGGGTAAAAACATCTTCCTGCTCGGCCTGCTGGCCAAGATTTTCGATCTCGACGTCGCCAAGCTCGAAAAGCTCCTCGAAGAACGTTTCGGTCGCAAAGATCCCGGCGTCCTGAGCAATTCCCTCATGGCTTTCCACGCCGGTTACGCCTATCCGGTCGGCAACGTGATCGACCTCTACCGTTTCGAACACGCCCAACCGAGCGGTTCTCGTCCGCAAGTCACCATGGACGGCAACCAGGCGCTCGCCTACGGCCTCATCGCCGCCGGTGTCCGTTACGGAGCCGCCTACCCGATCACCCCGTGGACAACCATCATGGAAACCCTCCGCTCGGAACTTCCCAAGTACGGAGGCCTCTTCGTCCAGTGCGAGGACGAACTCGCCTCTGTCGCCATGGCCCTCGGCTTTTCCTTTGCCGGACACACCGCCGTCACCGGCAGTTCCGGCCCCGGCATCTCGCTCAAGACCGAAGCCATCGGCTGGGCGTCCATGGCCGAAGTTCCCCTCATCATCGTCAACGTCCAGCGCGGCGGCCCGAGCACCGGCCTGCCCACCAACGTCGAACAGAGCGACCTCAACCAGGCCATCTTTGGCGGCCACGGCGACAGCCCGCGCGTCGTCCTCGCCCCGCAAACGGTCGAAGACTGTTTCTACATCGCCATCGAAGCCAGCCGCATCGCCCATAAGTACAGCACGCCGGTCTTCATCCTCAGCGACTCCTCGCTCGCCACGCGAATCGAAGCCTTCGAGGAACCCAACCTCAAGGAAGTGATGATTCTGCCCAAGCTCAATCTCACCCCGGTCGATTCCTTCAAACCGTACCCCATCGACCAGATCACCCAGCATCTCACTCCCGGCAGCAAGATCACCGACGGTCAATTCCCGCTCGTCACCGGTCTCGAACACGACGAAGAAGGTCACCCGACCGGAAGCCCCAAGCTCCACCTGGCCATGACCGCCAAGCGCCGCAACAAACTGCGCCAACTCGCCGCCGAACTTCCGATTCCAAAAGTTTACGGCCCGAACGAAGGCAACATCCTCATCGTCGGCTGGGGTTCCACCTACGGCCCGATCCGCGAAGCCGTCGACAAGGCCCGCGCCGCCGGAGACAGCGTTTCCTCCATTCACCTGCGTCACATCCATCCGCTGCCGGACGGACTCGACAAGATTTTCGAAGGATTCAGCCATGTGCTCGTCGTCGAGATGAACGACGAAGGCGTCTACGGCTACGGCCAACTCGCCAACATCCTGCGCGCCCGCTACGCCAATCCCAAGATCCAGAGCGTTACCAAGACCGACGGCCTCACCTACAAGGTCCGCGAAATCCTTGACCGCACCAAAGGCTTCCTCGACAACGCCCTCATCCGCCGTTAACCGCGCCAACCACCACCCAACCGATTATCCTATGTCCACCGAAACTGTTCCCTCCACAACCACCCCCGGACAACCCGATAAATTGACCAAAAAAGCGCTCACGTCGGATCACCCGACATGGTGCCCCGGCTGCGGCGACTTCGCCGTGCTGTCGAGCTTTTACAAGATCCTCGAAAAGGCCAACCTCCCGCACGAGAACATCGTCACCCTCGCCGGTATCGGCTGTTCCTCCCGCTTCCCCTACTTCGTCAACGGCTACGGCGCCCACTTCATCCACGGTCGCGCCATACCGTTCGCGACCGGCGTCAGCCTTTCCCGGCCCGACCTCCACGTCTTTGTCTTCGGCGGAGACGGTGACGGCTATTCCATCGGCGGCAACCACCTCGAACATGGCGCCCGCAAGAACACCAAAATGCTCTACGTCATCATGGACAATCAGGTCTATGGCTTGACCAAGAAGCAGACCTCGCCCACTTCTCCCATCGGCTACAAGACCAAGACCGACCCCACCGGAGCCATCGACCGTCCGGTTAACCCGATCAAAAAACTCATCTCCAGCGGTGCCACCTTCATCGCCCGCACCCATGCAGCCAACCCGCTTCACATGATCCAGATGATGGAGCGCGGCATGAAACACAACGGCTTCGCCGTCGTCGAAGTCCTCTCCGAATGTGTCGAATTCCATCCCGGCGCTTTCGATGCGGGCAACCCTCGCAAGGGCGGAGCCTTTACTCTCATTGAAGAGAAAAAATGGGACGACACGCAAGAAGACGAAGCCCGCCACGACGTCACTGATGAACAGGCCGCCTTCAAGCTCGCCGACGCCGCCTTCCCCGGCTACTTCGGCGTCTTCTACGAAGTCGACCGCCCCACCAAGAACACCCTCGAACAAAAATGGATCGATTCGACGCGCGAAAAACTCGCCGGAAAAAGCGATGTCGATATTCTTCAATCGACGTTTGACCGCATGAAATGATGGGGAAGTACGAGGTACGAAGAAGTATTTAGAAAAATTATTTTTTGAAAAGGATGCAGCCTTTGGGTTGCATCCTTTCTTTTTATACGGAACTCCAGTACACTCGTTAGTTCGCACGATATTAGAGAACTTAGAACTTTCCCCGCCCCTGCCTTTCACTGAAAACTTTCTTTCACCTCACCACCCATGCCTTACCTCCTCGACCAACTCCCTGCCGACTGGAACCTCGGCGAAAACGTTCCCAACTACCGCATGGAACAAGTCGCCACCTGGATCTTCGAACGCCGCGTCACCACGTTCGACGAGATGACCAATCTGCCCGCCGCGATGCGCGCGCAACTGGCCGAACGTTACGAACTTCTCCCGCTCAAATTGGCGAAACAGCAAGGTTCGGACGACACGACGCGCAAATTCCTCTGGCAACTCAACAAAGGCGATTTCGTCGAGAGCGTTCTCATCCCCGCCTCGCCCGATCTTTTCGGCGAACGCGCCGACCGCTTCACTCTCTGCATCTCCACACAGGTCGGTTGCGCCTACGGCTGCAAATTCTGCGCCAGCGGCATCGCGGGTTGGAAACGCAATCTCACCCCCGGCGAAATCGTCGCGCAGATCATCGAAGCCGAGCGCATCGCCAAAAACCGCGTCAACAATCTCGTCTTCATGGGCATGGGTGAGCCTCTCGCCAACTACGACAACCTCATCACCGCCATCGAAATCATCAACGCCCAATCCCCTTGGGGCGTCGGCATCGGCGCGCGTCACATCACCATTTCCACGAGTGGCCTCGTCCCGCAAATCCGCCAACTCGCCGACGAACCTCGCCAAATCCGCCTCGCGCTCTCCCTGCACGGAGCAACCGATGAAGTCCGCAGCCAGATCATGCCCGTGAACAAGAAATATCCACTGGCCGAACTCCTCGACGCCTGCGCTTATTATCAGGATAAAAAACGCAAGATGATGACCCTCGAATACATCCTCATCGAAGGCATCAACGACGACCTCACCCAGGCCGAAATTCTCGTCAAGCACGCCCGCCGCCTCCACGCCAAAGTCAATCTCATCCCCTACAACAAAGTCGACGGCCTACCCTGGGTTCGCCCCAGCGACAGCGTCATCGACGCCTTTGCCGCAGTCCTTGAAAACGCCGACATCCCCGTCACCGTCCGGCGCGAGAAAGGCCACGACATCGACGCCGCCTGCGGTCAGCTCCGCCTCAAGGAACTCCAGGGTTGACGCTTCCAGATCATGCGGTTATCCATGCCGTTGAAAATCCATCATGGCCACCACCGCATTCCCCGACCGACGCCCTATACCGATTTCGTTTGCTGAAATTCTGAGTTTGCTCCTGCTAGCCTTCGCCGCTTACGGCACGGTCGCCTGGAATTACCACCTGTTCGCCGACGATTTCATCTATCGCGAGTCCGGGCCCGACCGGCTTCAATCGATCGCCCTCTTTCATCCGTTGCCCTACGTCTGGCGCATTTTCCCCTACGCCATCATCGGTTCAATCCTGCGCATCTCTCCTGCCGCATACATGACGCTGGCCGTGTTCCTCCACGCCATCAACGGCCTGCTGCTTCTCACAATTCTGCGCCAACTCGGACTATCTCGCGCCTTCAGCCTTGTGCTCGCCGTTCTTTTTCTCACCTGCCCGAGCCTGCACGAAGCTGTCGGTTGGGCCGCCGCTTCCTGCTACCTCTGGGCCACGTTCTGCTTTCTTGTGACCATTGCAACCGCCCTCTCCTGGTCGCAAACACCCTCTCGTCCGATTGCATCGTTCTTCGGATTCGCGCTTCTCGCCCTCTGGGGAAACCTCTTCGGAGAACAAACCAGCATGGCCTATCTCGCACTGCCCCTCATCGTCGTTCTCTGGAGCTACCGCGAGATTTCACCGAAACCTGATTGGAAGAAATACCTTCCCCTCACCGGAATCACCATCGGAACGCTCCTCTTCATCGCTCTGATGCTCCTCACGACAACCCCGTCGTCCGACAAACACGTCAGCATCAACCTCAAGGCATTTCTCTCGCCCGTCTACTACCAATACACCCTGCTTTACGCCTACGCCCCCTGGCTTCATCCCGGTCTCGTCGGCAAGCTCTCCAACCTCACGCCGCAGGTCATTCTCTTCACCGCCATAACACTCGCCGCAGGTCTTGGCCTGTTCTGGAAATGGCTCCGCTCGCAAACTCAAATTTTCGCATCGGACGACAGCGTCGTCACCGGGTCATCCGTTTCATTTCCACTCCATCAGCTCCTGGCGGGTCTTCTCCTGTTTGTCGGAATCTACGCGGTCTTCGTTTTCGGTGGAGGATATTCGCTCGATTCGCGCAAACGCTACAACATCGTCATCGGCCTGATTCTCCTGATCGGCCCCTGCCTCTCCTCGGGACCATGGCAACCGCTCACTTCAATTTTTGCGGTACATAAAGCGCGGGGCACGGCTGTGCTGACAATCTTCTTCGCCCTGATCGCCTTCAACGTCTCCACGAGCGTATTTCTCACGGCCATCCACAAAACCGAAATTGTCCGCCAGGAAAAACTCCAAAAATGGATCTTGGTACTGCCTTCAGACCGCACCTACAACCTTGATCCGTACCGCCAACGGCAAGCGCTCTGGAAATATCTCGCACCTTTCTGGATGGATTTCTATCAGGAGGGATTGATCCCGGGCAGGATGCGACGGATATACGCTCCCGAACCCGCCGTCCAGCCGCGATTCTATTTCGACCTCAAAGCAGACTGCTGGACACTTGAGGGATCTCTGTCGCCTGAAGTTCTTTCCCGCTAGTATTGAGAATCAGCGTCGGGTGAGGCGATCCTTGACCTCCTGCGGGAGGTCGGAGGAAGCGGCCCACGCTTTGGCAGCATCGGGATTGGAGCGCATCCAGTTGCGGACGACCTGTTCGACATTGCCGTTGCGCTGGCCCTGATCCGAAATAGTCATGGCCCATTTCAGCGCCGTTTCGGGGTCTTCGTTGGACATGCGATTACTGAAACTGCTGACCACAGAATCGCGCGATTTTCCCTGCGGCAATTGTCCGAGCCAAACGGAAGCTTTATAGGGATCGTTCTCGATCCAGGAATACATGATGGAATTGAGCGCGTTGGTCTTGCCGTTTCCCTCGGGCAAAGTCGCCGCCCAGGCCGCCGCAGCCGGGGGATCGTTTTGCGCCCACGAGGAAGCGACCTGCCCGGCGACGCGATTGCGTTCGTCCTCGGTGAGTCCGGAAACGAAATTAGCCGCGCTCTTGGGATCCTGATTGGCCCAGTTGCCGAGGATGTTGCTGTACATATTGTTCTTCGCATCGGCATTGGTCAGGGTTTGCGCGAACGCGAGCGCGCCCTTGGGATCGCTCTCGGCCCAGTGCGAACCGATGGAGCCCATGACACGGTTCTGAAGTTCCTTGTCATTCTGGCTCATGACGTAATTGGCGGCGGCCTTCGGATCGCTCTGCGACCATTGATTGATCACATTCGAAAGTGCTTCCTGCTGGGCCTTACCTTGCGGGAGCCGTTGCGCAAAGGAGATGGCTTCCTTCACATCGGTGCGTGCCAGTGCCCAAGCGGCCTGACGCGCAGCGTCGTTCTGGGCGCGGCCCGGTTCCATTCCGAGGATGTAGGCGGACGCGGCCTTGGGATCGCGGTCGCTCCAATTCGACAGGATGTTGCTGATGGCCTGACGCTGCGAACGACCGTCACCTAAACTCTGAGCCCACTGGATCGCGGCGTTGGGATCCTGCTGCGCCCACTGGCTGGCGATCTGGCCCATGGCGTTGTTACGCGCCTGACTGGAGGGAAGCTGTTGCACCCAGTTGACCGCTTCCTTGATGTCGTTGCGGGCAATCTGGTAGACGATGTTATTGATCGCGTCATTCTGTGCGCGACCCGCGGGCATGGTCAGGATGTACTGTGCGGCGCCCTTCGCGTCGGTGTTGCTCCAGCCGGAAAGAATACTGCTGAAAGCCCGTTGCTGGGCGCGGCCATCGGGAAGGGCCTGTGCCCAACGCAGCGCGGCCTGAGGATCCTGCTGCGCCCATTGGCTGGCGATCTGACCCATGGCGTTTTCCTGACTCTGGCCGGCGGGCAATTTCTGCGCCCAGGCAACGGCTTCCTTCACATCGGTGCGGGCGAGTTGGAAGGAGATATTTCCGACAGCGTTGTTTTGCGCTTCGCCCGGAGGCATTTTGAGGATGTAATCGGCGGCGGTCTTGGGATCCTGTTGAACCCATTGATTGAGGATATTCGACAAGGCGTTATTCCGCGCCTGACCGGAAGGAAGCTTTTCCATCCAGGCCAGGGCCTGCTTGACGTCAGACTGGGCCAGTTGGAAGGAGATATTGCCGATGGCGCGATTTTGCCCCTCGCCGGGAGGCATGGAGAGGACATATTGAGAAGCCGCCTGCGGATCCTGTTGCGCCCATTGACTGGTGATGTTGGAAATGGCGTTGATGCGGCCCTCTCCAGCGGGCAATTTCTGCGCCCATTCCATCGCCTGATTCACATCGTTTTGGGCGATTTGGAAAGCCATGTTACTGATGACCTCGTTGCGGGCCTCGCCCGGCTTCATCGACAAAACGTATTCGCATGCCATCTGCGGATCGGTGCGGCTCAAGTTGGTCAGAACGCTATTGATCGCGCGGCGGCGGCCTTCGCCATCGGGAAGTTGTTCGGCCCACTTGAGGGCGGCCTGCGAATCGCGTCCGGCCCATTGCGAAACGACATTGGCCAGAACATTGTCGCGGTCGTTGCCCGGAGGCAACTTTTGCGCCCATTCGAGCGCGGCGGCGGGATCTTTCTGCGCCCAGGCCGAAGCGATCGAACTCATGGCGTTGGAACGGTTTTGGCCGGGAGGCATCTGCATGATCTCCTCGACGGCCTTCTTGGGATCTTTTCTCCCCAACGAATAATAGAGCGAATAGGAAACCTGTTGCTGTTCCGAAGCGGAGAGATATTTTTTGGCCAATTCCGAGCCTTTGTCCGGGTCGGACTGGGAGATGGTCATAATGACTGTTTGCAGCGTCTGCCGCCGGGTCTGCCCGACGGGCATTTGCACAGCGTACTGGAGCGCACCCTCGGGGTCTTTTTCCGACAAGGCACCCAGCGCAATGGAGATAGCCTGGGGTTTAAATCGGTTGTCGGTCATCTGCTGCGCATAATCGAGCGCCGGAGCGGGATCGAGTTGCGCCCATCGGGTCAACAACATCCAATGAGCTGTGGTGGAAAGTTCGTCGCCGGTCGGCGAAAAGGCTTCGACTCCGGCCTTGGCGCTGGCCGCATCGAGCTTTTCAGTGATCCGCGTCAAGGCGCGATAACGCTGGCGGGGATTGGAGTTGTTGAAAGCAGCCTCAATTTTCTGCTTCAGTTCGTCAATCGGAATGGCGACTTTTGGGCCGTCATCCTCGTCGGTGGAATTTCCCGAATTGACCGGATGATAGACCGGCATGGAAGACGACCCGGTTGAGGAAGACCCGCTTTTGGAAGAGGACGCCCCACCCGGAAAATGAAAACGCGGGAGCGGAATTTTGGCGACTAGAAATCCGGCGGCGAGCGATACGACGGCAACAACGATCAGAATGGCCCTGTTTCCCATAAGTGTGTGTGTCTACTTTGTCTTTCGGTTTATTTGCGGATTAAACGGTTTTTGACGTCCTGCGGCAGATCGGAAGACTGCACCCAGGCTTGCGCCGCCTCGGGATTGGAACGCATCCAGTTGCGCACCGTCTGTTGAACGGCGTTATTGCGCATGTTGGCGTCGGAAATGGAAGAGGCCCATTTGACGGCATTCTCCGGATCCTGATTGGAAACGCGGCGGGCAAACGTATTGATCGTCGAGTCGCGCGATGCTCCGGCGGGCAGGCTGCCGAGCCAGACGGAGGCCTTGTAGGGGTCGCTATTGACCCAGGTATTGATGATCGAACCATAGGCGTTGGAGCGGGACTTGCCCTCCGGCAGGGAAGCCGCCCAGGTCGCCGCCGACTGGGGATCGTTCTGGGCAAGCTGCCCGGCAATGGCGCCGGTGGAACGTTCGCGCTGGGCTTCGGGCAGATTCAAAACGAACTGCGCGGCAGCCTTGGGATCCTGTTGCGCCCAACCGTTGACCAGAGAAGAGATCATATTGTTTTTAACCGCCCCCTCGGGAAGCGTCTGGGCGTAGGACAAACCGCCCTTGGGATCAATGCGCGCCCATTGCGAGGCGATGGTGCCAACGGATTGATTCTGTGTTTCCTCGTTGCCTTGTCGCAACAGATAATCGGCTGCCGCTTTCGGGTCTTGCTGCGCCCATTGTCCGGCAACGGTGTTGATCGCATTTTGTTGGCCGCGCCCGGCAGGCAGTTTTTGCGCCCAATTCATCGCCTCCTGAAGATCCATTCGCGCCAATTGATTGGAAATCCGGCCAACGGCATCGTCCTGCGCGCGGCCCGGTTCCATCGTCAGAACGTAATTGGCCGCCGCCTTCGGATCGGTATTGCTCCAACTGGAAAGAACATTGCCGACAGCGCCGCTCTGGGCCTGACCCTCGGGCAACGATTGCGCCCACTTGATCGCGGCCTGCGGATCTTGCTGCGCCCATTGGTTTGCGATGGAAGAAAGCACCCGACCCGAGGATTGGCCAAGTTCGAACTTGGCGGCATAACCGGCGGCAGCAGCGGGATCCTGACGCGCCCAGGTCACCACGACCGATTCCATCGCCGCGCCGCGTTCATTCGGCGAAGTGAGCGTCTGCGCCCAGTTCAACGCCGCCTGCCGGTCGGTCTGCGCCCAACCGCTGGCCACGGCGCGGACAGAATTCTCCCGCACCTGCATGCCCTGCAATTGGCCGAGTTGCTCCACCGCCTTCTTCGGATCTTTCTGCACTAGCGAAGCGAAAAGCGAGGAGCTGACCTGCTGCATCTCCATCATGTTGAGATTGGTTTTGGCCAACGAAAGCGCCTTCTCCGGGTCAGCCTGGCCGAGGGTGAAAATGGCCGACACCATCGCCTGCGAACGCACTTGTCCGACCGGCATCCTGGAAATATAACTCATCGCCGCTTCGGCATTCTTGCCCGCCCACGCCGACAAGGCGGTATTCATGGCCCATGTCTTGAGCTGTGCATCGGGCATCTTTTGCGCATAATCAAGCGCCTCCTCCGGTTCCAGTTGAGCCCAGCGGTTGACCAGTAACATCTGGAGCGTGCGCGACTGTTGATCGGTTCCGGCGGGAAGATCGGCGAGAATCTTTTTGGCTGTGCCGACGTCCATGTTCTGCGCCAGTTGCATGAGGCCGTAAAAACGTTTCTGGGGATCTTTTTCCTCCAACGCTTCGCCCACTTTTTTCTTCAACTCCTCGGGACTCAACGTCACCGCAGGTTGATGCGTCCCTTCGTCGGAAAAGGTCAGCGGTTCGCTCTCACTCAGCCCGTTCGGATGGGAAGAACCGGGAACTCCAGGAACCGCCGAATGAAGGACATTGGCTTGGGCCGCAATCCGCGCCTGTTGAAGCCCCTTTTCATAGCCCATCCGTTGCCCGGCATAGAAGCCACCGATCAGGCAAAGCAACGCCACGACTGCCGCCGCCGCGAGTATACGAATGGGCATAGGGTTTATGTAGCAAGCGAATTAATAATTGGCAACTCACCAAACAGAGGGAGGGATTGTATTAAGTTCTAGGTACTAAGAGCTTATCCGTAAATAGAGATTA
>DBTH01000137.1 GCA_002306945.1 Methylacidiphilaceae bacterium UBA1321 | reverse complement strand
ACCCGATGGATCCACCCCGCCCGGGGACCGCCCCCGGCCCACTTCAACCCTCCCGTGCTTAACACGTGTGAATCCCCCGCCCGCCAAATCAAGACAGCGCCCCCACTCTTACACTCACGAATTTACCGAAATATAAAGCGTTACCGGAACCAGTACTTTCTTTCATGGAAAGACTGCTGGAAACTCTGGTGAAAATGCGCTAATCCTGATCCTTTATGGATACCGCACTCAAATTTCTCCACGACCTGTACTCATCCGACGGTCTCAAGCATCTCATCACCACCGGCGGCATTTGGGTGCTCATCGCCATCGTCTTTTCCGAAACCGGACTGCTCGTGGGCTTCTTCCTGCCGGGTGATTCCCTCCTGGTAACGGCGGGCGTTCTCTCCTCGACCTCCCTGGGCGATTCCACCGAACCGCTCCTCAACGTCTGGCATCTCAATTTCGGCCTCATCGCCGCCGCCTTCATCGGCGACCAGCTCAATTACTACATGGGCCGCCGCACCGGCCTGGCCGTCTTTCAACGCGACGACTCCCGCTTCTTCAAGAAGAAATACATCAACGAAGCCCACGACTTCTATCTCCAGAACGGCGGCAAAGCCATTGTCATCGCCCGCTTCCTGCCGATCCTGCGCACCTTCGTTCCCTTCATTGCCGGAGTCGCGCAGATGCCCTACCGCCGCTATATCGGTTTCAGTATTCTCGGTTCCTCCCTCTGGGTCACCTCGATGGTCTGGATCGGTCACGCCGTCGGTCAGACGCCCTTCGGCAAAAAACTGCACTACGTCATCCTACTGGTCATCTTCATCTCCTTCATTCCCGTAGCCGCCGGAGTCATCAAGCGCATCCTCTCCCACAAGAGCAAAACCGAGCCCTCCGCCAAGTCGACTGAACCCATCTCCGACCCGAAATAACCACCCCTCCAATTCCCTCCCCCGGTCGGGCGTCCGCCAGACGGATCGCCTCCCCATCACTTTCCCACACACACAACATTCATCCCTATTTGACTTATGCCTGAAAAAACCGCCATCACTCCCACCCGCAACGACAACTTTCCCGAATGGTACCAAGCCGTCATCACCGCCGCCGACATGGCCGAAAATTCCGAAGTCCGCGGCTGCATGGTCATCAAACCCTGGGGCTACGCCATCTGGGAACACATCCAGCACCAGCTTGACGCCAAGTTCAAGGCCACCGGCCACAAGAACGCCTACTTTCCGCTCTTCATCCCCCTGAGCTATCTCGAAAAGGAAGCCGAACACGTCGCCGGATTCGCCAAGGAATGCGCCGTCGTCACCCACCACCGCCTCGAAGCCGGTCCCGATGGCAAGCTCCGCCCCACCGGCGCTCTCACCGAACCGCTCATCGTTCGTCCCACTTCCGAAACCATCATCGGTGCCGCCTACGCCCGTTGGGTTCAATCCTACCGCGACCTCCCCATTCTCCTCAACCAATGGGCCAACGTCGTCCGCTGGGAAATGCGTCCACGCCTCTTCCTGCGCACCGCCGAATTCCTCTGGCAGGAAGGCCACACCGCCCACGAAACAGAGAAGGAAGCCGTCGAGGAAACCCAGAAGATGCTCGGCGTCTATGAGGAACTCGCCCGCGAACATCTCGCCCTCCCCGTCTACATCGGACGCAAATCCGCCAGCGAACGTTTCCCCGGTGCCATCGACACCCTCTGCATCGAAGCCATGGTTCAGGATCGCAAAGCCGTGCAGGCCGGAACCTCCCACTTCCTCGGTCAGAACTTCGCCAAGGCCGCCGGCATCCAGTACCTCTCCCGCGAAGGCAAAAAGGAATTGGCCTGGACAACGAGCTGGGGCGTCAGCACCCGCCTGATCGGCACACTCATCATGGCCCACGCCGACGACGACGGACTCATCCTGCCCCCGCGCATCGCTCCGGTTCAGGTCGTCATCGTTCCCGTCACCCCCAAGCCTGAAACCAAGGATGCCGTTCTCGACGCCGCGCAAAAGCTCGCCACCGAACTGCGCGCACAGACATTCCACGGCGAACCCGTCCGCGTCGAAGTCGACACCCGCGACATCCAGGGCGGCGGCAAAAACTGGGAATGGATCAAGAAAGGCGTCCCCGTCCGCGTCGAAATCGGCCCCCGCGACCTCGCCGCCGGAACCGTCTTTGTCGGACGCCGCGACCGCGGAGCCAGTTCCAAGAGCAAGGAATCCCATCCCGCCGCCACGTTTGCCTCCGGCATCACCGCCCTGTTGCAAGACTATCACGACTCGCTCTACAACCGCGCGCTCGCCTTCCGCAACGAGAACACCAAGGTCATCAACTCCAAAGAAGACTTCTACGCCTACTTCACTCCGAAGAATGCCGACAAGCCCGAGATCCACGGCGGCTTCGCGCTCGCTCACTGGAACGGTTCTCCCGAAGTCGAAGCCAAGCTCAAGGAAGATCTCAAGGTCACCATCCGCTGCATCCCCTTCGAGGAAAAACCCGAGCCCGGCACCTGCATCTTCACCGGTCAACCCAGCGCCCAGCGCGTCATCTTCGCCAAGAGCTATTGAGAAAAGGACTCCCCATGGTCGCAAATCCAGTGCTTGCAAAATTCGGCATTCGCGGCGATGGCGTCTCCAACGACGGCCCGGCGTTACAGCGCGCGCTCGACGCCCGGCCCTCGCTTCTCGAACTCCCGGCGGGACACTACACCACTGCCCAGACACTCCACATCCACGGTGGCACACGGCTGCTTCTTGATCCGCAAGCCGTCATCCGGCTCGCCGACAAGGCGGCCAAAACCACCAACGACTACCTCCTCACCAACGCCAATCCCGAATCCGGCGACCGCTACATCGCCATCGAAGGCGGTTTCTGGGACGGCAACAATCCCGGCAATCCCCGTCCCGCCGGACTCTTTGACGACGGCTACTCCGGTGCATTGCTCCACTTCCAGAACGTCGACGGTTTGCGACTGGAAAACGCCCGTCTCCACAACGCCGAAGCCTACCACGCACGCTTCACCCACGTCCGGAATTTCCACGTCGAAAAAATACGTTTCAGCGCCGACCACATCCGCCCCAACAACGACGGCATCCACCTCGGCGGCAACTGCTCGGACGGCGTCATCCGCGACATCAAAGGACTTCACCCCGGAGTCACCGGCGACGACATGATCGCCCTCAACGCCGACGACGCCCTCAAGCGCACCGAAGTTCGCGGCATGACCA
The DNA here is from genome assembly GCA_002306945.1 of Methylacidiphilaceae bacterium UBA1321. GTDB lineage: Bacteria > Verrucomicrobiota > Verrucomicrobiia > Methylacidiphilales > UBA1321 > UBA1321. The sequence continues at coordinate 3,696 of DBTH01000137.1, read as the reverse complement.
ACGGCCCCATTCGCAACATCACCATTGAGGACATCGAGGCCGAAGGCTGCCACAGCTTCGTCCGCCTTCTTCGCGTCTGGTCTACAATCGAAAACATCTCCATCCGTGGCGTACGTGGCACCTGCGAAGTCGCCGCCATCAACTGCGACGCCGCACGCGGTTGCCGCGTTCCGGTTTTCGACGAAAAAAATCCGCCCTTTCCAGACGGCGTCGGCGACCTGCGCCGCATCACGGCATTCGACTTTCACGTCGCCAAATCAAAGAATAACGACATCGCCCTCCTGCGCATGGAAACCCGGCTCAAAGACTTCACCATCTCCCTGTTCCTCCGTGACCTCGACCGCGACCAGGCGAAAAACACCCCGACACTACGCCTACGCCACATCAAGGCCCATTACCTTCTCCGACCCGGCAACATCCGCGGCCAGACCTCCCTCAACGACACATTCGAATCCAACGCCCCCATCATCGACCGCCTCGAATTGGTGGGCTAGGGCGATTTAAGGTATTGTGCACATAAAGTGTGACGGAGTGAATAGCCCGTGAAGCACCCTCACTTGGCTTGCACTTCAACAGATAAAACCCATCCGAACTTGTGCAGGATATTTTAAATTGTTCTAAAAAGAGGCGGCGATTTCCCTGCTCATTTTCTGATTTCCTGAGTTCCTGATAAAATAAAGCCGTTCGTAAATTCCGTTAATTCCGTCAAATCTCCCCCCGCCTTCCGCTCAGGCGGTTGGATCGATGGCGGAGATGTCTTTTTCCAGAGCGGCGAGCGTGGGGTACGAATTCAATTTCTCGCGCACCTGCTTGGCTTTTTCTGCAGTCACAAGCGTCGTCGATTCCGCGAGGAAAATCAGATACTCGGCCACGCGCCGGGAATAAAGCAACCGCGCCTCGTCGCTGATCGAGTAGAACCGGCTGCGCTGGTTGTACCCGCGCGGCGAATGATCCCCTAGAGCCGACTTCTCGGCACGACCGTCCGCAGTGAGGACGTAGAGGAAATTGTACTCGAACCAATACATGTGCTCCGAACTGGCTGGCATCGACGCGAGCGCCTGCCGGCAGGTTTCGGGTGAAGCGAAAACATCGGTCGTCCGCTTCTCGTATTCGAGCGCGTGAACGATGAACGAACGAGCCATCTTCTGCTCGGTCGCGTCGGCACTGAAGGCTCCGACAATGGCAAGCGAACGGGTGAAATCGTACCAGTCCTTCCAGAGCCGTTGATCGTCCTCGTTCTTCGACTGACTCAAGGCCACGCCCATTTCGTAGGTGTAACGACCGCTCGTTTTCACTTCGAGCCGCCCACCGGTGACCTCGCCCATGACGCGGTAATTCTGCGCCGACTTGCCCGAACCGGAATGGAAACCGATGCTCACGCCGAGTTCCTTGCAGACGTTCCAGATCGCACCGATCATTTCGCCCAACCGGACGTTATCGACATACGGGAAATTCTTCTGAAATCCAAACGCTGGAGCGACGTACTGCACCGGCATTCCCATCGCGCGGCAGAGGAGCAACATCACGGCGGTGGTCTCCGGCGTCGTCAGACCGGGCAATTCGTCGATGGAAAGTTCGCGGTAATAGGCGCGCCCCACCGGCGTCGTGAACAGCTTTTCGCGGATCGCGCGATACTTGTCGTCGCGCTGCTTCATTTTCTTCATCGCGGGCCAAACGTAAGCGAGCAACTCGTTGAGCTTGTCGTCGCTCACGTTCAATCCGATCTTGCCGAGACCGTCGCGCACCTGCGCGAGAAGTTCGGCGGGAACTTCCTTCCGCACATATTCGCGGCGTTCGTCCACCGTGGCGAGCGGCTTGGTTTGGGCCAATTCGGGCGAAAGATCGAACGTGATGTAGCTGGCCAGCGCGCAACCCTCGACGAGTTTATCCTCGCGGCTGTCGAACTTGCCGCCGATGGGTTGGTGGTCGGCATTGAAGCCCCACGGAATGCCGCGTGTGTGGAAACCGTTTTTCAACTTCGACAAAATCGCGCCGTGGCTCATGCCCTGCACGCTCTGACCCTGATGACCTTCGGGAACGTTCGCGCCGATGAACGGGAACGGCACGCTGTCGAGCGTTCCGGCCAGCATTTCGTCCACATCATAGACGAGTTCGCGCGGGATACTGTTCTGATTAGCCGTCAGGCTGAGCCCGAGTTGCGCCATGGCCCATTCCACCGCAGGCCAGTGCAAGGTCGTAAAACGCGCTCCGACTCCGAGGCTCGTCCGCTCCAGGGAACCCGCCGCCGTGGGGAAAATCGTCGAGGCGGGATTGACCTCCTGAATGAGATTTTTGAGGATCAATAAATTTTCAAAAGTGGCCGGATACGCAAAAACGCTCACTTTTAGCTCCATTCCATCCTTCAGGAACGTTGCGCTTTGGGAGCTATTTTCCCATTTAATGATCCAGGCATGGTCGCCGTTGTCGTTGCAAACCAAACGACCGATTCCTCCCGGAACCACGAAGCGGCTTTGCGGAAAGTAGATGACATTTTGTTCGCCGCGCAAGTCGAGCTTGAGCGCGTTCCAGTCCAGACAGAAATCGGGACTGACACAGGGATTATGCGAGATGAAAAGACGGTTCTTCAGGAGGAAGGTATTGATCGTGCTCACGGGAAGAGTCTGGTCAAAGGGGCAAGACATGTCGAGAGATGCTACTTGCCATTTTCGATCATGAATTGAACGCCCATTTCTTTCCGCCAACCGATTTGAAGGTTTTTCTGGCAAGGACGTCAAAAGGAGTAAATATGAGTACTCCCTCATTAACATGCTTCAAATAAAGCCGGATCGTTTTTTAAAACACTCAACCACATCAGGGAATTTATGAAAACCTTGCTTCGTCTCGCGTTCATTGTGTCGTTTTTACTGTTACCCAAATGGGCTTCGGCGCAGGAAGCCGATGTCGACTTCGATTATTTCTATCAAACCCTCGCCCCGTACGGTTCCTGGATTCAAGTGGAAGGTTACGGTTACTGTTGGCAACCGACCATCCGCGATGCCGATTGGCAGCCCTACGCTTTCGGCCACTGGGCTCACACCGACGACGGTTGGCTCTGGATTTCCGACGACACCGAACCGTGGGGCTGGATTTGCTACCATTACGGACGCTGGATCAATTTCGACAATCTCGGCTGGGTCTGGGTGCCGGGTTATACCTGGGCTCCGGCCTGGGTGACGTGGCGTTACGGCGACGGCTATTGCGGTTGGGCTCCGATGCCTCCGTCCCGTTATCCCGGCGAGATCAGCTTCGGCTGGTTCAACTTCTGCGCCGTCACCGACATGGGCATGCCCTACCTGCGGCATTGCATCATCAAGCGCACCTACAATTACGTCTATTTCGGACGCACTATTATCATCGTCGGCGGCCGCCCGCATTCCGGAGGCCGTTACTACGCGCAAGGCCCAGACTGGAACGAAATCAACCGCCACTCCCGCCAACCCATCCCGCATTACACGCTGGATCGCCGTGGTGGCCGGCCTCAGGGTGACATCCGCAATTTCCGTCCTCAGGAACAAAACAACCGCGTGACCGTTTTCGCTCCCACCGTGAGGCGGGAACAACCCAAAACAACGCCGCCAAATCCGATGGTCTACCAGCGCAATCCCGTCGTGAACAACGGCAGCAACGCGTACCGTCCGCCGCGCGCAACCAACGACACCCCGCCGTCTGCCGAACCGAACCGCTGGATGAACCGCG
>DBTH01000205.1 GCA_002306945.1 Methylacidiphilaceae bacterium UBA1321 | reverse complement strand
TCTCATCTTGAAAGCAAATTAGAATCAGCGGTTTGCCAGGATGGAGACCGCTGAGGGTTGCGCCAGGGGAGGAAATTCGACGTAGTCCGGTTTTCCGGGACATTGGGGGTAACGGCCAAGCGTGGCCCAAACGTACCAGGCAGCCATTTCGCCGTTGTCTTCGTCTCCGGGGAAGACGTCGGGAGAGTACAATTCCCCGGCCACTTTGCGTACCCAATGCGCGGTCTTTTGCGGCTGGCCCATGAGTGTGTAGAGGAAGAGAAAACCGTGGACGGGCTGGTTGGACTGGGCGTATTGGCCGAAGTGGGCGAGGGCCATTTCGGTCATCTCGTGGATTTCCTGCCCATAGGAACCGGCTTCAAACCGGGGTGGAAGGGAGAGCAGTGTATCGAGTTTGTCGCAGAGTGGTTTGGCTCCGCCGAAGAGTGTGGCCAGTCCTTCCGGATCGTGCGGGACGTTGAAGGTGTGCTGCCAGGGCCCTCCCTCGACAAAGCCGTTTCCCCAGGCGAATTCGCGGAATGGTTCCTGCCAGGAGCCGTCCGACAGGCGCGGGCGCATGAAGCCGACAGCGGGGTCGAAGACATTGCGGTAAGAACGGGTGCGAGGTTCGAGCTGTTCGGCCTCTTTGTGACGGCCGAGAAAACGGGCGACTTGCGCGACGCAAAAATCGTCGTAGGCGTAATCGAGTGTGACGGAGACCGGGGCGTGGTAACCCTTGTCGGCGGGGACGAATCCGAGGCGTAGGTAATCTTCGAGTTCGCGGCGTCCGTAATAACCGCTGTCGCTGGGGACGGTGGCGTTTTTCCAGAGATAGGTGAAGGCTTCCTCGACGTTCCAATCGGTCACTCCTCGGGCGACGGCATCGGCGACGACGGCGTCGAAGTGGGTGCCGATCATGCAGTCGCGCAATCCGGGGCTGGCCCATTTGGGCGACCAACCGGCTTGGCGGCAGGCGTTGAGCCAGCCTTCGAGAATGATTTTCAGGTGGTCGGGATAACCGAGGGCCAGCAGCGGGTAGACGGTGCGGTGGGTGTCCCAGAAACCGTTGTCGGTTGAGAGCGGTCCGGAGTGGATTTGTCCGTCGTAGGGGCTGCGATGGACGGTTTGCCCGTTGGGGCCGGGTTCGCCGAGTTGTCGGGGGAAGAGGAGGCAACGGTAGAGGCAGGAGTAGTAGGTGCGCGCCTGGGTTTCACTTTTGGGTTGGATGGCCAGCCGTTCGAGGAGTTGGTTCCAGATTTGCGCCGTTTCATCCCGGAGGGTTTCCAGAGACTTGTCGGCGAGTTCACGCTGGAGTGTTGCACGTGCGGCGATGTCGTCGAGGAAGGAGCCGCCAAGCCGGAGTTCGAGTCGGCGCACGGATGGGGGGAATGTCCAGTAACCGCCATCGGGCAGCGCGGTGAAGCGATGGGGCGCGGCGCTGAATTGACCGTAGAAATGGAGCGGGTAGGGACGAAGGACGCCCCAACTGTGATCGTCGGTGTGGCCGTGGAATTCGTTTTTGCCAGACTGTCCATCGAGGGTGTGATGGCCGTCGAAATGGAAACGGATCTGGAGCGGTTCATCGGTGGCGGCGGTGAAGACAAGGAATGCGCCGCGTTCACTCGGGGTCAGACGGCTGTTAATTTGGTAACGGAGGGAATCGGTTTCGAGGTAATGGGGGCCACAGGCGATGAGGCGATAGGCGGAAGACAGGTTCTCGATTTTTTCCTGAACCGGGCCGTGAAACGGAGTGATCAGGAGGCTGCTGTAATCGCCCATCCATGGACTGGGTTGGTGGGTCAGACGAATGCCCCGGAGCAGGCGATGGGCGGGATGGAAATACCAGGGCCCGGAACTGGTTTGCGGGATCCAGTGGTGCATTCCGAATGGGCGGGCGACGAGCGGGAGGGTGTTGCCGGTGGAAAAGGCGGAATCGGAGGCGGTGCCTTGCAACGGGTTGACGCAGGAAACGGGGGGAGACATGGTGGATAACAGGGGGATGTTTCCGATAGTCTTAGTTCCTGCGAGCAGGAACGGGCAAGTGGGGCGTTATTCAACTCATAGCAGGACTGCGGTTACTTGTGGGGGCGGCGGGTTTTCGATTTCTTCGGCTTGAGATTTTGGTGGAAGACGGTATTGCCTTCGATCCATTTGCCTTCAACGAGAATGCGCAGCGGGGGTTCGGGGACACCGCGTTCGTTGCGGTGGATCATGCCGACGAGGAAATCGACGGCGCTGCGTCCGATGAGGTTGTCATTCTGGTCGACCCCCGCGCAGGGATGTGTGGTGCGGGCATCCATGGCCAATTGTGCCAATCCGCATTCTTCATAGGGAATGTGGAGGTCTTCGAAGATGGTTGTCGTGGAGCTGTAGTGGGCCAGGACGGCGTCGGGACGGTATTTTTTATACCAGTGGCGAAAGTCTTTCAGGTATTGGCTCCAGGGTTGTTTGTCGTCGACGATGATGATGGGTATCTGGTCTTCGGGAGAGAAGCGGCGTTGTTCGGCGAGGTAGCCGGAGGTGAAATTCTGGTCGGTGCGTTCGTCGCAGAGGTGGGAGGTGAAAAAGCCGATGCGGCGGTATCCGTATTTGCGCAGGGCGCGGACGGCCATGCGCGCGGAGCTGTAATGGGCGTTGGTAATGACGTGGAGGCGGGGGCGGCTCAAGGTATAGCCGAAGGTGACGGCTGAAAAATTGTCCCAGTCGAAATTCAGATGTCCCCGGTTGCGCGAATGGGGGGCGATGAGGAGCCCCTGGATATTGCGTGCTTTCAGGATGCTGGAAAGTCGTTTGGGGCTGAGATTCGAGAGGCTGAATTCCTCAAGGTGATAGCCCAGCTCTTCGCAACGCTGCCGGGCCGCGGAGAAATAGGTTTTGAATTGGAGGCTGGCGAAGATGATCCAGGCGATGGTTCCGGCGTGGATGGCGGTGCGCACGGTCTTGCGGTAGGCCTGCAGGGCCGAGAGCATGGGATCGGGCCGGTAACCCATTTCTTCGGCGATTTTCTGGATTCGCAAGCGGGTTTCTTCCGGGAGGTTGGGGCTGTTGCGCAGGGCGAGGGAAACGGTGGTGAAATGGACTCCGGCCTTGGCGGCGATGTCCCTCTGGGAAACGCGTTGATTGTTCATGGGAACGGGAGGCGTACGGGTATTTAAATTAACGAAATGACACGCTTAAGGTGACAGACTGCATGTTACTATACAAGTTGAATTAAATACCGTTTGGAGAACACCGTGCTGTCGCATAACTTGTAATCAACCTGAAGGCTTCATTGGCAGGCTTTGGATACATGAACCGAAATAGTCCAACAACCCTCACTGAATAAGGCAAACCATGCGCAACCTCAATGCATTGATTCAAACTCCGGAAAGGATGTTCTATTACGTTTGTGTGGCCATTATCGCGGCCATACTTTCCGTCGTCTTTTCCTCTTCGGCCAAAGCGGCCGCCAATACCTGGACGTGGAACGGTTACGGAGTGACCACCGGTACGAGCGGAACATATTGGGACAGCACGGCCAATTATTCCGGTACGCCGGTTTTTACGTCGAGTAATTCGCTGGATTTTACAAGCATTACCTCGTCGTCGGTGACTCTTTCGTCGACGACCATCGGTACAATCAGCGTTTCGAACCTGATCTTCGGCACAACATCGGCCACGACCACTACGCCGACCTATCTGACGCTTAACGGCACAGGAACGGCGGGACAGACGGTGCTGAGTCTTTCAGGCGGCATCTATATGCCCACGGTAACGGGTTCGAAAGTAGTGCTCGGATCCGATCTGACGCTGGGGTTGTCGAATGCGGTCCATTATATCCGTCAAAGCGCCGCCTATGGAGCCCTTGTGGTGAATTCCAAGGTGACCGGCGGCGGCAGCAGCGCGCAACTGAATATAGTCAGCGGCAACACCGCGCAGATCATTCTGGCGAATAATTCGAACGATTTTGATGCCAGTGTGTACGTCAATGGTGGCGGCGTCTACTACACGTCGATCAATAATACCGGTTCGGCGGCAGGGACATCGGCGCTGGGTACGGCGGTTAACAGTAGCGGGCTCATCTATCTGTGGGGCGGCGGTATTTTCGACTATATAGGTTCGGGGGATCAAACGACCAACCGTACGATTAGCGTCGGAACCACGTCGATCATCGGTAATTTCGCCACAACGGCTTCGACCCTGACATTGAGCAGTGTTACCTCGGCAGCCACGAATGTGGGAACCTATAGCTTTGCGGTTTCCGGCAGCAATTCCATCGTGGTGACAGCGGTGTTGAGTAATTCAACTGCCACGGGCAATTACGCCATGGGACTGACCAAAACTTCTGGCAAGACGTACTATACTGCGGACGGTACTTACACGACTGGCAACGGCAATGGTACGTTGATTTTGACGGGAGCCAATACGTATACCGGGGCTACAACGGTAGGTGCTGGAACATTACAGATTGGCGATGGCACGACTGGAAGTCTGAACGGTACAACGGGTACGACTTTGATAATGGCTGGCGGCAAGTTTGTGGTCAATGAGGCGAGCGGTGTCAGCCAGGGCATGAGTACGTTGACGGTGAGCATGGCCGACAATACGATTCAGTCGATCAATAACGGCGGTAATAGCTATCTGACTTTCAGTGCGGTGGGAACCAAGGGCGCGGGCGCAACGGCCAATTTCATCACGACCAATGGTACCAACGGTACGAGCAATGAAATTGTCCTGACGGGCCAATCAACGGGGGCCATGGGCGCGGCCTATTTCTACGGTGGCAGCAACTATGCCTGGTATGATGCGAGCGGCTATGTCCGTGGCATCAATTACGGCGTGGATTCCGGGACGGCGGCCAGCACAGGAGGCACCAGCGTAGCCAGCACGACAAACCTCTTGGTGACGGGCAATGTCACGGCGGAAGCGACGGGCAATACGTTTTCGACGATTGAGCTCAACGGCACGCCGAACTTTACCCTGGCCAGTGCCGCAACAGTGAGTGTCAGCGGCTTGTTGAAATCCGGTGGCGGCACTTCAACCATCAGTGGCGGCAGCGGTATCATGAGTGCCGTCAACGGCGGGGAAATGGTCTTCCGCGTGGATAGCTCCACGGATGTTCTGGCGATAGCCTCGTCGATCAAGGCCAATGGAACGACAGCACTGGTTAA
>DBTH01000234.1 GCA_002306945.1 Methylacidiphilaceae bacterium UBA1321 | reverse complement strand
TTCCCTCAATCGGTGACACCCATGCCGCATCGCTATCTTCAAACGCGAATTCCTCGGCACCCCGCTTCGCAGCCGAGGCTTTGAAAACCGTGAGTTGATGGTCACCTGGGGCGTCCTGGTTCACAACCTCTGGATGCTCGCCCGCAGACCCCGCGCTAGTATTGATCTCGCCCAAGCCGCCTGAAGCTACCTCAGGCAACTCTCCCGATTCTTTCCATAGGACAAGTGTGCCCAGACATCGTGCGTAAGGCTCCCTTCCGCACTCATAAGACCTCCCTCACCATATTTGCGCTCTTGTTCCCACTCTCTTTGTCCGCATTGAAAACTGTCTCCAGAAAATCACACGCTTCTGGGACGGGCTCTACTTACAATACCGATGGCACCTTAACACTCTCCCTATGGGTTGATCCAGCGAGCTCTACGGAAACAGCGCCCCTATCCACGCTCAGCATCACCAGTACGGTTACCGACATCAACCAAATCGGTCTGGTGCGCTATTCCAATGGCACGGGCAGCGCCACTTCCGCACTCAATATCGACGACATTACAATCGGCACTACGTGGGCGGATGTCGCCGTTCCCGAACCCCACACCGGTTCTCTGATGCTGGGATCAATCGGAATCGCTTTAATCGTCATGGCATTGCACCAGCGCCAGTCAAAAAAAGATTTTTGAAGAAAGAATCAAGATGAATAGTCGTTGTGAAATGACGGTGCAAGCCGAGCCGTCGGCTGAGGATTGATGACGATTTCGCTGACGTTTTTTTAACCAAGCGCAGCTTCAGGTGCGTGCGTGCAGTTGATGGATTTGTTTTGCGCGGATGGATTACTTGTTGACGGCGGACCAGAAGATGGTCGAAGTACTGGTGGGAATGTCGTTTGTACTCAGGGAGGCGACATGACCGTCAAAAAACAGGACGTGAACTTTTCCGTTGTTGCGGTAATTGGCCTGATCGACGCGGAAACTGCCGCTGGTTTTGACGTCACCGGCGAGACTGACTTCACTGAAATTGGAAATGGCCGTTTTATAGCGGCGGTTGGTATAGACCAACTCCATGATGGCGTTCATGCCCCATGTGCGCGGTGTGGTGCCACTTTCGACCATGGGCGTGTAATAGATGCTGCCTTTGAGCTGCGATGGTTGAGTGCCGGGGAATTTTTTATTGGGATAGACGTAGGGCCACGTGATAGCCAGCCAGGAATTGGTGGAATTGGAATCCCAAACTAAGGGATAAACATTGTCGTTGTCGGCGGTATAGAGTTCGAAGGCCATGCCCACCTGCCGGAGGTTGGAGAGGGACTGGTTGATTTTTCCCCGGACGATGGATTTGTTGATCGAAGGAGCCAGAAGTCCGGCCAGGAGTGCCACGATGGAGACGGTGACGAGCAGTTCAATCAGGGTCAGAGCACGACAAATCTGAAATTTTTTGAATTTTTGGAGCAACTTGCCGGGATGAAACAACCCGTTGTCCACCGTGCGAACGGATAGCGGATTCGTAAGAATGAACAGTGCGGAACTCATGTGAGCGGCGTTGAGATCGTGTTAACTTCTCAAAGATAACCCAGCATTGTGATGGAAGCGATGGCTCAGGCGTTCACATTTGTGAGTGAATAGCGATTTCCCCAGTCTTTGGAGTGAGGTGCCAACGGCTGAGTTTGAGTATGATGAGAAGAAATTGAAAAAATTACGCAGAGGAGCCACGGACGGTTTCCCCGCGCAGCCAGATCCCCGGAACATGGATGTAGTGGGGCTGGCGTGGGATGCCTCGTTCTTCCTGTTGCAGTTTTCCGATCAAAAATTCGACAGCAGCGCGGCCCACATCGGGCGAATTTTCATAGATGCCGGACAATTTACTATTGATGTCGGGCAAGGACGGGCAGGCAACGCCGAGGTCGCGGGGAATAGAGAGTCCGGCTTTTCGGATGACTTGTAAAAGGCGCGGGTTGTTGGTCACAACGGCGTCGGGATGGTATTTATTAAACCAGCTTTTGAATTTCTGCGGAGTGGCCAATTCTTCGTCGAACGGCGGGATGTCGATTTTGCCTTCCTTGAGGAATTTCTCGGCGAAGTAACCGGCCAGGTAGTTGTGATCCGTGCGCTGGTCGGTGGTCAGGGAACAGGCGAATCCGATGCGTTTGTATCCGATCTTATAGAGATTCGCGATGCTTTCGGTCATATTCCTGTATTGAGTGGGAGCGGCAGTGTGAAAACGCGGCCAGGTCAGTGAGTAGCCGAAGGAAACAACCGAGAAATATTCCCAAGGGAATTCAAGACGTGCGGTCGGGTGCGGCTGCGGACAGAGCAGGATGCCGTTGATGTTGCGGAAGCGGAAAATGCGGGCGAGCTTGGCCGGGGTCATGCCTTTGTCGATCAGGTTGAAGACCTCAATGTTATAGCCGAGTGTTTTGGCCTTTTCAGCGGCTCCGTCGAAGTACTCGTGAAAGAGGGAAATCTGGATCCAATCAAAACCGGGCTGATTGTTGACGAGCCAGGCGATGGTTCCCTGAAAGGATTTTCGCCTTTGACAGTTCCGGTAATTGATGAGGGCCGACAGCATTGGATCGGGCGTATAGCCGAGTTTCCCGGCGATCTCCTTGATGCGTTCCCTCGTGGTTTTGGGAATGCTGGGGTGATTCCTCAAGGCGAGGGAAACGGTGGTTCTTTCCACCCCGGCGGCCTGGGCAATATCCTTTTGGGTGACCCGCTTGAATTCATCCATGCAGGAGGAATCATAGGGCTGCGCTGTGCCGAAAGCAAAGCGTATTCACAAATGTGAGTAAGGGTGAGGTTGAGTTGAGGGGGCTGGGGGTGGAGGCTTGATTGGTCGATGAAGACGGGTGTTTTTTTCCCGATCAGCAACCAACCTCTATGTTGAACTTTTACGATTACTGGGTGATTGGCGGATACTATGTCCTGCTGTTTGGGCTGGGCTGGGTATACCGTCGTTTTGGTCACGACAGCAGCGAGTACTTTCGCGGAGGCGGACAAATGACCTGGTGGCTGGTGGGGGCATCGGCGTTCATGTCTTCGTTCAGCGCGTGGACATTTACCGGCGCGGCGGGACTGGCGTACCAGCAGGGGTTGATCGTGCTGGTGATCTATCTGGGAAATTCGCTGGCCTTTCTGATTAATTGGGCATGGCTGGCAGCACTGTGCCGCCAGATGCGCACAGTGGTAGTGATGGAGGCCGTCCGGGCGCGTCTAGGTCGTGTCAATGAGCAGTTTTTCACCTGGTTGACGCTGCCTCTGCAAATTATCGGATCGGCCATCACGCTTTATGCGCTGGCGATTTTTTGCTCTCCGGTTTTCGGTTTTGAACTGAAGGCGGGTATTCTCATCTGCGGGCTGGCGGTGGTGTTCGTATCGGCGGTGGGTGGTTCGTGGGCGGTGGCAACGAGCGATTTCCTGCAGGCGTTGGTTCTCATGTCGATCACGGTGGTGACGGCGGCGTATTCGCTCGTGGCCGTTGGAGGTCCGTCTGGATTGATCGAAAAACTGCCAGCAACGCATTGGGATATGACCGCATCGAGCGCAAAGGAGTTTGGAATCTGCTGGGTACTGGCCACGTTGATCCAGCAGGTGTGTTCGCAAAACAATCTTCTCGGTGCGGCGAGCCGTTATCTTTCCGCGCGCCACGGCAAGGAGGCGCGCAAGGCGGCGCTTCTCGGAGCGGGATTGTTTGCGGTGGGGACGGTTTTCTGGTTCATCCCGCCGTGGGTAGCGCGGGCCCAAGGGCTGAATATGGCGGAGTTGTTTCCCACGTTGGCGCAGCCCGAGGAGGGAGCCTATGTGGCGATGGCGCATCTCTATCTTCCAGCGGGGCTGATGGGGTTGATGATTACCGGGATGATCTCCTCGGCCACGTCGTCGATGGATCACGGTCTGAACCGGAATTCAGGGATTTTTGTCCGCTCGTTCTACCTACCGATTCTGCGGCCGGGCGCAGGCGAAAAGGAATTAGTCCTGATAGGCCGTCTGACGACGGTGATTTTCGGAATGGTGGTGATCGCCCTGGCGTTGATGTTCAGTTCGTGGAAAAACGTGGGCGTTCTGAAACTGATGTTGAATGTCGGCGTCATGCTGGGAATACCTTCGGCGGTTCCGATGGCCTGGTGTCTAATCGTCCGACGCGCACCAGATTGGGCAGCCTGGAGCACGGTTGTTTTGGGTCTGCTGATGAGCTGTTTTATCAGTCTGGCTCCCACCTGGGGTTGGATGCGGGACATGTGCGATTTCCTGCATATGAACGGAGTGCTTGGGGAGATGGAATTGCGCCGTTACGCCTGGACGGCATTTGCGAATTTCTTTGTCGGTTCGATCTGGTATCTGGCCGTTACGGCTTTTTGCGGCAATCGTCTTTCCGCGCGACGGCAAGAGGAGGTCGACGCTTTCTTTGCGACGATGCATCGCCCGCTCTCGGAATCGGAGACGGGCAGCGAGGCGGATGTGGCGCAACAGTCCCTGCGAATTGGAAGAACGGCGCTGCTCTGGGGCGGGTTTATTGCGCTGCTTCTCCTGATACCGAACAACTGGGTGGGGAGGCTGGCGATTTTGTTCTGCGCAAGTTTTGTGGCGGGAGTAGGAGCCATTATTGTGGCTAGTGGCCAGAAATCCTTGCGTTTGTCAGGCACCCGGTCTGTGGACTGTCTCCGGCAATCGCCCTGTTCAGCTGTCGTCACGCCCTCTTCAAAGAGATAAAAATATGAATACACCGGTACTTCACAAAAAAGTACAAAATTTGAAATCGACTCATGGCGTTCGGCCCATGACGAAAATTATGCGGCAGGAACGCCTGCTTTTTGCAATGAGCCAGTTGGAACGGAATCTGTGTCCAATGTCGGTTCCATCCGCCTTCTCCGAACAAGTCGAAGCACAGTGGTTCGACAGCGAAAAGGAACCGGCAGGTCGTTGGAATGAATTGCTCGAAAATTATCGTCCGACAGTTCTGATTTCCTGTTGGTCGACGCCAATGCTTCCAGAGAGCTTCCTCTCCCAGCCGGACTGTTCCCTCCGGTATGTCTGCAATATTTCGGGATCGATCCGGCATGTGGTTCCCCGTTCTTTTCTCGAACGCGAGGGGCAGATGGTAACGAATTGGGGAGGCGCGGTGGCGTCTCAGGTTGCCGAACAGGCCTTGTTGCTCGCATTGGGCGCGTTGAGGGATGTGCGGCACTGGGATGAATTCATCCAGGATCAAACGAAGGGTTTCCGGCATCCGATCATGACGATTGGCACGCGAACGCTGTTTGGACAGAAAGTGGGGATCCACGGTTTCGGCCGCATTGCGAGGATATTGGTTTCCCTGCTGAAGCCCTTCGGAGTGGTTGTGCGGACCTATTCTCGCGGAGTGCCGGACGATTTCATCCGCAGTCATGAGGTCATTCCCTGCCGGTCGCTGGAAGAACTGTTTTCTGAAAGCACGATTCTCTTTGAATGCGAGGCATTGAATCCGGAAACCCGGAATAGTGTTACCGGATCGATTCTGGAGGCATTGCCGGATCAGGCGGTTTTTGTCAATGTGGGGCGGGGAAAAGTCGTCGACGAAGCGGCTCTGCTGCGAGAGGTCTCAAACGGCCGGATACGCGCTGCAGTGGATGTCGTCAGGGACGAGCCAGTCGATGGACGCTGCGAATTGTTCCAATGCCGGGGAGCGTTGATTTCTCCGCATATTGGCGGACCAACCAACGACCGTTACCGGGCTTGTGCCGAACTGGCGATGGAAAATCTTGACCGCTATCTCCAGCAGCAGCCCTTGCAGAATCAGGTAACGCTTGTCGACTACGACCGTTCGACTTGAACTGGAAAATTGAAGTCAACGCTCAAAGGTCAAAAACAACGACACAGGGAAAACCTAGAAGCGGTAAACGGCTGTCGACACCCTTGTTGAATCAGCGGCCTCAAATCGCCTTTACCTGTTTTCCCTGCATCGTTTGATGTTGCTTTCAGACGGTGAGTGATGCGGCCACGCTCCGGCTGGAGCGACGGCGTACCTGAATAACCAGGATGGTCAGGCCGAAGAACAGCAGAGCGTAGGCTGACGGTTCGGGGACAATCGTAACGACCAGCGAACCCGTTCCGCTAAACGCACTGACGTCGAAGAAACTGTTTAGCTCGGACGCTGTGTAGGTGCCGGTTCCGATGTACAGGGAGCTATCGCTTAGCTTGAGAAAGCCGATGGTGTCGGTTCCGGTAAAGTTGAGGTTGATCGTCGAGGTGCTGGAGAATATGAGACCTGCCGTGTCGCCAATCGCGTTGAGTGTGCTTGAGGATGACAATGTCAGGATTGCTCCAGAGTCCACGGTGATGTTGCCGGTGCCCAGGGAATTGTTTTTGGTCGCTACCAGCGTGCCCTTGCCAATTTCAGTGCCGCCAGTGTAGCTGGAGGCGGTGTTGCCCAGGGTGAGTGTACCGCTGCCGGTCAGAGTCAATTTTCCACTACCGGAAATGGTGCCGCTCAGAGTGAGACTGGCACCGCTGGCAATCGCGATGGTGGAATCGGAAGCGAGTTGGACGGTGCCAGTGGCGGAGGCGTTGCCGGTGGTGTTGACGAGCGCGCCGCTATTGGTGGTAGCGGTGCCGGAACCTGAGCCGTTGAGAATAAAGTTTTTGGTGACGCCGCTTTTCCCGTTGAGGCTGACCGTGCCACCGGAATTGACCGTGGCGGTACCAGAAGCTCCGAGAGCTTGACCGGCCGAGAGGGCGACCACGCCCTGCCGGACAATGACCGATCCGGAAAACAGGCTGCCAGTTCCGGAAAGATTAATGGCTCCGGTTCCGGCGTCGAGATCCAGAGTCATGGCAATGGCGCCGCTGTTATCGCTGATGGAGCCCATATTGACGGTGCCTCCTGCGGAGTTTTTGACAGTGATCGTATTGGCGACGCCGCTCATACCGTAAATGGTTCCTGTGATATTGAGTGCGGCGTTCTTGTTATTAGTGATGTCCAGGTTGCCATTGCCGGCGAGTTGCAGGGCCGAAGTGATGCTGTTGTTAGCCTTGTCGGTGCTGAGCTGGTTGATCTGGGCGTTGGAGGAGCCGTTGTTGAGAGTGATTGTGCCAGACTGGATGACGTAACCGTAGGAGTTGCTCGGACTGAAATTGATGATGCCGGCGACGCCGCCAGTCCCATCGATGTAATTTACAGCACCGTTGGTCTGATTGAAGTAGACAGAATCACCCGCAACGGGAACTGTAGTGGTGAGCCAGTTGTTTTGTGTTGTCCAGGAAGCCGGGGAAGCGCTGGTTCCTGACACGTTGAAGGTCAGTGTGGAAGCTTCCGATACGGAAGCGAACAACAGGCACGTCATGACCGGTAGAAGGAATGTTTTCATAAGGGTGTAATTAAAATTATGATCCGGGTGGAAACAGGAACAAGGAGGGTGTTACTCACACATGGGAGTAACGTCGCGATTCAATCAGCGGTGGGAGAGGAAAAAAGATGCGGATACCGAGAGAGAACAGCCGGTGAGATCCCCTCACCCTGACACACTCCTGCTTCACGCAACGTCAGGCTGGCAGCAGCAGGATGAAGCGGGCTTGCCGGAAGTGGCGGGGATGCGAACGGTTACAAAGCTCCGGGAATGCCGGATAGTTCCAGACTGTCCAGATTGAGGGGTTCAGTCGGATTGGTCAGCCGGATTTCATGTTCTCCGGCCGTCAGGGGGATAGCGAGAATATGTCCGGTTGAAGCATCGGTTACAGAGGCGGAAATCCAGTCGAAATTGGTAACGTCAAAATACTTTTCGGCACCCCAGCCCTTGGCGGCACGGATCGATACGTCTGCGGCGGAAAGACAGGGAAGTTTGCCGTCGACCAGCACGGCAAAATGAATTTCCGGTTGAGTCGAACTGAAGCGTAATTTCAACGCGTACATGCCGGGAGCGGATACCTTGATTTTCCAGCCGACCGAGTCCGCCGGTGAATCGACTCCCAAACCAGTCAATGCCTTGCCTGCCGAAGCCCGAGCCTGGTTGGTGATTTGCGCGTAATCGTAGCGTTTCAGTGGCGAATCCTCGGCTTCCCAGGCGATCTTTACCGAGCTGTTGATGGCGGGCAATTCCGGCTTGGGCGCGAGGGGAAATGGAGCCGGAGTGCGGTCGGGAAATGTTTCGGCCCAGGTCAATGCCGCCTCGGTTTTAGCGTTGTCGCGCACAATGATGTAACGTCCGGGCGGCAGATCGACTGGATTGACGGAAGAAACGGCGACGGACTTCCCGGCAATGCGCCGCAGTGTCCAGCCTGCAGACAATTCAACGGAACCTTTCAACGGCGAGCCCAAATCGAGAATCCATGCGCCTCCAGGGGCCAATTCGGTGGCCAGATCGGCAGGCGTGTCGGTTTTGATTTTGAGAAAGCCTAGATGTAAAAACCGGACCTGTCCGGCAATGAGGGAGACAACGTGACGGGACTCCTGCACCACCGCGAGAAAGGCAGCCTGCGCAGAAAGGGTTTTGTCGTCCGCGTCAAAATGGATGAGATCTTTCTGAGCGATCCAGATGTCATCCTGCCAGTTGGCGGATTGAATGATAACGTGGGAACCGTCGTTCTCGGCGCGGGATTGAGCGCTCCAGTCAACGGATTGTTCTCCTGCGAGCCGTGGTTCGAGCAGTGTTGCGAAATTCACACGCTGTCCATTCTTTTTGGAACTAAAGGAAATCATCCGGTTCGGGGATACGTCAACAAAAGTACTGTACGGCTTGTACGGTTCAAATGGAGCGGCATCTCCGAGAAGTTGAATTTTCAGTCTGCCCAGACCGCCGTCAATCTGGAGCGAGTGGGCGTCGCATCGGGCGCGCGGCGGAACCTGGGCTATCCAATCCACGGTCACAGGGGTGGAAGCGGCGACTTCGTCAAGGACGAGAATGTATTTTCCCCGGCGGTGCAGAAGTCGGCGGCGGACGGATTGAATGTCTTGGTAGGCACGGCTCAGATCGACTTCCGTCCAGAGGGAACCAGGCGTGCTGAGGTAATGGTCGATGGTGCCGCGGGACTGGTCGTCGGGGTGTTCGCTGGTACGCTGGTTTTTTCCGTTGATGAGCAACGTGGTGTGCGATTCGGTCGCGTTGGAGAAGAATTTCCAGCGTTCTCCAGTGCGGTCGAAGAAGCCTTTTTGCCCCGAGCCCAGCCCGTATCCAGGAGCCATCAGGAGCCATTCGCCACCGAAACTGAATTCGAGCGAACCGAGGTCCAATTGCGTGTGGTGATTGCTGGCTTCACCGGATTTGAGGGAAACAAGATAATCGGCAGCCCCGCTGCCACTGCGGCTGACGACAACATTCCAGTCGCGAAAAAAATAATCGGCTTGTGTCGGACGGACGGGAGCCACGGACGGATCGCGCCACAGCAACGCCCACGCGATGTTGTCGGCACAGCAGGGTGCTCCCGGGAGTTGGTCGGCTAGGTATTGGGCTTTGCTGTCGCGGTAATACGCCGCCAGCGCGTAGAGAATTTGCTGCGGACCGCTGACATCGAATCCGCGGGAGTCGGCCCACATCACGGTGCCGTTCAATCCCGGCAGTGAACAGCCGATTCGGAATTCGGCGGCATTTTTCATGGAATCGTATTGATAAAGCGCATCGGAGCCGGTCACGTTTCGGGTGCCTTCAATGAATTGGATAATATACGACCGTCCATACCCCCAGTAGGCCACACCTTCGTAGGAACTACCGTCGGCAGGCAGCGCTTCCGCCGCCCTTTGCATGTCGATCAAGGCTCCGGCCAGCCAGTCGGCTGCCTCTGGAATTTCGTCGAGGAACACCAGTCCAGCCAGTCCCATGCCTGCAACGGAAACATGGTTGTGATTCTGCGAATACCACGATGCCCAGAAAATACCGCCGTAAAGTCCCTGTAACAGGCAATGCACGCGCTCGGTCACCGTCTTGCGGATGATCTCTTTTTCCACATCGGAGAACAATGAGCGGTTCCAGTCGTAAGCCAGGGCCAGAGCGCGTGCCATCTGCCCGGCGGCGAGATCCATGTTGCGCAACTCCCCGTTTTTTCCCTGCCTTCCCCAGGTCTCGAATCCGCAGGCAGCCATGACCATGTCGTGTATGCGCTGGTCGAAGATAGGATTACGTTCCAGCTTTGCGGCGACGGTTACGGCGACTAATTGATCGCCGAAGCTCCGTATCCAACCCTCCTCGGAAGCGAATTTGACTCCCTCGCGGGGCTTTTGATATTTGGGCAATGGGGTTTCGCAAATGCGCCTGGCGGCCTCCAGCAGAAGGGTTCTTTGTTTGGCGGTGACAGCGTCGCCTTTGCGGAGAATGAGCAAGCGCTTATCGAGCTGGTCTTCGGTATAGAAAAGACGTTGCTGTCCGGGAGAGATTTTCCTCATCCACTCGTCGCGATGACCGGCTACATATTTTTGAATATCCTCGGGCGTAACACAGTTTTCCTGAGCACTGCTCAAGAGCAGCGTTGAAGACATCAGGAGTGAGCAGGCCAGAGTGAAAGTGGAAAAGGACATAGTGAATCGGTTCCGTATTCCGCGATAACGAAATTAAAGTAAACCGTATGAAAACACACCCTAAATGAACCCGGAAAAGCTACAAGAGGGATCGCGCTCACATTTGTGAATGCAGTTTCATACACATGTGTGAGTGAATGGACGGTTTACCCGCATTGTCACCAATCATATTGTACTGGATAATCAAAAAGCTCACTGCGGGATTATATCATGACCACGATAAACCGACTCCTCTGTTTCGCGCTTGGATTTCTGATCGGGAATATCTCTCCCGGAGCCATGGCCGACAATGTCGTCTATAATCCTTCGTTTGAAGAAGGCGGCGGACGAGGCATGCCTCTCGGGTGGGGTTATTATCTTCCCGCAGTTCCACAGAACAACCCATTACAATTGGTGCGTGGCGACGGAGCGATATTTTCAATCGATACAACCACAGCCAAAGACGGTGTCCGCTCGATCTGTATTTCATCGCAAGATCCCGTTCGTTGCTCCCTCTCGCAGAATCTTCCGCTAAAACCCGGCCAAACCGTGAAAGTCACCGTGTGGATGAAAGGAGAAAACCTGGATACTGGCGATAACCGTGGAGCTTGTGTCCGGCTCGGATTTGTCACCAGGGCGGGAGCTGACCTGCTTTCTAAAATCGGACGTTCGAACCTCTATCTGAGAAGCAAGCAGTCGACATTCGACTGGACTCAGATGAGCGGAGAAGTCGTCATTCCGGAAGGGACGGAAACCGTCGCCCTGGAATGTTATCTCTGGCAAAGCCGCGGAACCGCCTGGTTTGATGCCATTGACGTCGAATTAACAGGCGTAGCCGGAGAAGCTCCCGAACCAATGGATCCGGCCAACAAAAAACGTTACCGCGAGGCCAACGCACAATTGCCGACTCCGGTGCCAGGTGAAAAAAGAGTCGTCTTTATTGGAGACTCCATTATCGATAACTGGAAGCTGGAGAAATCCTTTCCCGATGGAAAATACATCAACCGTGGCATTGGCGGACAACGAATCCCCCAGATTTGCGCCCGTTTTGCCGACGACGCTCTGGCGTTGAAGCCGCGAGCCATTTTAGTGCTGGCCGGAACCAACGATTTGGCGGCAGGCGAATCGGACGATAACATCGTGGCCAATCTGGAATCAATCATCCGCCTCTGTCACGATAAACATGTCCCGGTCATCATCTGCTCCCTTCTGCCGGTCTCCGACTATCACCAGGATAAAAATGCGAATTATGCACGCACAGCAAAACGTCCTCCGGAACGGATTGCCGCGATCAATCGCAAGTTTGAGAGCCTGTGTTCACGGGAAACGGCCTTCTATCTCGATTTGCATAAAAACATCGCCGATTCGACAGACCGCATGCCGGCCCGTTATTCGGAGGACGGATTGCATCCCAACGCGGAGGGCTACGCACTTCTCGCACCCCTGGTTTCCGCGGAAATCGAATCCGTTCTCGCTACAAAGCCGGAATAATCGACAGCAAGAAAGGAGCAATGAGGATCTGACCGAGCCTTCCCTTGATGATCTATAACTGAGAAAAATCGGTTAACCCTTTCGTCTGAAATCAACGATGTAGTCAGTGAAACCCTTCTTGATTATCCGTCAGCAATCTATGGCCGACGAACAACCCCGCCCGAACCCTCAATAACCACGACCTGAGTGGATTGCGGCTAAAAAGCCCCAAGCTTTGTCACGCCTCAATCTCTTAATTGTTTGCAATAAACTCATTCGTCCCTCCTGGCCTGGTGGATTTGCTTCGCCCACCCACGTTCTCGAACCGGATGTGCCGTGGAAAAATATCATCGCTTTTATCGAAGCCGCTCAGACAACGCGTTTCTACTAAACCAGCCTATCTCCTTGTTAATGAGCGCGTTTCAGTAAAAAAAGTTCCGTTCTAACATCTTGTTAAACACGAGGTTCTCCACGCGCCATTAATAAGCGGCACGCAGTTCTCAATTATCTCAAGGTTAAGACCGTTAACCTTGAGAGGTGCAACGTCTTCCAGCACTGCCGCCCAACTCGCGCAGTAGCCGAAGCGGTGAACACGCGCGTCGATGTCTGAAATATCCATATCTTCGTATACGGCCGAGCAGATCGCCAGCCTGACCACGACGGAACTGCAAAGCGTTTCCGCCACGGAGTTCGCGTCTCTGTTGGAAACGCAGATTGATGCCCTGACAAGCACCCAGATGGCCTATTTGACAACTTCGCAGATCGCGGCCATGACCAACACCGAGATCGGCGAACTCTCCACCACGCAGGCCGAGGCCCTCGTCAGCACGGAGATCACCTACTTTAGCGCCGCGCAACTGTCCATGTTCGACCAGGCGCAAATCAATGTCTTTTCAACCAGGGAAGTCGCCTCGCTGACGGCAACGCAGATTGCGGGATTAACCAGCACCGACATTGCCGAGTTCAACTCAGCCCAGATTGCCGCATTGACCATTACCCAAATCAAATGCCTCAGCGCGACGCAAATCTCCGGGCTGACGACGGCCCAAATCAACTCCCTGTTGTCCACACAGGTCGCCGCGTTGAACAGCACCCAGCTCCAGGCCCTCTCCACCGAACAGATCACCGCCCTCGTCTCTACCCAACTCAAGGGTCTCGTCAGCACCCAACTCAACGCGCTGACCACAACGCAATTCTCCTGGTTGAGCGCCAATCAACTCTCCGGATTGAGCACTGCCGCACTCGACGGCCTTTGCGAAGAGCAGATCGACGTCCTCAGTTACGGACAGTTGACCGGATTGACCTCAACGCAGTTAAACTCCCTCTCCTCGACACAGATCGGCTTTCTCGCCACCACCCAAATCGCCGCACTGTCGATAACGCAACTCGCCGGATTGACCAGCCAGGATATCACCGGACTAAGCGCCACCCAGATCAACGCCTTCACCACAACACAGGCCGTCGCGTTGACCCGCACCTGCCTCAGCGGATTGACGACCGATCAATTAGCCGCTCTCAGTGTCACGTTGTTTGACTGCTTCGGTGCCAGCCAGTTGTCAGCCATCACGACTACGGCTATCAAGGGCATGAACAGTGAACAGATTAACTCGCTGACAACTTCTCAACTACAAGGTTTTACCAGCACCCAGATCGGTTCGTTGCTCGACACCCAAATCGCAGCACTGAGCACCACACAGTTGGGCTGGCTGACCTCCAACCAACTCAAAGGCGTCACCTACACCGAAGCGGGCCAGCTCTCGACCACTCAGCTCAACGCCCTCTCCACAACGGTCATCGGAGACCTCACCACCAACCAGATCCAGGCGCTCACCAGCACTCAGCTGGCGGGCATGACCGCGTCCGGCGCCAACCTCCACAGCGCCGTCACCGAACTCACCACAACCCACAT
>DBTH01000259.1 GCA_002306945.1 Methylacidiphilaceae bacterium UBA1321 | reverse complement strand
CGCATCCCGACCTACTCGGAAAGCCCGAAGGCCAAGCGAATCGAATTCCGCACCCCGGACCCGGCCGCCAACATCTACCTGTCCTGCGCCGCGCAGCTGCTGGCCGGACTGGATGGAATCCAGAACCGCATCGACCCCGGCGATCCCCTGGACAAGAACCTCTACGAGTTGCCCGCCGAAGAACTGGCCAAAGTGCCGCACGCCCCGGATTCCCTCCTGGGAGCCGCCGAAGCCCTCGAAGCCGACCACGAGTTCCTCCTCAAGGGAGACGTCTTCACCAAAGACCTGCTCGAAGTCATCATCGACCAACGCAAGAAAGACTACGATGCCCTGCGCCTGCGCCCGCATCCGTACGAATTCTTCATGTACTACGACATCTAAAAGCACTCTGTTGCTAAAGACTCGTCTGTAGCAGACATTCCAACAGGCACTCCGGGCAACCCGGAGTGCCTGTTCTGTTATGGGGCTCTGCCCCCCTACCCCCGCTCTAAGGAAATGATTTCCTTGAGAATCCTCAAATAAGGCGAAAGGCCCTTTTCCGCTGCGGAAAAAGGCCTTTCGCCTTATTCTGCGTTTTCAGAATATCCTATCCTTAAATCGAGAGTTGAATCTGTGGCGAAGCGTTACCGGATGCAACGTCACTAAAAGGGCGGATGGCTGAGTGCTCGTAGCGAGCACGGCCATCCGCCCTTTCTGAGGTTTCCAAAGGAAATCATTTCCTTTGGCGAGGGTCTGGGGGCAGCGCCCCCAGGCTGTCGAGCCATTCGGTGAAGAATTTCGCGCCTTGCGATTCGAGAGTCTTGCCGTGGTGAGCGATTTGTGTTCGCAAATCAGGCACGGAAATTTTTGCATGACCGAGTTCGCACGTGTGACCGATGAGCCAGCGTTCCATCGTCGCGGCGCACGCTTCGGGATGGCATTGGAAGGCGATCACATTTTTCCCTACGGAATAGACCTGATGTTTGCAAACGTCGGTCGAGGCCAGTAACGTTGCGCCTTGCGGCAGGTCGAACGTGTCGCCGTGCCAGTGGAGCATTGATGTTTTGTTACCGGCCAGGGGAGAGACCGGTGACGACTTTCCGGCTTCGGTGAGCGTGAGTGGTTTCCAGCCGATTTCTTTTTGCGGTCCGGGATAGACGCTCGCGCCGAGGGCTTTGGCGATGAGTTGCGAACCGAGGCAGATGCCGAGTGTGGGTAGATCTTTTTTCAAGCGCGTGCGGATGAAATCGATTTCGTCGACAAGGAACGGATAACTTTCCTCCTCGTACACGCCGATCGGCCCGCCGAGAACGATGAGAAGATCGGAATCGAGCGGGTCGATTTCAGAAAAGGAATCGACTCCCGCATCGAGATAGCGGAGCGAGAAATTGCGTGCGGCGAGGATCGAGGCGAACGATCCCGCGTCTTCGAAGGCGACGTGACGAATGGCGAGTACGGATTTCATACGGTGGATCTAGTGGGGTGGATTAATCGGACTGGATGGTGGTGGAAATGTGGACGACAAGCATGATGGCGACCGCCACGGCGAGGAGAATGACGGAGAGCGTGACGGCCTGTTCGAAATGGGATTCGAACGAAACGTAGACGGCAAGCGGCATGGTTTGTGTGCGACCGGGGAAGTTTCCGGCAAAGACAATCGTTGCGCCGAACTCGCCGAGGCTGCGGGTCCAGGCGAGCGCGATCCCGGCGGCAAATCCGCGCCAGGCCAGCGGCAAAGTAATGCGGCGAAAGATGGTGAGCGGGCCCGCGCCTTCGAGACTGGCTGCGAGTTTGAATTCGTTATCGACCCCGGCTAGGCCGACTGTGGCCGCCTTGACGAAGTAGGGAACCGAGACGAAAATTTGCGCGATCACGACGGCTATGGGAGTGAAAACAATGGTGATGCCGCAGGCGGCGAGCCATTGGCCGATGATCCCGTGGCGTCCAAAGGCCAGCAGCAGGGCGATGCCGGAGACGGCGGGAGGCAGGACGATGATGAGTTGAAGAATGCGGTCGATGATGTTGCGGCAGCGGAATTGCGGTTCGGCGAGCAGGACGGCAAGCGGTGTGCCGATGAGGACGGTAATGAGGGTGCTGACGATACTGGTTTCCAGACTGAGCCGGATGGCTTTCCGGGTTTCCTCTTCCTGTAATCCCTGCCAGAGTTCCGCAGGGCTGGTGCCAATGAGAAGCGCCACCAGCGGAACGATTGTCAATACCAGCAGCGGTAGTGACAACGCGACAAGCGAACATCGAAGTTTGCTATTGAGGTCGTTTAGCATCGAATGCAAGCAATCATCCCCTGTGCCAATTCCTTTTTTCGATTGAAATTTTCGGCGAATTGTCAGCCCTGATCTGCCGCCAATGCATGCGCGATACGGCGAATATAGAACGCGCCACGTTTTTGTGCCATGACCAAATTGGGGGCGACGTCCATGATCTGGGCGATCTTCGCAAATGGAGTTCTACTTTTTTGTAGTTTGCACGATCCGCAGATGGCCCAGACCGGTTTGCCGTGTTTTTTAGCCAGTTGCGCCACGGCCCACGGGCCTTTGCCCTGCGTTGAAGTCGTGTCGAGACAACCTTCTCCGGTGATGACGAGATCGTGCCGGTCGATCAACGCGTCGAGCGCGGTCCATTGGCGGAAGAGGTCGAAACCGGTGACGCGTTTGGCTCCAAAGAAAGTCAGCAATCCGTAGCCGCAACCGCCCGCCGCTCCTGCGCCGGGTTGTTCGTGTTCGCTGTGGCCGAGCGATTTTTTAGCCACTGTGGCGAGAATTTTAAGATACTGGTCGAGGCGGCGGACTTGCGCGGCGTTGGCTCCTTTTTGCGCGGCGAACTGGAACGCGGCGCCGTTGGGGCCGTAGAGGGGATTATCGACATCGGTGGCGACGATGAATTCCGTTTTCCATTTTTGCGTGGGCGGCACAATGCGGTCGAGTTTGGCCAAGCCTTCGCCGTGCGGCGGGATGACGCGACCGCGTTTGTCGAGGAACTTGTAGCCGAGCGGAACGGCGAGTCCGATGCCGCCGTCGTTGGTGGCGCTGCCGCCAATGCCGATGATGATGCGCGGACAACCTTTGCGGACGAGTTGCTCAATGATCTTCCCGGTTCCGATGACGGTAACGGTGCCAGGATTGCGCCGCCTGGCCGGTACGCGCCAAAGTCCCGAGGCTTCGGTGAGACCGACAACCGCCGTGCCGTCGGGCAGTAAACCGTAGTGCGCGCGGCACGGTTTACCGAGTGGATCGACGGTGCGCGTGGAGACGATTTTTCCGCGTCGTGCTCCGACGATGGTTTCAACAAAACCCTCGCCGCCGTCGGAGAGCGGGACGCGGGTGATTTTGCAGGTCGGCCACGCGGAGCGCAATCCCATGGCGATGGAGACTGACGCCTGGCTGGCGTTGAGGGAGCCTTTGAGTTTGTCGGGGACGATGAGAACGCGCATGGGGGTCGGGGGTAATGAATGGAATCAGGAACGCAAATTCAGATCCGTTGTCAGGGCCACCGCCAGCGTGGAGCAATCCTGCAATCGCGTGCCGAGTGTCGCGGGGCGCAGGCTGCACAATTTCTGTACGGCTGGGAGCGCTTCTTCGCGGAAGCGGGCGCGGACTTGCGCGAGCCACGGTTCACCGAGATGACGGGCGAGACTGCCGAGGACGATCACCTCGGGCGCGAACATGTCGGCGACGTTGGCGCAAACCTGTCCGGTGGCGTGTGCGCTCAAGGCGATGATTTCGCGAGCGTCCTTGTCGCCGGAGGCGGCGAGCTTGCCGAGTTCGGGGCCTTGCGGCGGTTGTTGTCCCCAGCGTTGCGGGAACCGCCACGCGGCGAGCCGGGCCAGGGAGGAACCGGCGCAGTAGGCTTCGACGCTGCCGGTCTTGTCGTAGGCAAACGGGCCGTCGTCGGCAAAACGCGCGTGACCGATCTCGGGCGAGCGGCCTTGTGCGCCGCGATAGATCTGACCGTTGAGAACGTAGCCCGCGCCGAATCCGGTGCCGCAGGTGAGGTAGATAAGATGGCCGGGGACGCGCGGCTGACCCCAGAGGTATTCGGCCCAGGCGCAGGCCGCCGCATCGTGTTCGATGAAGACGGGCAGGGCGAGTTGTTTTTGCAAACGTTCGCACAGCGGGATTGCATCCCAGCCGGGAAGATTCGGCGGGGAATAGATGATGCCGTTGTTGGCATCGAGCGGGCCGCCGATGGAAACGCCGACTGCGGCAATTGCAGGATGCGCGGTGCGGAGCGTTTCGGTCTCGCGGAAGAAATCGACCAGCATTGCTTCGGGTCCGCGATTGGCGAGGGAAGGCCATTCGCGACGGGCGACGACTTCGCCGCGGGTGTTGCCGACGAGTGCGGCGCATTTGGTGCCACCGATGTCGATGCCGAGAATAAGAGGAGTGTTCATGGAAAAATGGAGTAGGTGTGTCGAGGTCAATCGCCGGTGAGTTTGAGGATGCGGACGAATTCGGCGGGAGTGACCGGCATGACGGAGAGGCGCGATTGGCGGATAAGGACGATGTTTTTGAGGGCGGCGTCGGTCTTGATTTGCGTCAGGGCGAGCGGTTTGGCAAAGGCGCGAATGGCCTTGAGATCGACGCACGACCAGTCGCCCTCGGTGGCGGTGGGGTCGGGGTAGGCGGTTTTGACGACTTCGGCGAGGCCGACAATGGCGCGGTCGTCGTTGCTGTGGTAGTAGAGAACCGCGTCGCCTTTTTTCATCGCGCGAAGATTATTGCGCGCCTGGAAATTGCGTACGCCGGTCCACGCGGTGACTTTTTCTTTTTGAAACTGTGCGAAGGAATAGGTCGCGGGTTCCTGTTTGACCAGCCAGAAAGAGACGGCGGTGCAAGCGGCGGATTCGGTTTTTGCAGTTCGGGCGGGCATAGGGAATCACACGTAAGGGATGTGTGCGATTACGCCGCGTTTCCCGCGAAAAGACAATCGGAATTATGCCGGTGGGGAGACGCGCGCGGTGGAATAACGGACGACGAGTTCGACGGGTAATTCGCGCGGATCGACGGCGGCCCCGCGGATGAGTTCTTCGAGCAGGCGAACGGCGGCGGTGCCGAGTTCGATCTGCGGGATGCGGATCGTGGTGAGGGGGACGCGGAAATTGGCGGCGAGCAGGCCGTCGCCGAATCCGACGAGGGAGACGTCGGTGGGAATGCGGAAGCCCTGATGTTGGAGCACGTCGGCGGCACCGACAGCGACGAGATCGTTGAAGGCGGTGACGGCGGTGAAGGACACTTTTTCGGAGATCGCCTGGCTGATGGCTTTGCGGCCGGATTCGATGTCGCTGCCGGCGAGGAATACGAGGTTGTCACGAAAGCCCGCTTCGGAATCGCCCATGGTCTTGCGGTAGCCACCGAAGCGCGCGGCGCTGGCGGAGGAACCGTTGGGGCCGCAGAGGTGGAGGATTTCGCGGTGGCCGAGTTCGAGGAGATGTCGGGTGGCGAGTTCGGCTCCGTATTGGTCGCGGCAGACAACCCAACTGGCTTGTTGGAATTGTTCGGCTCCGGCGGGGTAACGGTCGAGCATGACAACGGGAATGCCGGATTGGCGCAGGAGTTCGAGCGTCATGAAACGGTTTTGCCAGCGGACGGCGGGTACCAGGAGAACACCCTCGACCTGGCGGGCCAGCAGGCGGCGGACTTCGGCGATTTCGCAATCGCCCTGGTCGAGGGAGTGAGCCAGGAGAATCTGGTAGCCCATGACTTCGGCCTGGCGTTCGATGCCCCAGACGAGGTTGGAGTAGTAGGTGTTGTTGACGTTGGGAACGACGACGCCGAAGAGGCGGCTCTGGTGGGAGCGGAGATTGCGGGCGGACTGGTTGGGAACGTAATTGATCCGGCGGGCTTCTTCCTGAACGCGGGCCTTGGTGGCGGCGCTGATGTCGGAAGCGTCGCGCAAGGCCTTTGAAACAGCCATGACCGAGAGGTCAAGGGCTTGGGCAATGTCTTTGAGGGTGGCCATCGGCGCGTGCTGAAACCCTGTGGTCAGACTCGACCGGCTTCGGCTTCGCTGATGCGTTGGATGAATTCTTCCGTGGTCGTGGCGTTGATGAGGCTGGCGCGAACGGTGGGTTCCTTGAGGATGCGGGCCAGTCCGCCGACAACGCTGAGGTAATCGGTGACCATGCGCTTGGGCGTGCCGATGACGAAGATAAGCCGGACGATTTGGTTGCAGTTTTCGAAAAAAACGCCCTCGGGGCTGCGGCCAATGGCCAGAACCATGCCCTTAAGGTGATCGGTGCGCGCGTGGGGAAAGGCGATTTCGTTCCCAAGACAGGTGGACTCGACGCGTTCTCTGGCGAGCAGCTCTTCGTAAAACCCTTCCCATTTGACCACCGCCGGGTTTGCCTGCACAAGCTGGGCCACTTCGTTAATGGCCGCCGTGCGCTTGGTGCTTTCAAGCTTGAGCTTGATCTGGTCGGCTTTAAGTAGGCTGCTGATTTGCATGGATGTTAAAAGGAACCGTAATTCCCCAATATATGAGGTTAAAGGTCAAGCCGATAGTTAAAAGTTCTAAATCGTTTCTAAAAAAAATTCTGCCAATCAATAATCGCCGTTTTGGGAACAAATATTAGTTTTTAACGCGTTCGCCTCCGTTCCAGCGCAGTTTGTGGCGCAGTACGGCAAAAAAGTCGGTGTCCTCAGTGTAGGCCAGCACTACCGGAGAATGCGCCGGGCGAATCTCCACCCAGTCGCCGGGGCAAAGTTTGCCGCCGGGCTGACCGTCGAATTGCAAGATCACCGAGGCGTCCTGTGGTGGAATCTCGATGCGGATGTTCTCGCTGGTGCCGATGACGATGGATCGGTTGGTGAGGGTGTGGGGACAAATCGGCGTGAGGGAAAGCGAACGGGTCTCGGGCGCGATGATCGGCCCGCCCGCGGAAACCGAGTAGGCTGTCGAACCGGTCGGAGTACAGACGATGAGCCCGTCGCAAACGTACTGCGTGACGAGGCTGCCGCCGACCTTGACGCAGAGGCGGACGAGTTGAGAGCGGTCGCCGCGGGAGATGACGACATCGTTGAGGGCGCAGGGGAAAATCTCCTTGCGCTTGCCGCGGTGGACGACGGTTTCGAGGGCCAGTCGCGGACTCAGGCGCAGTTTCTTGCGCGTCAGCAACGGCAATGCGCCGCAGAGTTCTTCCTGTGCCAGCGCGGTGAGAAAACCGAGACTGCCGATGTTGACGCCGAGGGTGGGAATGGCAGAGGGATAAATCTGGCGGACGAATTCGAGCAGGGAACCGTCCCCACCGGCAACGATGAAAAAGTCGACGCAGCGGGTGAGTTGTTTGAGGGGACGGCCCTTCTCGCCAATGATGCGCGCCGAGTCGTTCTCGATGAGAAATTGCACGTCGTCGTGGAGGCGGCCGTACTCGAGCAGATCCTGCAAGAGCGCACGCGAGGCCGGTTTGCCCCGATTGACCACCACTCCGATCTTCACTGTTTTTCGAGCAGCCATAGAAATTCCTGATTACCGTCGCGACCGGTGATCGGCGAGGGAATGACCCCGCGCGATTCGACGGGGAAATCCTTCAACCAGGCGATGAGCCCGTCGATGACTTCCCTCCGCACTGCCTCATCCCGCACGATGCCGCCCTTGCCGACCTGTTCCCTCCCGGCCTCGAACTGCGGTTTGATCAACGCCACCACCTTACCACCCTTTGCGAGTAGATCAAACGCCGGGGGAAGAACCAAGCGCAAAGAGATGAAAGAAACATCGGTGACGATGAGCGGGAACGGCGCCCCGGAGGGTTCCCACTCGGCGAGCTTGAGGTAACGGGCGTTGACACCCTCGTGCACTTCGACGCGCGCATCCTGCCGCACTTTCCAATGGAGCTGGCTGTGGCCGACGTCAATGGCGACGACCTTGGCCGCGCCGTGTTGCAGCAGGCAATCGGTAAATCCGCCCGTCGATGCGCCGATGTCCAGACACGTCCAGCCGGTTGGATCAATCGACCAGTTTTTGATCGCGCCCTCAAGTTTGTGACCGCCGCGGCTCACGTAACGATCCGCCCCGCGGTGCTCGATTTGTGCCTCGGGCGGACAGGGCGCACTGGCTTTGTCGCGGCGTTGACCGTTGACCCAGATTTCACCCGCCAGGATCGAAGCCTGCGCCCGTTCGCGCGATTCAAACAAACCCCGCGCCACCAATTCCTGATCCAGACGACGCGGTTTTACTTTCGGCATCGTAGCACCATAGAAGCTCTTGGCCTTTTCGACAACGCCGAATCGATTCGCTTGGTACTCCAACCTGTGCGATTGTAATGACAAAAGCGGGTGATTCGCGCGTCTTATAGTTGTAACAAAATTGCCCATTTAAAGCCATGAAATCGACCTCATTTGGAATTCAATCGAGTCCACTGTGCCTCAGCCTATAAAATAGCATAAGTATATAATGTTAAAATATTTATATATATTTTTGACGAAGTGATCGATGTATTGAAATTACAGGGAGCCAAAATTTACTTAACTTTAATCCATTAGGATCCGACTTATTATAGATAAGACTGGAAAAAGTACATGATCGCCCTCGCCTCCAACCCTCAGAAAAATACGAAGACCGGGAAAATAGTACTGCCCAAGACAGGTCAGTCCCAGCCGCGTCATTTTTTCCGGAGCGATCAGAAAAGCCATTTCGCCCAATTGCCCCCGCCTCAAACGGCCCTCATTGTCGATGACGATAAATCGGTTCGCAAGGCGATCAAATACGTTCTCGAACGCCGTCTCCAACTCCGGGTCTTCCAGGCTTCCAACGGAATCGAAGCCATCTCACTGGTGCGCCAACACAACTTCGATCTCATCATCTCCGACGTCAACATGCCCGGCATGAACGGCCTCGAATTCCGCGCCTGGCTCGAAGACAATCAAATCGAGTCGCTCGACAAACTCATCTTCATCACCGGCGGCAACGACACCGCCACCCACCTCCGCGCCCATTCCCCGGGCCGGACAAAAGTTCTCGACAAGCCCTTTTCCCTTCAGGACTTCATTAACCATTGCGCCGGAATACTGGCTAGAGTCGATTCGATTTAGCCGGTAGCTGAAAAAGTATCGCGCAAAGGCACCACACCGCGCTCCCGGTGGAAAAGCTTGTAATTGAGCGGGGTCGCGGTTATGCCATCTGTGGACTTGACGTTTTCCCAAACGCCGGGAAGTCCTATTTTACTTTTAAATTTTACTGATAAAGAAACGGGTTATGCAAGTGATGTCCAAACAATCGGGTGGAGCTATCTCCATCGCACTGATTTTAATCGTTGCCGGGCTGACTGCCTGCTCACCTTCGAAGAAGGCCCCGGCACCGGTCGAACCGCTCATCGCACTTCTGACCGATTACGGGCAGGACGATGCGTTCGTCGCCGAAATGAAAGGCGCCATCCTCACCGTCAATCCCCGCGTGCGCCTCATCGATCTCACGCATGAAGTCGAACCGTTTAACCAAACACAGGCCGCCTACCTCCTGAGTCAATCGGCCAAGGAATTTCCCGCAGGCACAATCTTCGTCGCCGTCGTTGATCCGGGTGTCGGCACCGCACGCAATCCGATCATGGTTCAGACCAAGGCTGGGAAATATTACATCGCTGCGAACAACGGCATTCTCACTCTCGTCCTCGAACGCGAACCGGTCGTCAAGGCGTGGAAGCTTGATCGCCCCGGCTATTACCGCCAGGGCACACTCTCGACCACCGACCACGGTCGCGACATCTTCGGTCCCGTTGCCGCTTATCTCGCCTCGGGCGTACCGGCCGATTCCATCGGATCGACTCTACCGGAAAAGGAAATCGTCCAGCTCTCCTACCACCCCGGCACCATCAACGGTCGCAACATGAGCGGTGAAATCCTCCACATCGATCACTACGGTAATATCGTCACCAACATCCCCGCCTCCATCGCTGGTGGCGAATTGAAGGAAGGCATCTTGCTGCGCGTCAATGCCGGTAACAAAACCTTCGCGGCGCCCCTGGTGAAGACTTTCGCTGATGTGCAAAAAGGCCGCGTCGCTATCATCGTCGGTAGTCAGGGTCTTCTCGAAATCGTCGCCAATCAGGCTTCTGCCGCCAAGGCCACCGGTATCCAGGCCGGAGTGCCCGTCCTCGTCCAGTTACCCTAGAATAGTACCAAGCTCATGGCATCTACTCTTTCTCCTGAATAAGGGCTGTAGTCTTATTTAAAATGCTATAGAAGAAAAGCGAAGCGTAAACCTTGTAATCCACGAGCCGACCGGCTTTCTGCTTCGCGGCGAGCCATGCGGTCAACTCCCTGAGTGGCACCTCGTGAACCTCGATGTCTTCTGCGGAATCGCCACCGCCGCTGCCTGTTTTTTTCAAATCGTAAGCGCGATAGAATGAGATTACCTCGGTCGATAATCCCGCGGACGCGGGTCCTTCCGTGAGCAACTTCCAACGCTGCGCGGAATAACCGGTCTCTTCGAGAAGCTCGCGCTTGGCGGCTTCCACGAGATCCTCGTTTTCCGCGCCGTCGTGATCCCCGGCGAGACCGGCGGGAATTTCGATCACGCGACAATTCACCGGTGGACGGAACTGCTCGACCAGAACGATTTTATCGTCAGGCGTGATGGCCAGGATCGCGATCAGCCCGCAAACATTCGGCCGCTCCACATATTCCCAACCGTTCACGCGGCAGAAGCGCAGGAATTTTCCTTCGTAAATGACCTCTTTATTTGGCGACATAGAAATTATAGAAACGCTTTGTCTCTATTCCTTTAGTGTGGCAACGACTTTTTGATATTCCTCAAACAGATCCTTGTCGAAACAGCAAAATTGAACCCACTCCGGGAGTTCATGCTCCACGAGAAATTCGAGCGTCGTCCTCACCGCAATCGGCACTGCTTCCTCGATGGGATACCCGTACACGCCGCAACTGATCGCCGGAAATGCGATAGTCTTG
This sequence comes from Methylacidiphilaceae bacterium UBA1321, assembly GCA_002306945.1. Lineage (GTDB taxonomy): Bacteria > Verrucomicrobiota > Verrucomicrobiia > Methylacidiphilales > UBA1321 > UBA1321. Next base: position 7,863 of record DBTH01000259.1, on the reverse strand, counting down.
AGCCCGTGCTCGACACAGAGTTGGAGCGACGTGCGGTAACACGATGCGAGCAACTCCGCCTCATCACGATTGCCTCCGTGCCAAACCGGGCCGACGGTGTGAATGACATGTTTGGCGGGCAGATTGTAGCCCTTCGTGATCTTGGCCTGTCCGGTCTTGCAACCTCCCAACAACGCGCATTCCGCGACCAGCTTCAAACCCGCCGCGCGATGAATCGCTCCGTCCACACCACCGCCACCGAGCAACGTATTGTTGGCCGCATTCACAATCACATCGACCGGCAATTTCACGATATTGCCCTGCACGACCGAGATCCGTTCCCATGCGTTCATGTTTCTACAACCTATGCGATTTCATCTATCCATACGACTAAAAAGGAAGCAGATGTCTTGCCTTCATTCCATTTCGCTTCAAGATGACGCCGATCACTATGGCTGCTGCAGGAGATTGGAAATCGACTCTTTCAGGTAAACGCATCCTGCTCACGGGAGGCAACGGTTTTATTGGCCGCCGTGTTCTGCAGCTCGGTCAGACCCTTGGTATCGAATGGCATGCGCTGGTGCGCAAGCCGGGGCTCCACGGCAAGGCCATTGTCCACTCGACGGATCTGCTCGATTTTGTCACCGTGCGCGAACTCGTCGGGAAAATCCGGCCTGATGCAATCCTTCATCTGGCGGCGGCGGGGGTCGGCTATGGCAGCGGCACGTTGCCGGAATTGATACAGGTCAATGCGGCAGGGTTTGCCAATCTCCTCGAAGCGGCGGGCCGGCTCGATCCGAAGCCTGCGGTCGTTGCTGCCGGATCAGGATTCGAATACTCGATGCAGAACCGTCTGTTGCGCGAGGACGATCCGGTTTGTCCGCAAAACAATTACGGCATCTCCAAAGTCGCTGCGGCGGCCATTGCGGCCTCGTTCGCGAGCCGTTTCCCCATCACGCTCCTGCGGCTTTTTAGCGTTTACGGGCCGGGGGAATCTCCTGCTCGATTGACCCCGTATGTGGTGAGTCAAATCCGACAGGGCCAGCCGGTCGAATTGACACCTGGCGAACAGATCCGCGACTACGCCTATGTGGACGACCTGGTCGAGGCGTTTTTCCGCGCGCTGGCAAATCCGCCCGTAATCAGCGAGGGTCTGCGCGTGCTCAATGTCGGTTCGGGCGAACTTTGCACGCTGCGGCAGTTTATCGAATCGCTGGCCGCTGCGTTGGAGAAGGAAGGTTGCAAGGCCGACTTGCGGTTTGGCGCGAAACCTTACCGCGCGGGAGAGTTGATGTACTATGCGCCGGACATCGAACGGTTGCGAAAAACTTTGGATTGGACACCGCCAACCTTATTGAAAGAAGGCGTGATTCGCCTGATGGGAGAGAGTCTATGAGTCTGAAAGATAAAGTCCGTTTCCTGCCGCGTCACACCAAGAGTGATGAGCGCGGCTGGTTGCTGAAGCTCATCACCGGCTACGAGGAAAATCTACCGAAGGAGACGGGGGAAATGTATATCGTCTATACGCAGCCCGGTCATGTCCGCGGCAATCACTATCACGGCGTCACGAGCGAATGGTTTTCGGTGTTCCAGGGTTATGCCGACGTGATTCTTGAAGACGTTGAGACCAAGGAGCGAATGACTTTCCGGTTGAGCGAGGAAAACTACACGACGGTTTATGTGCCGTTCGGAATCGCGCATGCCTTCATCGTTCCGTCCGACGCACCGAAGCCGATGTTGCTGGCGGCGTATGCGGACAAGCCCTTTGTCCCGGCTGAAAACATTCCCTACAAGTTGAAGTGAGCGAACCGTGCGTCTTTCCATTTGCATTCCCACGTATCAGCGCGCCGCGTTGCTGGACAAATGCCTTGAGCATCTCTCTCGCCTGATTGCCGACAAGAACGTGCCCGGCGATGTGGAACTTTGCCTCAGCGACAACGCCTCCGCCGACGACACTCCCGCCGTGATCGAAAAACACCGGAGTGCTTTTGCGGAATTCAAGACAGTGCGCCAACCGGTCAATCGCGGCTTCAGCGCGAACCTGCTTGCCACGGCGGAATTGGCGACGGGCGACTATCTTCTTTTCCACGGTGACGACGACCGGATGACGGCGGGAAGCTTCACCCTGATCTTCGACGCCATCGGACGCGGCGGTGCGGTGACATTCTTCGCGACGTTGCCCGACCGCGGATTATTCGGACAACCGGCGGTCGATCCGCACCGGCATGTGGCGACCTTTGCCGACGGGTTTGAAGCCATTGGACAGCTTGGCATTTTTCACCCGACTTTCATTGGCAACTTCATCGTCCGACGTACCGATTATCTCGCCTTCTACGAGGAACGCTTCACCCAATCGCTCTATCCGCATGTGAATGTCCTGCTGAAAATCCTTCAGCACTCCGGCGGCGAATATGTGCCCGAACCGCTCTTTGAGTTCGACGAATCGCCCAAGACATGGAACCAACCGCTCCTCTCGGCGGTCGATCTGAGTCGCGTCATGACCGATACACTCTTCGCGCAAAATCCCCGGCATCCGCTGGTACGCGCCGTCTATGGGCAACTCGTGCGCAGCATCGGGCGCGCGATCTACAACGAAAAAAAAGGACGCAAGGTCGACTATGCCAACCCCTATCAGAGCCTGCATCCGTCCAATCTCGCCGGCTGCTATCGCCATTCGCCACAGCATGTCACTCTGGCGATTTTCTACTGGGCGGTGGCGCGACTGCTGCCCGCTTCACTGCTTATCCGGCTCATCGGCGAACGGCCCCGCAAAGTTCACTTCGAATAACCACGCGGCGAACTGTTGGATGTTTCAGCAGCCTGTTAAAACAGGCCATTCAACGCTTGCGCCCGTAGCGATATTCAGACGGGCTGATCCCGGAGTGGAGTTTGAAGCGTTTCGAGAAATAAAAAGCGTTGGCGTAACCGAGATTGGTGGCGATTTCCGAAATCGAAATACTGCTCGTGTGCAATAGCTGCCGGGCCCAGCGCAGGCGCAATTGTTCCTGGTATTTCTGCGGGGACGATCCCATTTGTTTCTGGAAGAGATGCGCAAGCCGGGAGACCGAGAGGCCGCATTCCCTGGCCAGTTTTGGAAGTGAAAACGGTTCGTGCAATCTTTCCGCGAGGATGCCGAGCGCTTTGCGAACGCGGTCGTCGAGGTCGCGGTGCATATTGGCTGAGTTGATCCACAGGATTGCCCGCTCCAGGGCATTGGCGGCCAGCTCGATACTGCCGGGCAAGTTCTGGCGACTCCAGCGCACGGAGTCCCGAAACGCGGTGCTGACGTTTTTGATGAGTGTTTTATCGCGGAGTACAAGCGTGCGAAATCCGCGCGCCTTCTCGGGCCAATTGAGCCATATGCGCCATTGCGGCCGCGGATGAAAATGGCTCCAGAGCAGATGCCAGTGTCCAACTCCGGGGTCGGTGATGTAGATGTGTTGCGTGCCTGGCTGGTAAAGGGTGACGGTTCCGCGAGTCGAGAACACTTCGGTATTTTCCGTTGCAACCCGTCCGGCTCCGTCGACGGTAAAAATAATCAGCCAGTCGTCGGTGCCGCGCGAGCGGAAATTCCTGTAGTCCGATCCGCAATGGAAATCCCCCGAGATCAGAAAGTCAACCGATGGATGCGGTGATTCCTTCATGCAAATTCAATATAGCAGAATAGTATATGTAATTGGCAAGGCAGGACATTCCAATTTTCAGGAGAATAAGTAGACTGGCAGCAGTTAAATTTAAAAACAAAAGCTTCCGAAGATCAGACTTCTGCGGCTAATAAATAGCAGAAAAAGACTCAGATAAAGGTCGCGCTATCAACAGAGAAACTTGCTGGAAGTTCTTCAACACCCCTGTTCGCTATGAATACCGATACCAAAATTTTACGTCCGAAATGGAAAGGAACCCTGACCGACCGGGAACGTTTCAACCGGCAGATGCATTTCAAGAGTGTTGACCGGTGTTTCAACCGGGAGTTCGGTTATTGGAATGAAAATTTCATCCAATGGGCGATGTTTCGCGATAACGGAATCGTCGATAACGAGCAGGCCGATGTCGCCTTGAATTTCGACCGGATGCTGGAAATTTATCCGACGCGCTGGCTCAATCCGACATTCGAAACGAAAACGGTGAGCGAAACAGCCGGAACGCGCCTTATTCAAAACGAAGAAGGGTTGCTGGCGGAAGTGCCTGCCGATCGTCACGACACGATTCCGCATTTCATCGCCTCACCGATCAAGGAGCCCGGCGACTGGAAGCGTTACAAGGAGGAGCACCTGCGCCGAGACGATCCCGCGCGACGCGTGGACCCCGACCGCATTGCCGACAAGAATCCGAAGGGACGCGATTATCCGCTGGGAGTTTATTGTGGCTCGATGATCGGCAAGGTGCGGGACATTCTCACAGTGGAAGGACTCGCTTATCATATCTACGATTATCCGGAGATGGTGGAGGACATGGTCGAGACCTGTTGCGTGCTTACCGAGGATTTTCTGGATCAGGTGTTGCCGCTCGGGGATTTCGATTTTGCCTCGGGCTGGGAAGATATCTGTTACAATCGCGGGCCACTCGTCGGGCTCGATTTTTTCAAGAATGTCGTCGTGCCGCGCTATCGGCGGATCACTAAAAAACTGCGCCAGCATGGAATCGATATTTATTACACCGACTGCGACGGCGACATCCGGCTCATTATTCCCCTTTTGCTGGAGAGCGGTATCAACACGATGTTCCCTCTCGAAGTCAACGGCAGCGGCAATCCCATGGACATCCTGGCGAAGTACGAGGGTCAAATCCGCATCATGGGTGGCGTCGATAAAATGGTGATGGCGCAGGGCCCCGGCCCAATCCGCGCCTATCTCGAAAAGCTCAGGCCGTGGGTCGAGAAAGGCGGCTTCATTCCGCACTGCGATCACCGTTGCCCGCCGAACGTCACGCAGGAAGATTACCTCTACTATCTCAAGGTTAAGGAAGAACTCTTCGGGATGTGATTTCAGCAGCCTGTTAGCCCGGATATTTCAGTGCGCCGTGAAAAGCCACGGGACTCCAGTGGGGAGAGAAAGTAAGCCCACCCGGCAACTTGGAAGCTCCAGCCGGAACCACCTGAGGGGGCGGCAGAGGCAACGAAGCCGTTCAAGCACATCAGGAGTAAGGGTCGTGAGAAGCGACTCAGGGAGCACGCAGGCCATAACATGAGTGAACACCGAGCAAGCTTCGAAAAGGGCAATGCGGATGCCGAGCCCGTTGAAATGGGGCGAAGGCAGACACTTCGAGGGCAGACCCCAAGTCCGGGGATAAAGGACACGAGCAACCAGAGCCCGCAGGAGATCCGCCGGAGTAATGGTGATGGCATGGGTGCGCAGGAGAACCGGAGGAACACGGGAGGTCCGTCGTCATGGGAAGAGAAGACCCCAACGGGAGCGCCGCGAGGCGAGGGCCCGGTGACAACGGAAATCGGAGAGGCTCATAGTAGCGAGGAAGCGAGTAACGATCGCGGAGCCAAGGAGCCTCAGTTCCAAGGCAACGAGACGAGCAAGGACAGAGCGGAGATTGGCGAGAGCCTACCAACTCCGGAAAAGCTCTGGGAATTGCAAGAAACGTTGTATGCCAAAGCGAAGGGAGAGCCGGTCTATCGGTTCTACGCCCTCTACGACAAACTCCACCGGCTCGACGTGCTGGCTGAGGCGTGGCGCAAATGCCGCGACAACGGCGGGACACACGGAGTCGATGGAGAGAGCTTCGACGACATCGAAGCAAGAGGGATAAACCAATGGCTTGGCCAACTGGCGGCGGAGTTGAAACAAAAGACATACCAACCCGGCGCTGTACGCCGGGTGATGATCCCCAAACCCAACGGCAAGCAAAGACCGCTGGGCATACCGACCATCCGGGATCGGGTGGTGCAGACCGCAGCGGTATTGATAATAGGGCCGATCTTCGAGGCCGATCTGGCAGATGGACAATACGCCTACCGCGCCGAGCGCAGCGCCCATGAGGCCATCGTGCAAGTGCATAGTTGGCTCAACCGTGGAATGCGGGAAGTCGTCGATGCCGACCTGAGCGGCTACTTCGACACCATACCGCACCCCCAGTTGATGAAAAGTCTGGCGCGGCGCATCAGCGACGGGGCGATGTTGGCGCTGCTCAAGAAATGGCTGGAAATGCCCGTGGAAGAAAGCGACGGACCAGGAGGCAAACGCCGGAGCAATCCGGCCAAACGCCACAAGAAAGGAACTCCGCAAGGAGCCCCCATCTCGCCGCTGCTGTCCAACCTCTACATGAGGCGATTCATACAGGGCTGGAAACAACTCGGATATGAAACCGCGCTCAAAGCCCGCATCGTCAACTTTGCCGACGACTTTGTGATCCTCTGTGCCAACACTGGAAAACAAGCCGAAGAGGCCATGCGGACGTTGATGGGCAAACTCCACCTCGAAATCAACAGCGAAAAGACCCGGCTCTGCCGACTGTCCGAGGAAACCTTTGACTTCCTTGGCTACACGTTTGGCCGATGCCATCGCAGCCGGGGTAGGGGAACCTACATCGGCACCCGCCCCAGCAGCAAGAAAATCAAAGGGATCATCGAGCGCATCAGTCACCGGACAGAGCGCTCCACACTCCAACAAGAAACAGCCGAAAAAGTCATGGAACTCAACGCGCAACTGCGGGGCTGGGGCAACTACTTTTGCTTCGGAGCCGTCAGCAAAGCCTATCGCGCCGTCGATGCCCATGCCCGACACCGGCTACGCCAGTGGTTGCGACGAAAACACAAACATCAGGCGAGCGCACACCGAATCTACCCATACCCTGGCAAATCCACTGGTTCTTCGGGACACACCCGGCGTTGCTCCTCAATTACAGATTTCTCGCAATAGGCGCTCTCGTCGCGCCTTGATTTTGTCTCAAATCTCTACGCGGCTTCGCCACGTTATGGTGAAATATCCGGGTCAGATGAAAAAATCCCGTTGCCAAGGCGAAGAGCTGTCCAGGCAGGCTCCGGGCGGCAATACTTTTGCGTTTTGACTTATCCCAACCGGTCGTGCCCAGGATCATTGAAGAGGCGACAACAGGTTCCTGAAACTGGCAGGACCCGCCGGGCTCCAGACCGGCGGATCCCCCATGGCATTCCGAAGCCCCCCTCAGAGCTTCGGAAATTCTTGTCTTGTTTGCGGACTATCGACAACTGGCTTCAAACATCCTTGAAATCCTGATCCATCGGTATGAGGTCGTTATTGCGCTTGGTGATGCCTTGCGGTAAGACCGGGGCTGACTCACGGTCGGGAACCGATTTTCTCAAAGAGGCTGCGGACGACAACCGAGAGGTGATGCCGACGCCGGGATGGTCGCGCTCGATGACAATCTTTCCGGTGCTTGCCGTCGAGGTGACCGCGCGGCTGAGCCGGGCGGCGAGTTTTTCACCAATGGTGGTTGTCTTCGCGATTCTTGAAGGTGTCCTCACCTCCTGGGATTCCGTTTCCGCTTCGCCTCCGATGAGCTGTTCCAGATCGAGCACGGCGGCGCGGAGTTCCTCGGACTGGGCGTTAAGTTGCTCGGCGGCAGCGGCGGCGTCCTCCGCACTGGCCGCGCTGCTTTGAGTGACTTTGTCCATCTGCGAAACGGCGGTGTTGATCTGTCCGATGCCGGTGTTCTGCTCGCGTGAAGCGCTGGAAATTTCGGCGACCAATTCGTCCACCCGGTGCGCCTTGTCGACGACTTCGCGCAGTTTCGTAAATACCCCGGTGCTGATCTCGACGCCCTGCGCGCTTTTGTTGATCGCATCCTGAATCTTGTCGGCCGTTTCTTTTGCTGCGACGGCGCTGCGCTGTGCGAGATTGCGAACCTCGTCGGCAACGACTGCAAAGCCCATTCCGGCCTCCCCGGCGCGGGCGGCTT
>DBTH01000009.1 GCA_002306945.1 Methylacidiphilaceae bacterium UBA1321 | reverse complement strand
CCGTTGGTGCCGGTGATGGCGACGATGGGGCATTCGCAAAAACGATAAGCCATTTCCAATTCGCCCAGGAGCGGCAAGCGCGCCTGCTGCAACGTCTGCACGAGCGGAACATTCGGATTGATGCCGGGGCTGAGCACGCCAAAGTCGAAGCGACAGGTATTTTGCACCTGCGGTCCGATCTCGACGTTGACGCCCTGGCGGCGCATCTCTTCGGCACGCGCCTGGTGTTTGGCACTGTTTCCGTTGTCGCGGATCAGGACATCCGCGCCTTTGCTTTTGAGTAATTTTGAAACTTCCATACCGCTTTCTCCCAGTCCGAGAACTACGATTTTCTTTCCTTCAACATTCATTTGTCTTTTCCGACTCTTTCTAGCGCAGCTTGAGGGTTGCCAGGGCCAGCAAGGCAAACAGGATGCTCAATATCCAAAAACGGATCGTCACAGTCGATTCGTTCCATCCCTTCAATTCAAAATGGTGGTGCAGCGGCGACATCGCGAAGATGCGCTTGCCGGTCAGCTTGAAAGAAGCCACTTGCAGCATGACTGATCCGGCTTCCATCACAAAAACGCCTCCCGCAATGACCAGCACCAGTTCCTGGTGCACGCAAATCGCCACCACCCCCAGCGCGCCGCCAATGGCCAGCGAACCGGTGTCGCCCATGAACACGCGGGCCGGATGGCAATTCCACCACAGGAACCCGAGGCTCGCGCCGACCAGCGCCGCGCAAAACACGGTCAGTTCCGAAGCGCCCGGCACGGCGGGAATGAAGAGGTACTTGGCGAACTTCGCGTTGCCCGCCAGATAGCAAAAGATCGAGTAGACGCTGGCCACGGTGATGGTGCAACCGGTCGCCAGGCCGTCGAGACCGTCGGTGAGATTCACCGCATTCGACGTTCCCATGATGACCACCGCGAAGAAGAAGAACGACAAGATTCCCATCTCCACCAGCGGCGTCTTGAGGAACGGAATGTAAAGCTTCGACGAATTCGCGTGAGTCTCCGGGTAGAGGATGAGGAATCCCGTCACCACCACGGCCAAAAGAAACTGCGCGATCAGTTTGAGCCGACCGGGAAGACCGTCGGACTTTTTCTTTGTGACTTTCAGGTAATCGTCGAGGAATCCGATCCCGCCGAGGTAAACCAGCGAGAAGAGAACCAGCCAGGTGTAAGCGTTGTTCGGTCGGCTCCAGAGCAGGCAACTCAACGTCACCGAGACGATGATGAGAATGCCGCCCATCGTCGGCGTCCCCTTCTTGCCGCTGTGCAAATCGGCGAGTTGGTGGACTTCCTCCTTCGAGCGCAACGGCTGGCCCAGCTTGAGCCGGGTCAACAGGCGGATCGTCCACGGCCCAACCCAGAGGCAAATCAAAAGCGCCGTCAACGCACCGCCCAACGCGCGGAAGGTGTGATATTGAAAGACATTGAAAATACCGAGACCGTCGCCCAAGGCGGCCAGCTTATGCAGATAGTACAACATATTAGTGGCCCCCTCCATTTACCGTGCCAGTCAGGGCCTGCACGAGTTTCTCCAATTGCATAAAACGAGATCCTTTCACCAGGACGCAATCGCCAGCCTGGGCAAAAACTTTCTTCAACTTCGCGAGAGCCTCTTCCTGCCCCGCGCAAAACACGACGCGGTCGGCATGCAACCCGGCGTCACGCGCGCCGCGTTCGATGTCCCGGCCGTTCGGTCCAAGGACGATGAGCAAATCGAAATTCGCCTGGCCCGCCTCTTCGCCCACTTCCCGGTGCAGGGCGACGGAACGTTCACCGAGTTCGCCCATAGAGCCGAGCACCGCAACCTTGCGGCCCGTGGCGGGAAATTCGCGAAGAGACTGGATCGCCGCCTTCATCGAATCGGCATTCGCGTTGTAGGCGTCGTTGATGACCCACCGGCCATCCTTCATCGAAACGACTTCCATGCGGTAAGCGGGCAATTGCACCGTCTCCAGGCCTCGCACGATGTCGGCAAACGTCACACCGCAACTGCTTCCCGCCGCGGCGGCCATCAGCGCATTGACCACCATCGGTCGGCTGTAAAGCGGCAGAACGACCATCGCGGTTTCATTGCCATGGCGCAGCTTGAAACGAATGCCGCCCGTGGTGACTTCGAGATTTTCCGCGCGCCAATCGGCCTGCGGTGAAAGTCCCGCCAATACCACTCGGGCGCGGGTTTTCTTGCGGAGCTGTTCGGTCCACGGATCGTCCGCGTTGAGGACGGCCACACCGTCGCCGGGCAGATGCGCGATCACTTCGGATTTCTCCTCCATGATGCCGGATTGATCCTTGAAAAATTCGATGTGACTGGTTCCGATGCGGGTGATGATGCCCACTTCGGGTGCGGCCATGTCCACCAACGGAGCCAGTTCACCGGGATGGTTCATCCCCATCTCGACAACGGCAAACTCGTGATTTTCCTCAACGGAAAGCAATGTCAGCGGCACGCCGATGTGGTTGTTCAAATTGCCCTTGGTCGCCACCGTCTTGTAGCGTTGGCGCAGCACATTGGCCGTCATTTCCTTCGTGCTGGTCTTGCCCACGCTGCCGGTAATGCCGACGGTGCGAACCTCAAGCCGCGCGCGGTAATCGCCCGCAAATTTCTGCAACGCGACCAGCGTGTCACCGGCTTCAACAAGACCGAAGTCGGCAGGCAGGGAATTCTCGTCCGGCACACGGCTGACCAGCGCGGCAGCCGCGCCCTTTTCCGCCGCAACGCAGACGTAATCGTTGCCGTCGAACTTCTCGCCCTTGAGCGCAACGAAGCAATCGCCTTCAGCCAGCGTGCGCGTGTCGGTGTGCAGGCGTAAAATGCGCGTATCGGCAATGCCACGGCGCAGTCGCGCTCCGGAGCGTTCCGCGATGTCCTGAAGAGTGCACGCTTTCATGAACGCGACCTCCTCGCCAGAAATTCCGTGACGATGAGTCGGTCATCGAACGGGGTGAACTTACCCGCGATTTCCTGGGTCGATTCGTGACCTTTTCCGGCCACGCAGACAATGTCGTTCGGATGCGCCAGCGCCAGTGCGCGTGCAATCGCCTCGCGGCGGTCGGGCAGGCTGGAGTAATTCTCCGCCCCGCCCACACCGGCAATCATGTCCTGCAAAATCGATCCGACAGATTCGTCGCGCGGATTGTCCGCAGTGAAAATCGCCTCGTCGGCGCATTCGACCGCCGCGCGTGCCATCTTGGGCCGCTTGGTCTTGTCGCGGTTTCCGCCACAGCCGACGACGATGATGAGTCGGCCCTTGCAGAGAGGACGCAACGCCTGGAGCGCCTTGCGCACCGCGTCGTCGGTATGCGCGTAATCGACAATCGCCGTCACGCCGTCGGCGGAAACGAATCGTTCCAGCCGGCCCGGAGCGGAATGAACGCCGGACAATTTCGAAACGATCTTTCCCGGTTCCATTCCCAAAGCGAGTGCCGCACCGGCAGCGGCAAAGGCGTTGGCCGCATTGAAATTGCCGGTCAGCGACAGATTGAGCGCGTATTTCTGCCCGAGAATGCAAACTTCCCCGTTGATCCCGTGCGCGGTGTATTGAAGATTTTCCGCAGTGATCTCGACGTCGCGACCGGTGATCGAATAGCGAATCTGGCGCACCGACTTGCCAAGCATCGCCGAGAGCCGTTCGCCGTAGGGATCGTCGGCGTTGATGACGGCCACACCGGAGTTGCGCGAGCGGTCGAGGTTCTCGAACAAAATTTTCTTGGCCTCGAAATACTTCTCCATCGTCTTGTGGTAATCGAGGTGATCCTGCGTCAGGTTGGTGAAGACGCCGACATTGAACTCAATCGGCAACACGCGACCCTGATCGAGCGAATGCGAGGAAACTTCCATCACCAGATGCGAGCAATTGGCCGCGACCATTTGCGAGAGCAATTCGTGCAGGTCGGAACCTTCCGGAGTCGTCCGCTTGGCAGGCAAAATGCGGGAACCAATCTCGTATTGCACCGTGCCGATCAGACCGACCGAAGCGCCATCGGCTTCAAGCAATTGCTTGGCAATGTAACTGGTCGTCGTCTTGCCGTTGGTGCCGGTGATGCCGACAGTCTGTAACTTCCGGTCGGGTCGGCCATAGTAGGCCGCCGCCATTTTCGCCAGAGCACGTCGGGCGTCGGGAACCTTCACGTAGGTCGGGCCGGTGCGCCCGATCAAGGAGGAATCTTCCAACACGATGGCTGCCGCGCTGCGGTCGCACACATCGGGAATGAAACGATGGCCGTCCTCACGAGCGCCACGCCAGGCAAAGAAAACGTCGTTGGCCACCACGCGGCGCGAATCGTAACGCAACGCCGCGATCTCCCGGTCGGCGCTACCGCCCAGAATTTCATGCCGCGGTTCGGCAGATAGAATCTCGGACAACTTCATCAGAGTTTCGCCTGGGTGGTGGTCCCCGGGGCCTCCTGTTTTTGAGGTTCGAGATTCAGGCACTGGATAATCTGTTTACTCATCTCGGCAAAGGCCGGAGCAGCGACCTGGCCACCGTAATACTGTTTGGTATTGGGAGCATCCACCATGACAAGCATGACAAATTGCGGATTCTCCTCTGGCAAATAGCCAATGAAGGAAGCAACGTACTTGGTCTTGGAATATTCCCCGTTAATGAATTTTTGCGACGTACCAGTCTTGCCCGCGACGGTGAAACCCGGCACGGCGGCTGCCTGCGCGGTTCCTTCGGTAACAACGTTGGTGAGCGCCTTCGACATCATGCGTGCCGTGCTCGGGGCGACAACCTGGCGGACGAGATGCGGGCTGTACATCTCAACCAGGTGACCTTCGGGATCGTTGACCTGCTTGACGAGACGCGGGGTCATCAGGGTGCCGCCATTGGCAATGGCGGATATGGCCGATATCAATTGAATCGGTGTAGCCGCAACGCCCTGTCCAATCGGAACGCGAGCGATGGAAATCTTCGACCACTTGTTGAGCGGACGCAAAATACCGGTAGATTCGCTCTGGCCAGGCATCAAGCCTGTCTGACGCCCGAAACCGAACGCATTCAGGTAGGGATAAAGCCGTTCCTGCCCAAGATTAAGCGCGATCTTCACCGTTCCAATGTTGATGGAGTGGGCAATGACATCGCTGACGCTGGTCCAGCCGAATTTTTCGTGGTCGTGGAGTGTGTAACCGCCGTAATAGAATTGTCCGTTTTCGCAGAAAATCTGTGTACCAAGCGTGACAATTCCCTCGTTAAGGGCAGCGGCGATGCTGACCACCTTGAAAGTCGAACCGGGCTCGAACGCGTCGGTCAGGCAGCGGTTGCGCATCTGCTCGGGCTTGGCGTTGCCACGCTGGTTCGGATCGAAGGTCGGTCGGTTCGCCATGGCGAGGATTTCGCCGGTACGGGGACGCATGACAATGACGAAAGCACCTTCGGGCTGGTACTTTTGCACGAGCTTGTCGAGACCATCCTCAACGATGTGCTGAATCGAAAGATCGATGGTTAACGCCACCGACATTCCGTTGATCGGAGGCTGATCCTTGCGGCGGTAGGCGGCGATTTCGCGCCCGCGCACGTCCTTCTCGATCCAGAGTTCGCCTGGAATGCCGCGCAGGTAGGAATCCATCTGGCGCTCTACACCGCTGGCGCCGCGTCCGTTAGCACCGAGGAAACCGATGATGTGGCTGGCATGGGAGCCGTTCGGATAACCGCGAATCGGTTTTTCCTCGTAGATCAGATCGGGAACCTTGAGGTCGCGTAACGACGAAACGGTCGTCTCGTCGACTTCCTTCTTGAGCAGCCAGTAGCCCTTCTTCGGATCGAAATTCTGTGTGAGTTGGGTCACCGGCAAATCAAGCACCTGCGCGATTTTTCCGAGTGTTTCCTCGGGGTCCTTCAAGCGACGGCAGTCGAGATAAACGTCGTTGATGATCTTGGTCTGCGCCAGAGTGGTACCGCTGGCGTCGGTGATGGTACCACGGCGGGGAGGCAGTTCGATCCGGCGCAGATGATTCTCAATCGCGAGATCCTGATACTTGTCATGATCGACAAGCATGATTTGCACAAGACGCAGCGAGACCAGCGTGAACCCGAAAGCCAGGAACACGACTACATAAAGCGCTCGTTGCCGATGAATCATTCGTTAGTGCGACGCTACCTTGGCGGTCGCTGGTCCAGGTTGGGTGAATAGGTGCGGGCCAGACTGGCTCCGGTACCGAGGTCGCGGCGGATGACGAGCATCTCACCGACCGGCACCAGTCCACTGGCGGCCACCTTGGTCTGCAAAGCCTGCGGGGAAGTCAGATAGGAGATGTTGAGCTTGATCTGCTCGTTGCGTTTGACGATGCGAGCCAGTTCCTTCTTCTGCTTTTCGGTCTCGTCGGCAATCTTCATCACCTGGTTCTTGTACATGACGTAGCTCAAGCCCAGGGCCAGAAAAAACCCGGAGATGACGATGCACTTGAGCACCATGGCCCAGTGAAGCGATTGACTGTGTTTGAAGCGGTTGCGACCCATAGTTTTTTCACCTCGTGACGACGCTCGTGTAATCGCGTCGGATCTGTTGCATTTCCTTTTCCGTTATCAATCCGTCGTAAAGCATCTGGCCGTCTATTTTCGAATCGGGCTGAACCTTTTTTTTGCCATTCATTTGGCTTTTGAGATAGGCCAGGTTGAGCCTCAGTTGCTCACTCTGTTTTGTCAGCGCATGGATCTCGCGCTGCGTCCGCTCCAGTTCGCAACCAAGCCGAAAGGATTCCCGCTTTGCGTTCAGATATCCCCAGACCAACAACAGGACAAGAGCGGCCACCCCGACATTTTTCAATGTCGGGAAGAACCACGATGCCATGCGGTGGTGTTGAGGTTTCATGTTCATTTATCGATTCGCTATCCGTGAATCGCTATTGGCAACAGATTGAGCGGTCGCCATTTTGTCTTTAGCCAAAACCGGGATTCCGGCGACGGCCTGTTCGCGGCGCAATTCGCTTTCATGCGCGCTTTGCGTGATCGGCGCGGTCTGAAGGATGAGACGTTGTTGCTTGCGGTGGAGGTAAAGGCTCAGGGTGATCGACAGGACAAGTCCCGCGACCACGACGCATTCCAGGCAGACCATCCACCACTCGGGGCGGTTATGACGCACGGCTCCGTTATAGCTGTACATAGGGCACCTCATTGCGACGGGCGACTCGCAGCCGGGCGCTGCGGGCGCGTGGATTTCTTTCCATCTCTTCCTCGGTGGGCAAAAAGCGTTCGACCCGCGAAAAGTAACATTGCGGGTTGCGGAAGCTCTGGGGGTGTTCGGGCGTGTCGAGCCATTGGGCGGCATGCTCGCGCATATAGCCCTTCACCACGCGATCTTCTCCGGAGTGGAAGCTGATCACGGCCAAGGTTCCTTCGGCTTTCATGATTCGGGTCGCTTGCGGCAAGGCCGCTAGCAGCGCCTCCCGTTCGCGATTGACGGCGATTCGTAGAGCCTGGAATACCGCCGTTGCCGGATGTATTCTTTTAGCTCGGGTTCGCCCCACGGCACCGGCAACAACTTCCGCAAAATCCTGCGTGGCGACAAATGGACGCCGCTGACGACGGGCTGTAATAGCCCGCGCAATCCTGCGTCCGTGTTTCTCATCACCGTATTCATAAAAAATCTTTGCCAATTCTTCTTCCGTCGCTTCGTTGACCAACTGGGCCGCGGTCACGCCTTCCCGGCGATCCATCCGCATGTCCAACGGTCCGTCCAACCGAAAGCTGAACCCGCGCTCCGCGGTGTCCAACTGCGGCGAGGAAACCCCCAGGTCCAACAGAACCCCGTCGATCTCCTCCCAACCGGCCTCACGGCCGCATTCTTCCAACTCAGCGAAGTTGCGCCGTATCCAGCGAAACTTCCCCGGCCATTCCCTGCCAACCGCCTCCGCCGCTTCCGCTGCGGCCTCGTCCCGGTCGAGCCCCAACACCTCCGCGCCCGCCGCCAACAGCGCGCGTGTGTGCCCACCCCGTCCAAACGTCCCGTCAATCCATCGCTGCCCCGGCCCCGGCCTTGTCGCCGAGAGGAATGCCTCCAGCAGCACCGGTGTGTGAACCGGCGCGCTCACGCGGCAGCGCCGCTTCCAACCGGCATTCTGTTCAACTCGCCTTCAGTCGCAGCCATGGCGTTATTTGCGGGCGGCGCAGTCCGATCAATTCATAGGCGTTGCGGCGCGCCAGACGCACCGTGGATGATCCGACTACTTGCCCCTGCTCATTTTTCACCGAGCAGAAACCGTATAAGAGTTGTCTACGAGCCATTGCTTTGACCTTCATCATTGCCTTCTCCTTGCATGTTGACGGTTCATCAGCCGCGCGGGCGACTGCGAATGCCGACTCTTTCACGCAAGGGATCCGGCATTCTTCAACCCCCCGCGGCTGGCAGTCTCCGGCGCTCCTGCGCCAGTTCTGCCATGATTCGCTGCAATCGCTCCCGAACCCGGCGGCGTTTGCGCGCCGACTCCAGGGCGAAATAGCTCATGGCAGGAGCACCATTCAGCGACATACACGGGCGTTGTGATTCGATACTGATCGTCATAGGCCCAACGCCGCTGCGGCGTCCTCAAAAGTGGTTGCAAGTGGCGGCTGCTTGGCGCGAGCCGCCTCATCCCAAATTTCAAAATGATCACCGCAACCCACCAGCACCACGTTCTTTTTGATGCCGGCGCCCTGGCGCAATTTTTCCTTCACCACGATGCGGCCCGCTTCGTCGAAATCAGCGGGCTGCGCAATGGCGGCGAGAACTTCAAATTGTTTACGCTGGGGATCGCTGCGCTTGAGCCCCGACATCTGCGCGAAACGTTCGCCCATCCACGATTCGGGATAGACCACGACGCAGCCCGGTTGGCTCGAGGGGAAAACATGGAGACTCTTCTCGTGATTATTCTGGCGCCAGGCTGAAGGCACAGTAACCCGGCCTTTGGCATCAAATGTATGCTCAAAGGTGCTGGTATAGCTGCCTTTAATCACTGGTTCCATAGGGGCCCACTAAGTTTTCTTCTTCTCCACTTCGCCCCACTTTAATACACCATCCCCCTCTTTGGTCAAGGGTTTTCTCTCTCAAATAGACCCCGCCCTCATCCCCTCCAGTTTGTTTATTTGAGGACAGTTGCGGAAGTATCTCCGCATTTCACCACAATTATTCACCCGTTAAATATCTCCACGACATACATTAGTTTTGATTCTATCGATAAAATCTTCATTATATTTTTCAGTGTATTTTTATTCCGTAGCCTTTCGATCACACCTGTCCTAATTTCTTTCCATGACCCTTCCGCTCGAAGACACCTTTGTTGATGTGGTTGGCAAAGCCCAGCGCGGCCTCGATTTTTCCGACGAGCAATTGGCAGCCACGGCCATCATTCCCCTCAGCGATCTTTACGCGATTCAGCAAGGCCAACTCATCGAACCGGCCCTGCGCTCTCTCGCCCTGCCCCTGCGCCTCAACGCCGAGGCACTCCTCGCTCTGGCCAAGGGCTCTTATTATCCCACCGGCAATGTCCACATCGATGGGCTGCGGCAATTCACCACTCAATACGGCGACATGACAGTCAACGCTTATCTCGTCTGGGACCCGAAGGAAAAGACCGGCGCTGTCTTCGACACCGGAGCCGACGCAACGCCACTGCTTGAAGACGTCCAGACACTCGGCCTGACGATTCCCTTTCTCTTCCTCACACACACCCACGTCGATCACATCTCCGACATCACCGCCGTCAAGAACGCCACCAACGCCCGCGTCGCCGTCGCCAAGGAGGAAGCCATCGGCATGGTCGAGTCCTTCACCGAAGGCCGCACCTTCAGCGTCGGCAATCTCCTCGTCGAAACGCGCCTCACCAGCGGCCATTCGCGCGGCAGCACCACCTACCTCATCAAGGGCCTGGCCCAACCGGTCGCCATCACCGGCGACGCACTCTTTGCGGGTTCCATGGGCGGGGCGAGCGCGGCCTACGAAGAAGCCCTCGACAACAACCGCAAGAAGATCCTCTCCCTCGGAAACGACACCATTCTCTGCCCCGGTCACGGACCGATGACCACCGTTGGCGACGAGAAAAAACACAACCCCTTTTACGCCTGACCAGGCAGCCAAATCATTCAGCCCTTCGCCTCACCCATGCGCCCAATCACATTTTTACCCTGCTACATCGCCCTCATTCTTTCCCTGTTCACTCCCCACGCCAGCGCCGCCGACAAGGCCGACCCGCCCGTCATCATCGAACTCAAATCCCTCTTCAAGGGCTACAAGGCAGGATTCCTCCTCAACGACCTCGCCACCGGCGAAACCGTCTGCCTCTACCCGGAAACCTGCATGAAGCGGTTCTCCCCCTGCTCGACATTCAAGATTCCCAACTCACTCATCGCCCTCGACACCGGCGTCGTTGCCGACACCAACACCGTCTGGAAATGGGACCGCATCAAACGCTGGAATATCGACTGGAACCGCGACCAAACCATGCGCAGCGCCTTTGCCGTCTCCTGCGTTCCCTACTACCAGGACATCGCCGCGCAAGTCGGCCCCGTGCGCATGAAAGAATACGTCACCAAGTTTCATTACGGCAACGAAGACATCTCCGGCGGCCTCACCACATTCTGGCTCGGCAGCACACTCAAAATCTCGCCCAACGAACAAGTCGACTTCCTGCGCAAACTCGTCCGCAACGAACTCCCCGTCTCACAACGCAGCATGGATCTCGTCAAGGAAATCATGATCGTCACCAAACAGGGCAAAACCGTCCTGCGCGGCAAGACCGGCACCGGCGTCGACGACCACAACAACTACAACCTCGGCTGGTTCGTCGGCTACCTCACCCGCGGCGACAAGACCTACGTCTTCGCCACAGTCCTCTACGACACCCCCGGAGCCGGCGGCAAGGTCGCCAAAGAACTCACCATCGAAGCCCTCAAAAAACTCTACCTCCTCAACAATCCCAAGCCGAGCCAGCAACCCAAGGGCGGAAAAGTTTTTTGACTCGCACACACTCAACCAGAAGCAAAGAACATCCCGCATCGCCTTCCCGGTCTTTTCCCTTTTTTGATTTCCCGAGTTCCCGATAAAAATCTTCCGCTCATTTCTCATTGCAACACGCCATAAATCCTCCAACTTAGATTCTGTCCGACAACCACGGATCACCAAAAAAAAGGAACCGCCATGTCAACCTCGCCCATCCTCCTCGTACTGGGAATTCTCTTCGTCATCGCGCTCATCGTCGTTTTCTACGTCATCGGCGCCTACAACAACCTCATCGCCCTGCGCAACCGCTTCAAAAACGCGTTCGCCCAGATCGACGTCCAACTCAAACGCCGCTACGACCTCATCCCGAATCTCGTCGAAACGGCCAAGGGCTACATCAAGCACGAACGCGAAACCCTTGAAGCCGTCATCGCCGCCCGCAGTGCCGCCGTCACCGCCAGCACCCGCGCCGCGCAAAATCCCGGCGACGCCTCCGCCATGAAGGCACTCTCCGGAGCTGAAGCCTCCCTGACCAGCGGCCTGGGCCGACTCCTCGCCGTCGCCGAAGCCTACCCCGACCTCAAGGCCAACCAGAACATGATGCAACTCACCGAGGAACTCACCTCCACCGAGAACAAAGTCGCCTTCGCCCGCCAGGCCTACA
>DBTH01000113.1:10354-13759 GCA_002306945.1 Methylacidiphilaceae bacterium UBA1321 | reverse complement strand
TGCCCCCAAAACATCTGGTTTAAGGAGGTGTTTTCCTTAAGAATCCTCATGGGTTTTTTAAAGGGTATCATCCCCTTTAGCGGGGGATAGGGGGGCAGCGCCCCCAGTCTTTGTGTGCCTGATACTTTGAAATATTCTAGCAGAACATTTCCGTGATGCTGTCGGCGACAATCCGGCCGCGCTGGGTCAGGGTGAGGCGGCCATCGCGGACGACGGCGAGCTTGTCGCGGACCAACTGGCAAATCTCGTCACCCTGATCGCCGAGGCAATCGATTTCCACGCCTTCGCGCGTGCGCAGGCCGAGCATGATTTTTTCCCGTCGTCGGATTTCGGGAGTCAGGTTTTCGATCTCGGTGCGCAGGCATTCTTCCCGGTCGATGCGTACGATGTAGGCCTCGGTGTCCTCGAAATTCTTCCAGCGTTGACCGGCCACGGTCGAACACGGACTCGGCCCAATGCCGAGATAATCTTCGCCCCGCCAATAGGACAGATTGTGGATCGATTCGAAACCAGGCCGCGCGAAATTGGAAACTTCGTAAGCGTCAAACCCCGCCTCGCGCAGGAGATCGTAGGTGATGTTGAACATGCGGATTTCGCGTTCCTCGTCGGTCTTCCACGCGCCGCGCTTGAGCTTCTCGTAAAACGGCGTGTCCTCCTCATAGGTCAGCGCGTACGCGGAGACATGATTCGGCCCGCAATCGAGCGCCGCCTTCAACGTCCGCTCCCAGGTTTCCTCCGGCATCATGGGCAGGGAATACATGAGATCGATATTGATGTTTTCAAAACCGGTCTCGCGCAGATGGCGTACCGTTTCGGAGATGTCCTCCGGCACATGCTGGCGGCCCAGGAGCTTGAGATAATCGGCGTCGAAGGATTGTGCGCCGAGGCTGATGCGGTTGACCCCGGCCGCTTTCCACGCGTCGGCCTTGGCCCGCGTGACGGTGGCGGGGTTGACTTCGAGCGTGAACTCCACGACCTGATTCGACGGCAGGGCTTGCGCGATGGCCACGAACAGATCGACCGACAACATCGAGGGCGTTCCGCCGCCGAAGTAGACCGTCTGCAAATCGAGCTTGTAGCGCGACCGGGCTCGCTGGATTTCCTTGCAAACCGCCGCCACGTAACGCCGTTGCAGACCGGCGCTGCCGCCGTGCACGTAGAACGCGCAATAGGGGCACACCTTCGCGCAGAAGGGGACGTGCAGGTAGAGATGGCGGACGAGCGGAAGCATTCTAACGAAAAGGTAGCAGCAAACTCGTGATTGCAAAAGAAAGAAGCGGAAGCGTTCGTGAGCATCGCCATATTTTCATTGCCGCAAGCGCGCCTTTTCCCGATAAATCCCCCATGGCTGAATCCGCACACCCCACCCGCATCGATCCCATCGGCGACGAATTGGCCATCGTCTGGAGCGACGGCCGTGAGACCTATTTCAAACTCGAAGCCCTCCGCCGGGCCTGTCCCTGCGCCGCCTGCCGGGGCGAACCCGACGTGCTCGGTCACGTGGAACGGCCCCTGGTCAGCTACAAGCCCGAGAGTTTCGTCCTGCGCGCGGTTCACGTGACGGGCGGTTATGCCGTGCAACCGGTCTGGAAGGACGGGCACGATTCCGGCCTCTACACGTTCGATTATCTGCGCCGTTTATAGAGCATTCCTGTTCCTCTGAGAATACCGGGGGAACAAAATGGTTCACGCGACGGTGACGTAAGGCTGGCCGAGGAATCCCGACATATTGATGAACTCGAATTCGTGTTCGAGCAGGCGGTCGAGAATGGTCGGCAGGGCGTCGGCGGTCTGCGCGTGGAGATCGTGACAGAGGATGATCGAACCGGGGCGGGCCTGAGTAATAATCGTGTCGGTGATCTTTTGCGAACCGGGCTGGGCCCAATCGCGCGGATCGATACTCCAGAGGACGATGCCGAGATTTTCAGCCTGGGGAATGTAACCCTGGCGGTCGCGGTGGAAAGCGCCGTAGGGCGGACGCAACCAGACGGGGCGATAACCGGTGGCCTTGACGATTTCCTCCTGCGTGCGGACGATTTCCTCGCGGACACGGTCGTCGGGCAGTGAACTGAGTTTCGGGTGGGTAAAACTGTGATTGCAGATTTCGTGGCCTTCCTCGTAGACCCGCTTGGCGAGGTCGGGATAGGCTTTCACGTTGCGGCCAATCATGAAAAAGGTGGCGCGCAGATCGCGTTTCTTGAGTTCAGCCAGGACGCGCTCCGTAATGCCGGGAGTGGGGCCGTCGTCGAAAGTGAGGGCGAGGCGGTTGCCAAATCCGGGGCCGCTGGAGACCATGAGCGGCTTGGGCGCAGCAGGAGTGGTCGGCGTGGCGTTGGCGAGAGGAACGACCGGGGCGGTGGTGTTGGGGGCGCTGAGGGTTTGAGCGAAAGTCCGGGTCAGGCTGGCGCCGAATCCGATACCGGCCAATGTAATGCCCATCTTCTTCAGAAATTCGGCACGCGACATGTTCATAAAGTGATTCAACTTAATAGAGAGACGGCTTGTTGTCTATTTTTCATTAGCTTATTCGTGATGAAATTTGTAAAACTAATGAGGGATATTAACAGGCAAAAACCGGGCTCATGCGTATTGCAAGCCATTGAAATACAATAGCCTGCGTGATGTCCGCCTATCAGCGCCGACGCATGCCGAAGGTGTAGCCCTTACCGGAACGGCCCCCGCGGACATTATGCATGCCGACGCGGGTGGCACCGCTTCCTGCCTGATCGAGGATGACGGTGTAGACGTATTCGAACTTGTCGAGTTTGACGCGTTTGATGGCCTTGCCGATGAAGCGCTCGATGGAGGCGACATCGTCGGCTTCTTCGGCAGTCATCAGCGTGAAGGCATCGCCGGTAGCTTCGGCGCGACCGGTGCGACCGATGCGGTGGACGTAGTCCTCGGCGTGTTGGGGAACGTCGAAATTGATGACGTGGCTGATGCCGCTGACGTCGAGACCACGGGCAGCGATGTCGGTGGCGACCATGACCTCATATTTGCCGGAGCGGAAACCTTCAAGGGCTTCGGTGCGTTCGCGCTGGGTGCGGTTGGAGTGGAGAACGGCGACGGAGCGGTTGATGGGTTTAAGCTGCGAAGCGACGCGGTCGGCGGCGTGCTTGGTGCGGGTGAAGATGAGGCAGGAATCGTATTCGGTGCGGTTGAGCAGGGCCAGGAGGAGGTCGAATTTCTGCGTGGCGGCGACGGGGTAGATGGCGTGGCTGACCGATTCGGCGGGGGAACGGCGCTGGCCGATTTCGACGGACTCGGGATTGATGAGGGCCCATTCGCAAAGGTGAGCGATTTCGGGCGGCATGGTGGCCGAGAAGAGGCAGGTCTGGCGTTTGCGGGGAAGGTGTTCGATGATGCGACGCACGTCGGGCATGAATCCCATGTCGAGCATGCGGT
>DBTH01000113.1:0-10089 GCA_002306945.1 Methylacidiphilaceae bacterium UBA1321 | reverse complement strand
CGGTCGGCTTCGTCGAGGACGAGATATTCGATGGCGTCGAGCTTCACGTTCCCCTGTTCCATGTGGTCGAGGAGACGACCGGGGGTGGCGACGAGGACATCGAGTCCCTTTTTGAGATCGGAAAGTTGCGGGCCGTAGCCGACGCCGCCGTAGACGACGCTGACACGCAGGTTGGAAAAGCGGGCGTAGTCGCGCAAGGCGGTTTCGACCTGGGCGGCGAGTTCGCGGGTGGGTTCGAGAATGAGGGTGCGCAGGGCGCCGTGCTTGGCGAGTTTGGTGAGGATCGGGAGAGCGAAAGCGGCGGTCTTACCCGTGCCGGTCTGGGACGCGCCGATGATGTCGGACCCCTTCAGGATAAGCGGGATGGCGCGGAGTTGGATGGGTGTGGGATCGATATAGCCCATCGACTGGACGCCATGGACGACATCCTCGGAAAGGCCGAGCTTTTGAAAAGACATTCCACCAGAATAGCCCATTCGTGCGAGGAAGCGAGCTTCATTTTGTCAGAGACCGGGCAAGCGGCAACGTACCCGGCAGGGTAAGCCCGCTATTCCGGTCTGTGCATAATGCCTTGAAATGCGAACGGGCATTTACGGATAGTCAAAAGTGGCTATAGAATTATTTGAAATGCTATGGGTTCCGGCTTGCCGGGCTGGAAATTACGACTCGAAGACGACCGAGACAATCTCGGCGTGTTGGGCGTAGAAATGGAACGTGCCAGTCTTCGTGTCACCGACTTCCCAGTTGATATTCGGATTGCCGAGATGGCGAGCGTCGTCGATGGCGAAGCAGGGGCAATCGAAGCCCTCGGCGGGGAGATGCGTGAGCGCGAATTCGCGGACGTTGCGGAACGAGCAATGCATTCTCAGGTGCGGCGCGGCGATGGGGGCGGCTTCGAGGTTGAGCGTGGCGACTCCTTCGCCGGAGGTGAGTGCGCTGTGGAAATCGACGGTGAGAATCCGGCAGAAGAGCGGGAGGTGAAGCGCGGGATGAGCTTCGGTTTTTTCGAGGCCGACAATCGCCGGAACGGGTGTGCGGTCGCGTTGAAAGAGGCTCGCCGGTTGCGGGTCGATCATGTTCCCAATGTAACGAAGAAAAAGCTTTTGACGAGATTAACGAAAAGAGAATAGGGGAGTTAGACGGAATTAACGGAATTTAAGGAATTAAAAACGAGGCCGAAGGCCTGGCAGAGGCAGAGCGGCTCGAAAGCACTTTTCGGAAGTCGATTGAACACGAACAATCGTGAAGTTTTCACGCCGATCCTTCGACGTCGCTACGCTTTGCTCAGGATGACATGGAGTGCAGGTAATGTTACAGATAATCGCGACCTCGTTCAAGGACTCCTCGATACTCTTGAAGATTGCCGCCCCAACGCTTTTTGCACCCCCCCGTGATACTGGTGACAAAGTCAGGCGATTTGTTCTAACATGAGCGCGCTCCGCATGGACTTCGATTTCTTTGCTAAAAAGGTGGATGCGTTTTTGTACCGGCGCATTTACCACAAACTGACTCCGTCCGATCTCGAATTGGCAGAGAAGTGGAGTCTGGAACTCATTCGGAAGAATCATCCGAAATGGTCCGAGCCGGAAGTGCGCACCTATTACGACAGCATGCTCAAGGTGCGCGCCTACGCGGTCGATGAGTGGGGTCGCAGACTGCGGTGACAGGCTTTTCCGCGTCGCGTGGGTGCAGGGGGATTGCCCCTGCCTTGAAAAAAATGGAAATGGGGCGAAGGTAATAGCTATGAAATCGCGGCACGTCACCAGTCGGGCTCTCGTAGCGGAAAATCCCCAGCGCGGCTTTGGACTTTTCTTTCTCCAGCTTTTTACCGCCGCCGCGGTGGTAACGCTCTACAACCTCGCCATTCTCTACGCCTCATGAATGCGGACGAGGCAAGATTCCGTTATTGGCGCGACCCGGTTTTTCTCGCCACTACGGCGCTCTATTTCGCCAACCGCTATCTCATCAAACCGCATCTGCCGCGTGGCGAATATTTCTTTCGTGGCCACTGGAACGATCTCCTGCTGGTGCCCGCGGCGTTGCCGATTTTTCTCCTGACCTACCGTTGTATCGGACTGCGCGTGCACGACAACGCCCCGTCATGGAGTGAAGTGCTTTTCCACGTCGTCCTGTGGTCGTTCTTCTTTGAAATATTCGGGCCCGACTTTTTGCATCACGGCACGGCGGATGTCTGGGATGTTTTGAGCTATGCGCTCGGTGGTCTGGTCGCGTGGGCGTTGTGGAATCCAGCCGTTGCGCTAGCCCGTTTCCGGGCGGTCATCCGTTCCTGACCTGGAAATCGAATACTCAAAACAATACGGTTCGAGTTTCTGCGTATCACATCTATACGCAAAAATTCTACATTGTTTTCTCTATTTCCGTGGAGAGGATCTGCCGACATTAGTTTGCATGATATGAAAAGCATACAAGACGGACTGCATGCTAATGATGAAATGAATCTCGCTATTGAGGAGATCAAGGTTTCCGGGGAAGCGATGAACGACGCGATCCGGAAGATGATCGATTCCAACAAGGACATCGCTTTCATCAGCCGGGATTTGACCGAGGTCAGCCTGCAAACCAAAATCCTCGCCATCAACGCCGGTGTCGAAGCTGTCCACGCCGGAAAATACGGGGCAACTTTTGCCGTCGTCGCCGATCAGGTCAAGACGGTGGCCGAGCAATGCCATAAGGCTTCGGAACGCGCCGATACCGCCATCCGGAATTCCGTCTCGGTCAGCGAAGCTGCGATCAAACTTGGTCAGCGCGTTGAAGCCAATATCCAGAAAATCCTGCTTTTTCAACACGACGTCGCGGAAGTGTTGACTCGACTGGCAGCGCGGGCCGTGAACGATGCCGCCTCCGCGCCCGATACCGCCGCGGACAAGCCGCTCGCCTACGATGCGCCCACGATGTCGACCGGCGTCAAGCTCGTCGACGACCAGCACCGTTCGCTCTTTGCGATGATCAACCAGCTCGAACAGGCCGCTCAACAAGGCAAGGGTCGCGGGGAGGTGGACGGCATGCTCGATTTCCTCGGCGATTACGTGCAGAAACATTTTGCCGCCGAGGAAGCGATCATGGAGGCGCGCCGTTGCCCCGCCGCCGAAAAGAACAAGAAGGCGCACGCTGCCCTGATCGATACGTACGTGCAGTGGCGCAAGAAATACGAGTCCGAAGGCGCGCGCCTGAGCCTCGTGATGGATTTGAAATCGATCCTGAGTCAATGGCTCGTCAGCCACATCTGCGGGGTGGATCGTTGTCTGAATCAGGAAGCTGGCGGGAAACCGGGCGTTGGAGAACGCAAGAGCGCTCGCGCCGACACCACTCTTTCCAATTAATCCGCACACGCAGCGCACCCTGCACACGCAAGACTAACGCCCAGACTAGCGATGTGCTAAAGTCTTTTTTTAGTGGCGACTGCTTCTTGTTACTACAGACTGAGATAGCAACCTTTATTTAATTCCCAATAGAGAAGTATGTCGATTTATGTAATCTTATAAGAACGACCGATTTGTAAAAAACAATTGGTCTATCTTTTCCAATTTGCTACAAGGTAATTATGGGCCGTGAATTTCCACAAATTCTTGCATTTGATTTAGCTAAATATATCCTTGCAATACATGGAGCTATGAGTCATTTGAAGTTGCAAAAGCTCTTGTATTACGTAGATGCTTGGCATCTTGTTTTTTACGATAATGCATTAATTCCAGAAGATTTCAAAGCTTGGGTTCATGGACCGGTTTGTGTCGCTGTATGGAATGAAGTCAAAAAGCTTTCGGTTCTTAAGGGTGAAGTTTGCATAAAGAAAGACGTCAAAGAAGAAATTATTACGTCTGTCGAAAGGCAATTAAACAATGACCAAGTCGCTTTAATTAAAGGTGTTTTAAAAGAGTATGGAGATAAGCCAGATTATCACTTGGAATATCTGACTCATTCCGAAACGCCTTGGAAAGAAGCGCGTGGAAATCTTCCACCGAATGAGCCTTCGTATAAAAAAATTAAGAAAACGACGATGCAAAGCTTTTATCGGTCAAGGCTTACAAGTGGGCAAAAATAGAAACAAGCTGCGAAATCAAGCGGCTAATTCAAATCCACTCAAAGGTCAGTCAGGAACGGTTTTCGTACAGCCACCCGTTCAATTTTGCCTTAATTTTTCTCCATTTGATCCTACTCAAGGACAGACTCTTGAAGATTGGAATAATGATGGTTTGCTTATTAAGGCATTTCATAAATGGCGTGAGCAATGCAAAAAAACAATCATTCAATGTATACAGGAGAAAGGTTTTGCAATTTACGGACACATACCAAACCACTCAGAATTTACCCGTCCTACACATGTGCCTGAAGATGCCCAATGGGCTTCAATGCATATACAGGGTGGACCATGTGTCATAGGGCATGTAATAGGCAATGTTTTTTACGTTGTTTTTTTAGACAAGCATCACAAATTTTGGCCAGTAGACAAAAAAAACACCTAAATTCAAATTAGGAGCTACCGTTGGGCGGCGGATTGACTTTTAGGTCGAGTCAGAGTGAAATGTCCGTTTCCCTATGAAATTCTCGTTACGCTGGCTGAAAGATTACGTCGACATCACGCTCCCCGCGGATGAACTCTTCGAGCGACTCACGCTCGCAGGCAACACCGTCGAAGGAGTGGAAAAGAGCGGACTGGAAAGCCCCCACATCGTTGTCGGCCAGATCGTCAGCTTCGTCCCGCACCCCAATGCCGACCGCCTGCGCGTCTGCCGCGTCAATGACGGCCAGGGCGAACGCCAGGTCGTTTGCGGCGCGAAGAATTTCAAGGCCGGGGACAAGATCCCTCTGGCCTTGCCCGGTGCGCGTTTCTCCGCCGATTTCGTCATCAAGGAATCCAAACTGCGCGGCGAACTTTCCCAGGGCATGTGCTGCTCGGCCGAGGAACTCGGTCTGGCCAAGGAATCTGACGGCATCCTGATCCTTCCAGAGGACGCGCCCGTCGGCAAGTTGTTCCATGAATACCAGCCCGGCGATACCTTGTTCGAGGTCGAAGTGACGCCGAACCGCCCCGATCTGCTGTCTTATCTCGGCATGGCGCGCGAAGTCGCCGCCATCGGCGCGGGCACGCTCAAGACCTGGCCCATTTCGCATTTTTCCGCCTCGGCTGAAGCCAATTCCTGGTCGCTCAAACTCGATGCGCCCGAGATCGCGCCGTTCTATTCCGCGACCCACCTGGTCAACGTCAAGGTCGGCCCCAGCCCGCAATGGCTCGCCGACAAGATTTCCGCGATGGGCCACAAGCCGATCAATAACGTCGTCGACATCACCAATTTCGTCCTGTGGGAAACCGGCCAGCCGTTGCACGCCTTCGACGTGGCCAAGCTCCACGGCAAGACCATTCACGCGCGTCACGCCGCAACAGGCGAGAAATTCGCCGCGCTCGACGAGAAGACCTACGACCTGCTCGTTGACGACATCGTCATCGCCGACGAAGCCGGAGCCGTCGCCCTGGCCGGTGTCATGGGCGGACTCCACAGCGGCGTCACCGAATCGGCTACCGAGATTCTCCTCGAAGCCGCCTGGTTCAAGCCGCAGAACGTTCGCCGCACCAGCCGACGTCTCGGACTCATGTCGGATTCGTCCTACCACTACGAACGCCGCGTGGATGCGGGCTTCCTCACTTTCGCCCGTGACCGCGCCATTCAACTCTTGACCGAATTGGCCGGAGCGCAGGTAGTCGGCTCCCCACGCAACGAAGGCACGTTGCCGATTGAAAAATTCCATGTCGCCCTGCGGCCCGCCGCCGTCGACAAGCTCATGGGTGCGCACGTTCCTGTTGAAAAGATCGAGCAGTGGCTCACCGGTCTCGGACTTCACATCCTCAGCCGCGACGCCAACGCGATCCAGTGGGAGGTTCCCTCCTTCCGTCACGACCTCGACCGCGAAGTCGATCTCATTGAGGAGATCGCCCGCCTGCACGGCCTCACCGCCCTGCCCTCGACGATTCACTTCGGCATCAACCCCGAGAGCAAAGCCGACCGCCATTACAACAAACTCCGCATCCTGCGCAAAACGCTCGCCGCGCGCGGTTGGGACGAGTGCATCACCGATTCGCTCGTCGACAAGAAATTCGCCGACCCGGCCCTCGCCGTCACGCTGACCAATCCGCTCAATGAACAGTATACCCAGTTGCGCACCAGCCTGAAGAACACGCTGCTGGCCGTTGCCGCCCGCAATCTCTCGCGCGGTGCCGCCGGAGTGCAACTCTTCGAGACCGGTCGCGTCTATGTGCAAAAGGACGGCGCTACCGCCGAACCGATGCGCCTCGGATTGCTCGTTGCCGGTGAAATCGAAGACGCCGCCTGGTGGCGTCCCGAACGCAAGGCCGATCTCTTCGACCTCAAGGCCGCAACCGATTTCCTCCAATGCCTCTCCGGCCTGCCCGCGAAGGCGGCGATCGAGATTGGAAAAGTCGGCGCCGCCGATTTGAAACTGCACGGCATCAAGACTCCGGTCTTCTACGCCGAGTACGATTTGACCTCGTGGATCGACGAAGAGGAAGCGCCGGCGAAGTTCAAGGAACTGCCGCAATTTCCCGCCATGCGCCGCGACCTTGCCGTCGTCGTGCCACGCGACCTCCCGCACGAACAGGTGCGCGAGACGATCAGGAAGGCGCACATTCCAGGGCTCATATCGATCGACCTGTTCGATATTTTCCTTGACGAGAAAGGCGAAAAAATTCCGGCCGATAAAAAATCTTTGGCATATGCCTTGACTTATCGGGACTCTGACCGAACATTAACAGAGAAGGAAGTGAACGCCTGGCACGACAAGGTCAGAAAGGCACTTCAGACCGCGCTAGGTTGTTCCTTCCGGGACAACTGATCTTTGAAAACTCGGTGTAGCGCAAAAGTCGGACAGCACGTCCGAACATCTTGAACCATTTGCCCTGCGGTGCGCGTGTTTGCGGATTCCATTCTTTCTGCCGATATTTAATCAATATGGAGGCCTAAGCGCGTCGGGATAAAGCCATGCCTTCACTGGAAGGCGGCAGACCGACCGCCGTCTCCCCCTTGTAACGAGGGTCGAAAGAACCTTCCCCACGGCATCGCGGGGCAATTCTTTTTCGGGGGTCTACATTATTTGGATTGTTTACAACCTTAACAATCTCATTGCATTTACGGGCGGCTTTTTGTATAAGTTTTTTCCAGAGACCAAACCAATGAAACTACAGGGATTGTTTTTAGGGGCGTTGTTACTTCTCACTACTGGATTTGCCCACGCGGCAACCGTTACCGATAATCTGGACAACGGAAATAATTTTTCATCCGTTCCAGCCGGGTTGACCTTTTCCGGCGGTCACCTCAATTTTACCGCATCTTCTGCTTCCAATGTGAACGCCCAGGCCTATTGGAATCAGACCATCAATTATTCCGCGACGAGCGACTGGTCAGTGCAAACGGTCATTCATCTCGACTCGTTTAACTCGTTGAGTGGAAACCAGGACGTGAATTTGTCCTTGAATGTATACAATGGAAATAACTATTTGCAGGTAGCCATTGATCGTTACGTCTCTAACGGATCGGTAGTGAATGACCTGTTCACGAATACGAGCACAGGAGATTTGGGAGAAACAGACGGCATTGATCTTACTGATGTGACTCTGAAGATTTCCTACAATAGCTCCACGGGATTGACCACGGCCAGCTATCTCGATAGCGAGAGCAACTGGCAGACGTTGACCACTTTTAGTGCAAGCGACTGGACGCTTACAGACGGGGCCTTGCTGACGCTGACGTTGCAAGGCATTACTTATGGTACCAACAGCTCTTCTGAAAGTGCTGAGGTAACTGAAGGTCAGGCTTATTTCGATAGCGTCTCCGTTACTTCTGCTGCACCAGAACCGACCACCTATGCATTGATCTTCCTCGGAGGGTTGGTCATGCTCGCCGGTTACCGCTTACGCAGACACTCGAATCTCTGCTGATTCATCAATCCGAGCCCCCTGAAGCAAAAAAACTCAGAGTTTGCTGGCGCGCTGCTCTTTGACGAATTCGATCACGATGCCGTCGTTGCCATCGGCTTTCCAGACGGCGCGCAGAAACTCCACCGGGCCGACGTTGTTATCCTTGAAAAATTTCCGGTCGCCTGAGCAACTGTACATCAGGTCGGGCGGCATCTCGCCGCGAAGCTTCGCCTTGGCCTTGCCGATGATGCGTGGCAGCCAGACGATGCCTTCGACCGATTGATCCTTGCCAGCCAAGGAGGACATCGCGATGACATTGCCGGACAGTTTGCCTTGTTGCACCTGGAAAAAATAATCGCGGCGGACGGCAGCTATGGCCAGGGCCAGCTCCAAATCGGGCTCGCCATATTTCACCCGATCTTCCGCAAAGTCGTACAATTCCTGCGGTTTATAACCGAAAGCGGCTAATTCTTCAATCTGCGAGGCCGAAAAGAAGGTGTCGGCTCCACGCTGGCCGGAACGGTATTTGTCAACAGCTTGATTGAAAAGGGAACGAAAGGATTTCTTCCAGCTCTCTGTAGAAAGGGTGCTCATAATTAGGCAGGCTTTATGCTTATATTAGGTGTTTAAATAATGCGTCTGACACAAGGATAAGATATGCTGTGGAATAAAACAGGAAAGAATAAATTATTCTTTTACTTGAGGCTATTTGCATTTGGTCACTTGATTAACCCACTGAGCCCCTCCATATTACAAACCCGATATGCCAGCAACTGATAAAGCATCCATGAAAGGCCAAAGTTTGTCTAATACTTCTCTCCTGCCTTCGCTCGACCGCGAAGGCAAGCTGGAGCTTTACCGACAGATGTTGCAGATCCGCCGCTTCGAGGAAAAGGCGGCCCAGGCTTTCCAGCAGGCCAAGATCAAAGGTTTCTGCCATCTCTACATCGGACAGGAAGCCGTTGCGGTCGGCACGATCTCGGTGCTCAATCCCGACGACGGCGTCATCACCGCCTACCGCGACCACGGTCACGGACTGGCCCGCGGCATGGATCCGAAGGCGTGCATGGCCGAACTTTTCGGCAAGGCCACCGGTTGCTCGCGCGGCAAGGGTGGGTCGATGCATTTCTTTGACGCGAACAAACATTTCTACGGCGGCCACGGCATTGTCGGCGGCCAGAGCGCGCTCGGCATCGGCATCGCATTCGCGCAAAAATATAAAGGCACCAACGCGGTGACGCTTTGCTACCTCGGCGATGGCGCGATCAACCAGGGCGTCTTCCACGAATCACTCAACCTCGCCGCACTCTGGAAACTTCCGATTATTTATATCATTGAGAACAACGAGTATGCGATGGGCACAAGCGTCTCGCGTTCCTCAGCCGGTTCGCCGCTGGTCAAACGCGCCGACGGCTACGACATGGCCGGCATCACGGCCAACGGCATGGACATCGACGACGTCCGCGCCAAGACGGCTGAGGCGGTTTCCCTCGCCCGCACCGAGAGCCAGCCGACTTTGATGGAAATCCACACCTACCGCTATCGCGGTCATTCGATGTCCGACCCCGGCACCTACCGCACGCGCGAGGAGATCGAGAAGTACAAGAAATACGATCCGCTCCTGCTCTACCGCACCCGCCTGCTCGACGAAAAAATCGCCACAGAGACCGACTTCGAAGAGATCGACAAGAAAGCCACTGCCGTCGCGCAGGAAGCCTACGACTTCGCCGAAAAGAGTGAAGAGCCCGCGCTGGAAACGATCTACGAGGACATCTTCACACCGGAAACCCAGATCAACGAGATTCCCTTCCGCAATAAACCGATCTGATTTTTTGACCGAATTAACGGAACTAAAGGAATTGCTAATCAGAATAAAAAGAAACCTGGATCGCTCTCCATGAGCCCCCTATTCCGTTAATTCCGTCTAAAATCTTTTTGCCTTTCAACCCGAACCGAAAATTTTCCCCATGCAAGTCATCACCTACCGCGAAGCTCTCAACCAGGCACTGGCCGAGGAAATGGAACGCGACGAAAACGTCCTTCTGCTCGGCGAGGAAGTGGCCGAATACGACGGCGCGTACAAGGTCAGCCAGGGACTGCTCAAGCGTTTCGGCGCCAAGCGCGTGATCGATACGCCGATCACC
>DBTH01000271.1:3715-13601 GCA_002306945.1 Methylacidiphilaceae bacterium UBA1321 | reverse complement strand
AAACAAGCTATAGAATTATTTGAAATTTTATAACATTATGTAGAAATATTAGGCGAAATCACTATAGCGCGTATTTAAATATTGTGCCCGCACAGAAGATGGAGGACGGAGTCCTCCATCTTCTGTGCGGGCACAATATTTAAATACGCGCTACCCCTTCAACGCACCGGCGCTTAGGCCGCGAATGAAGAGTTTCATCGTGAAGAGGAAGATCAACAGCAGCGGAATGCTCGCGGTCATGAACGCCGCCATGATGTGGCCCCACTCCTTGACATATTCGCCATCGAGGTAGATCAGGCCGACGCCGAGAGTGAAGAGGTGTTGATCGCGCAGGAAGGTCAGTGGCAGGAGAAAGTCGTTCCAGCAGCCGAGGAATGAAAGAATGAAAAGCGTTCCGATGATCGGGCCGCTCAGTGGAATGACGATGGTGAAGACCTGACGAAAATGTCCCGCTCCGTCCATTTCGGCGGCTTCAAAAAGATCGCGCGGCAAGTCTTCGATGAAATTACGCAGGACGAAGATATTGAACACCTGTCCTCCTGCGACGGCGACGGCAATGAGGCCGGAGAGGGTATTGAGGAGGTTGAGGTTTTTGACGATGGAGAAGAGCGGAACGATGTTGGCGACGCTGGGAATGAGCATCAGGACGATGAAGGCTGACCAGAGCATATTGGCGAAGGGCATCTTGTAGCGGGCGAAGAAGTAGGCTGCGAGGATGGCGATGAGGAGATTGCAGCAGGTGGAGGTGACGGCCACGAAAAGGGTGTTGGCGATGTAGGGCAGGATGAGGTGGATGGCGAAACGGAAATTGTCGATGACCGTGGCGTCGGGCAGGACGGGGAACCAGGGGTTCGCGTTGAACACGAGGTTATTTTTGAAACTGATCTGCACCATCATGTAGAAGGGCAGGAGTTCGATGGCAAGGATGCACCAGATGAAGAGATGCTTGGGCACTTCCCGATGCCGGGTTCCGGCGGTTTTGACGATGGGATAATCTTCGGCGTCGGTCATTTTTGCACCCGGATATATTTGTTGTTCACCCACGTGAGTGTGAGGATAATGACGAACAGGAACAGCCCGATGGAGCAGGCGTAACCGAATTGGCCCGCGCCGAACGCGCGGTTGTACATCCACAAGCCCGGCACCATTCCCGCACCGCCCGCGCCGCCGTCCTGTCCGAGAAGGAGGAGTTGCAGGCCGAATCCCTGGATCGTGCCGATCACCAGCAAGATAATCATCAGCCGGATTTGCGTCAGGATGAGGGGAAGTTCGATGTAGAGGAATTTCTGCACGCCGGTGGCTCCGTCGAGTTCGGCGGTTTCGTAAATCTCCTTGTTGATCGATTCCAGCCCCGCCAGAAAAATGAGGACGCCGACCGCGCCGATCCACGGGAAACCCCAGAAGATGATCGACGGGACGATGAGATGCGGATCGCTCAACCAGGGGATGGGGATGCCTTCGCGAAACACTTCCCAGTGGAGGAAATGGTTGTCGAGCCAGATGAGCAGGGGTTTGAATTCGAACAGATCGAGGAGGCGGTTGAGGACGCCGAAATTGGGATCGTAGAAGAATTTCCAGATGAAGAGGCGGACCAGTTCGGGAACGATCATCGGCACGACGACAAGAACGCGGTACCAGTATTGCCAGCGGTCGCTGGTGAGCCGGTGAATGACGACGGCCAGCGCGATGGAGGGGAGCATCTTGACGATGTTGGCCAGGATGAGAACGGTGACGGTGAGGAGCGATTGCCAGAGAATGTCGTCATTCCAGAGGTGGACGAAATTCTCCAGGCCGATGTATTCCTTGGCGTCGCCGCCACGCCAGTTGAAGAAGCTGTGGTAGACGGCGCTGAAGGTCGGCAGGTAGATGAACACGCCGACCATGAGCAGGGACGGGAGAATGAAAAGGTAAAGCCGCCACTCGTAGAGCGCTTTCTTGATGGGAATGGTGGAGGGCATGGGAAATCAGGGTTGGCGGGCGGCGGGGGAGTCGAGGTCGGTTTTCAGACAGTAGGTGTCGGATTCCATGGTGTGCTGGTTGAGGATCAGGGCGGCGGCCTTGCTGCGGATTTCCTCGGAGTTGTCGCCGTGGCTGAGTTTCCAGAGAAGGGCCGCCAGGGTGGTGTCGTCGCGGGTGATGTTGCGGAAGCGGGTGTCGATCTCCTGGCGGAGATCACGGCGGACGGCGGCCTTGAGGTGGGGTTCGATGGCTTGTGTGAAGGAGGTGACCGGGTCGTGGTCGTTGTAGAGTTTGTAAAGGTTTTGGGTGAAAACGAGCATGGCGTCGGAGCCGAAATTGTGAAAGGCGATGCCCTGGGTGTAGCCGTCGACGATGGGGGCGAATTCGGTGATGGGCTCCGGTATTTTGACGCCGAGGACGGAGGGAAGCCAGTAGCTGGTGTTGACGAAGGTCTGGCAACCGCGTTGCGATGTCATGAATTGCAAAAATTCGATGGCTTCCTTCGGGTGTTTCGAGTGGCGTGTGAGTCCGAACTTGGTGGTGCTCTCGTCGGTCTCGGAGAAAGGGCCGAGGGTGTAGGCGCCAAAGGTGGGGTTTTGGGGCGAGGGGAGTGGGACGGGAGAAACTTCGATGGGGAAGGAGGCCATGCTGCGGAGGGTGCGCACGTCCCAGCTTCCGCTGGCAATCATGAGGGCGTGGCCCTGGAGGAAATAGAAGGTGGCATCCTCGCGGCGCAGCGACTGAAAACCCTTGGTGAGGTTGCTGCCGACGATGTGCTGAAGGGTCAGGCCGCTTTGCAATTCGGGTGATTCGAAACTCCAGCGACCGAGGAGAAAATCGATCTGGGTGCCGTACTTGGTCGGGCTGAAGTCGAGGAGCGTGTTGAGGCGCAACTGGAGTTTCTGCGACTGGCTGCTGAGGTACTGATCCATGATGATCGGCCCGTTGTAATTGGAGCCGGCAATGGTGACGAGTTGGGTGTGGTGGATGCGGTTGTATTCGGCGACTTTGGTGAAGACGTTTTGGAGCGCGACGAAATCGCGCGGTGGCGGCGCTCCGGTTCCCATGAGGGTTTCGTAGAGGAGGCTGTTGTAGTAGAGGCGGATGGTGTGCTGGGTCATCCCGGCGGAATAGTAATCAAGCAGCGTGGGGTTGTAGGCGCTGTACATGCCGTCGAGGAAGGTGTTACGCCAGGGAACGGATTCGAGCGGGGTACCCTTGTTGTACGGGTTGGGTTCGTCGACGAGGGAGGTGAGGGGGACGAAGAATCGGGCGAGGCGGTCGTCGTCGATTCCCAGACCGATCTCGATGAGGTCGGGTGCGGTTTCGCCGATGAGTTGGGTGATGAGCCAATTGGGGAAAATGCGTTCAGGGATGACGAGCTGTTCGATGCGGACGTTGGGATGGAGTTTGGTGAACTCGCGGCCGACATCGTCGAATGCCTGGCGCAGGCCGTCTTCGAGTTGCCAGTGGGCGATGCGGATGACGATCTGTTTGTTGTTTTGCTCAGAGGGTTTGTGAAAGACAAAAAAGACGGCGACGAGATAGAACAGGCCGACGAGACCGAAGCCAACGGAGTGAAGGATTTTTTCGCGTTTCATCGGGCGACCTCCGGGGATTGGACATTGAGTTCGCGCAATCTGAGGCGGACGGTGTAGGTGCGGCGGTCTCGGGGAAAATCACGGATGAAGCGTTCGTAATATGAGATGGCGATGTCCTTGCGGTTGAGGCGCAGGGCGAGATTGGCGATGCGGACGATGGCGTTGGAGGAGGAAATCTGGATGGGAATGCCGATTTTGACTGCTTCGATGAGGTAGTTCATCGCTTTCTCGTCGCCGAGTTGGTGGCGGATGCAGGCGGTGCCGACGATGTAGTCGAAATTACTGCGCGCGCCGGGATCGGTCAGCAGTGGAATCAGGGTCTCCACTTCGGCGAGGGCGGCGGCCTTGTCGGCGTTATCGGGAGCGTCGCAGAGTTTGAGGAGGGCGATCTTGGTGATGGCAATCTGGGCGAAGGGATGGGCGGGATGCGCGGCGATGAGACGCTGGTAGAGGGCGACAGCTTTTTGGGGCGCAGGCGTGGATCGGTGAACCTGTTCGATGCGCGCGAGGAAATAAAGGGAGCCGATGCCTATCTCGTCGTCGGGGTTTTGGGCGAGGAGACGGGAGAAGATTTGCGCGGAATGTTCGATATTGCCGGGCGTCCTGGGTTGGATGTTGAGCAGGGTGACGGCGGTGCCGTAATCGGCTTCGCGGGCCGTGGCGGGATTGGGGCGGGTCTTGGGATTGGCGAAGAGTTCGTTGGCCTCCTCAACGCGCAGGAGGGTGGTTTCGTCCCAGGCGTTTGCCAGAGTATTGGCATTTGCAACGGACGTCATCACGGCCACGGCACAGAAGCCTGTTACGGCTGTGCAAAAGTGATGGCGTAAGGAGGGCATCATGTGTTGGCGGAGAATGCGCGGCGGATTACTCCGCTTCGAGCAAGTCGCGGATTTTCTCAAGAGGCAGCGTATTGACGACATCCTCCCGGCGCAACCAACCTTTGCGTGCGACATTGGCGCCGAGCCGCAGGAAACCGAGTTGTCCGACGCGGTGGGCATCGGGATTGATGGAGCACTTGACGCCCTTGTCGCGGGCGCGATGCCACCAGCGCCAGTCCATGTCGAGGCGGTAGGGGCTGGCGTTGATTTCGATCCAGGTGCCGGTCTCGGCGGCGCAATCGATGATCTTGGCCATGTTGATGGCACTGCCCTGGCGGGTGAGGAGGAGCCGTCCGGTGGGGTGTCCGAGCATGGTTACAAAGGGATTTTCCATGGCGCGGATGACGCGCCGGGTCATTTCGTCCTCGGGTTGCTGCATGGCGTTGTGGACGCTGGCGACGACGAAATCGAGTTGTTTGAGAATATCGTCCCCGTAATCGAGCCGTCCATCTTTGAGAATATCGACCTCGCAGCCGGCGAATAAATGAATATCTTCCAGCTCACGGTTGAACTTGCGGATTTCCTCGATTTGGGACAAGAGCCGTTCTTCGCTCAAGCCGTTGGCCTGGAAGGAGGACTTGGAGTGGTCGGAAATGCCGAGGTAGCTCAAGCCGATGGCTTGGGCGGCTTCGGCCATTTCGCGCACGGTGTTCTTGCCGTCGCTCCAGGTGGTGTGATTGTGGAAGGTGCCGCGCAGGTCGCTCCATTCGAGGAGGCGCGGGATTTTACATTGCTCGGCGGCTTCGAGCTCGCCCATGTTTTCGCGCAGTTCGGGCGGGATGTACTGGAGGCCGAGTTGCTCGAAGATTTCCTCTTCGGTGCAGCAGGGGATGATTTCGCCTTCCGGCTTTTCGGAGTTTTCGTTCCCGTCGCTGGAGGCGGTTTTGGAGGGATTGAGGAAGAGACCCCACTCGCTGAGTTTTTTGCCTTCGGCAATCGCGCGTTGCCGCATGGCGACATTGTGTTCTTTGCTGCCGGTGAAGTGGTGGAGGGCGGTGGCGAATTCCTTGTCGCTGACGACGCGCAGGTCGCAGGGGATGCCGCCGACGAGGACGACGCTGGCCTTGGTGGGGCCCTGATTGACGACGCGCTCGACGCCCTGAAGTGTGCAGAAATAGCCCATGACTTCTTCCGGTGCG
Organism: Methylacidiphilaceae bacterium UBA1321; assembly: GCA_002306945.1. Lineage (GTDB taxonomy): Bacteria > Verrucomicrobiota > Verrucomicrobiia > Methylacidiphilales > UBA1321 > UBA1321. The sequence continues at coordinate 8,024 of DBTH01000271.1, read as the reverse complement.
CTGGAGGAGGCGAGGAGGTCGACGTCCTTGACGGTCTCCTTGCAACGGCGGAGGCTGCCAGCGATGCTGCAACGGATGACGTCGGGATGTTCGCGCAACGCGTCGACGAGATCGTGGGCGACGAGAATCGCGTCGGAGTAGAGATGTTGCTTTTTGTAGGAGCGGTATTGCTCAATGCCTTCGAGAAGGCGCGTGGCGGTTTTTTCGCCGAACCCGGTCAGGCTGGCGACGCGTCCGTCCTTGCAGGCGGCTTCGAGGTCGTCGAGGCTGACGATTTGTAATTTATCGTAAAGGGCGCGGGCTTTCTTTGGGCCGACGCCGGGGATGTTGAGCAATTCGAGCAGGCCGGCGGGCAGGGAAGCCTTGAGTTCGTCGTAATAGGGGAGTTTGCCGGTTTTGTAGAGTTCGGCGATTTTATCCTGAAGCGCACTTCCGATGCCCTTGACCGAGCCGAGGCGGCCTTCGGCGATGAGTGTGCCGAGATCTTCATCGAGGAGGTCGAGGGTGCGGGCGGCGCTGGTGTAGGCGCGGGACTTGAAGACGTTTTCGCCTTTGAGTTCGAGCAGGACGGCGATTTCGCCGAGGATTTCCGAGATTTCGTATTTATCCATGATTCGAGAAAAAACAAATTACAGAGTGAGTCCCTTCTGGGCGCGCTGGCGGGCGAGGGCGCCGGCGTGTTCATGGCGTGCGCGCAGGCGTTGGTTGGTGCAGAGCTGGCCAAGGAGTTGGCCCATGACCATCATCACGCCGAGAACGGGCAGGACGAGGAAGAGTCCGCTGATTCCCGCCACCGCGCCGCCGACGAAAATCATCAGAACAGTCACGACCGGATGAATGTGGAGGCTGCGACCGACGGTAAGGGGCATGAAGACGAAATCATCGAGCAGGCGCACGCCAAGGAAGAGGGCGACCGCGGCGTAGGCCATCCACGTTTGCGAAGCGTAATCGGTGGCGGCGACCACCAGGACGAGGAGACAGCCGATGACCGAGCCGACATAGGGAATCCAGGAAAGCACGGCGATGATGACGGCGAGCAGGAACGCGCCGGAGATGCCCATGAGTTTGAGGCCGACGCCAAGGCAGATGGAATCGAGGACGGCGAGCATCATCAACCCTTGAAAATAACGCCGAACCTGGTCGTCGATCTGGTGAAAGAGGAGCAGCGATTTTTCGAAATAGGCATTGGGAATCGATTGGACGATGAAGCGCTTGAAGACGTTGCCGTCGACGAGAATGAAGTAGGTCAGGTAGGGAACCAGAAGCAGGGACGGCACCCAGTGGAACAATTGGACGAGCGTTTCGCTGCTGTTGGCGACGGCCCATTCGGAGAAGCGCTCGTCCCAACTCCTGTTGCCGCCCTGTTCGCGCGAAGGGACAAAGCTGCGGACGATGGGAGCGTATTTTTCAATCGTGTTGAGAGAGCGGTCGATCAGGCGCGTTCCGTTGTCGATGTAGACTTCGATGGTGTGGTTCCATGTGCCCATCTTGCGGACGAGTTTGGGCATGGAGACGACGGCGAATGCGAGGGTCAGGATGGCGAGCAGTCCCATGACAATCCCGGCGGCGCTTTCACGGCTCCAGCCGATGTGGGTGAGTCGTTCGACCACCGGTTCGATGATGTAGTAGAGGATGATGGCCAGCAGGAGCGGAACAACGAGCCAGAGGATGCCTTGAAAAAGGTAAATCGTCAGACAGGTTGCCGCAATCGTGGCGACCCAAACCACGGGCCCGGATGTCTGCTCTTTGCTCATGCCTCGGCTTTTTGGTTGAGGTTGCTGGTGATGGAACGGCGAAGCTTGCCCGCCAGGTCGCGCGCCAGGGCGTAGGAAATCTTCGAACCAATCGTGGAGTGGAGTTCGAGCAGGGAGAGGAACTCAGTGCGGAAGAGGGCCAGCAGGACGGAATCCTCCGTGGCTCGCGCGGTGCTGGTGCGGGGGGCGTCTTCAAGCAGGGCGAGTTCGCCGAAGAATTCGCCGGGGCCGAACTCGACGTTTTTTTTGTCGTCCAATCCGACACGTTCGACGCGCACCTTGCCGCTGATGACGATGTAGAGGGCCTGGCCCTCGTCGTCCTCGTCGAAGATGATCTCGTTGGCGAGGTAATTGCGTTCGTGGAGGAGGCTGTTGACGATGCGCAATTGGCTGAGTTTGAGATCGGTGAAGAGCGAAACACCCTTGAGCTGGGCCATGCGCGGATTTTTTTTCTTTCCAAGCGAAAAGAGCATGGACGAATTAAGGCTAATTTTTGCACCCCTGTCGAGCGTAGAAGAGGTAACCCGGATATTTCACCAAGAAACGGAAAACCGGCTTGATCTTCGATTGCAACTCGTCGTTGCTCGTCAGTTACAGATCGCGTTGCGATGTGAGCCCTCCTCGCGCCTCGATTTTCAACCGAATCTCCATGCCATTTTCCCATTCCCTGATGAAATAGCCGGGTAATCGGTTTTTTCTGTCTGGCCGGGGGCGGGTTTCAATGTCAGAGTGTCGACCATGAGCACGACAGATCCTTTCATGGAGGCGGCGGTTGAGGAAGCGAGAAAAGGACTGGCCGAGGGAGGCATTCCCATCGGGTCGGTACTGGTTTGCGACGGAAAAATCATCGGGCGCGGCCACAATCAACGCGTCCAGCATGGCAGCGTCATCCATCACGCGGAGATGAATTGTCTGGAGAATGCCGGTCGTCAGAAGGCGTCGGTCTACAAGCGTTGCACACTCTATTCGACGCTTTCGCCCTGTCCGATGTGCAGTGGCGCGGTGCTGCTTTACGGCATTCCGAAACTCATCGTGGGGGAGAACAAGACGTTCCAGGGGCCGGAAGCCTATGTGCGCAGTCAGGGCGTCGATGTCGAATTGCGGCAACATCCCGAGTGCGTCAAGCTAATGGAGGATTTCATCCGCGACCGGCCCGAGTTGTGGAACGAGGACATCGGAGTTTAAATAGAGCGTCTGCTTTTGCCGATTTCATCTATGAAGCCCCAGGGCGTCCTCATCGTCTCGAACGACCGTTATATTCCGACGGCGAAAAGCTCCGAAGCGCTCGCCTCGGCCTGCCGCCGAATGGGTATCCGTGCGTTAGTGCGTGACGCTTCGCATCCGCGTTATCTCGGGCAGTACATCGGGATCATCGGCGATTTATCCCAATCGGAAAAAGCTTCCAAAACCACGCGCTCGACCTTCGATCATTTGCTCGACGCTTTCCAGATCGACACGGTACTGAGTCTCGACCTGCAATGGTTGCTGGAGCCCGGCCTTTTCACGCACAATCCGTCGATTGCGCGTATCGCTTCGCTCTGGTTTGACGATATTCGCAGTTGGACGACGGTCAATCTGGCAACGGTTACAGACCGCACGGAATGGTTCGCCGACATGCGCAATGGCAAAGTGACTCATTACTTCAACGGAACCAATCAAGCCGTTGAGGGGCGGGCCATCGGATTGTCCAATGCGCAGACTTCCTACCTGGCGGCCCCGCGCGAATACGCCGGGAGCGAATATCCCTGTGAGGTGCGCGACCGTGCGGCGTTCATCGGCAATCCGGGATTGCGGTTTCCGCTGCCGGACAATTTGATGAAGGCGGTGATGGCCGGGATGGAACTGCTTCCGCTGCGCCAGTTGTGCGCCGATACGTTTGCCGGGAGCGGCGTGCCGAAAAAGGACGAGTGGATCAAGTCGGAGCCATCGGTTCAAACCCTCATTGCCGAGGCATTGCAGGAACGGGTCAAATCGTCGAGCCGGGGCGCGGTCGAACTGCTGCAAAAAGCGGCGGCGCAATCGCCCCGCGCCTACGATTTTCTCAGGGAACGCGACGAGTTGCTCGAAGCGGCGCTGATCGTGAAGATGGTCAATTGCTGTGACCGCCCCGCGTTCGTCCGGCATCTCAACAAAAAGGGACTGGTGGATGTGTTCAGTAATAGCTCCGAGTGGGCGATTTACGGAGTGGAAGCTCTGCCTGCGGTTCGCGTTCCCGATCTGCCTCGGGCTTATCAACGCTACGCGGTTCACTTGAACGCTTCCAACGCCCTGCGCGATGCAACAGCCAACGAAAAGCTTTTTGAAATCGCCGCCTGCGGCCGTGTGTCGATCAATCCCTATTCCGCCGACATCTTCACGTGCTACGACGACGAGGAAGTCGTGATGGTTCGTTCCCTCGACGAACTGGAGCAGCAGGCGCGGGCGTTGCTGACCGACCCGGACAAGGCGTTGGCCATGGGTGCGAAGGCGCGCGAGCGGACGCTAGCGGAACATCTCTGGGAGCACCGGCTCGTGCGGGCATTTGGAGAATAAGCCCATGAGGATTCTTAAGGAAA
>DBTH01000271.1:0-3437 GCA_002306945.1 Methylacidiphilaceae bacterium UBA1321 | reverse complement strand
GCAGGAGGTTTGGAGGACAGAGTCCTCCATTCTCTGTGCGCGATACCTTAAATTGCTATATAGTAATTTTGTTTAACATTTCAACGATAGCCGGGGTGTGTCAACCCCTCAAGGAGTTCTCACGTTCACATGAGATCTCATTGTCATCGATAAAGAAGTTTGCTCAAAACAAGCTATAGAATTATTTGAAATGCTATAACATTATGTAGAAATATTAGACGAAATCACTATAGAAATTGGATTATCAAAGAGGGTTGAATTCAAAACTCAAAGCCATAGCGTTCAACTCCTCTCATGCCTTGGTTATCCCACTGTTTTTGCGATAGAACCTGTTTTTTTAATGGGTACAGGGTGAAAAATCTATAGCCGGGTTAGAGGAATTTTTCGTCCCGCAGGGTTTTCATGAGCCGCGTTTGCTTGTCGAGCAGGGCGGCGTAGTCGAATCCGTTCTTTTGCGGAGCAACGGCTTCGGCGGTGTTGGGTTGGGCGAAGTGATCGGCCCAGTCGGCAACCGATTTTTCCGTGCGGACAAGGGCGAGTGCTTGAATGGCCGAACCGAGTGCGGCACCTTCCGCGCTTTGGAGCGTGACGACCGGACAGTTGAAAATATCGGCGCAGAGTTGGCGCCAGACGGGGCTTTTGCTGCCGCCGCCGGTGAGACGAATTTCAGTCGGTGAGATGCCGAGTGTGCGAAGGCGTTGGAGGCCGTAGGCCAGACCAAGAGTGGCCCCTTCCATCACGGCGCGTGCGAAGTGGGCCTGGGTGAAATTGTGGAGATTCAATCCGTGGAGGACACCGGAACCGTTGGGGAGATTGGGAGTGCGTTCGCCGCTGAGGTACGGCAGGAAGAGGAGACCGTCGGCTCCGGGGGCGACCGACGAGACGGTTTGATTGAGCGCCTTATGATCGAGAGAAAAGAGTTTGCCGACCGCTTCGGTGGCGACGGTCACGTTCATTGTGCAGAGTAGCGGTAGCCAGGAGTCGGTGCTGTCGCAGAAGGCGGCGATTTCGCCGTCGGGATCGATGACCGGTTTTTCGGCGTAGGCGTAGATCGTGCCGGAGGTGCCGAGGCTGGCTGTGACGCGTCCGGCCCGGACGTTACCGGTGCCGATGGCGCCCATCATGTTGTCGCCGCCGCCCGCGCTGACCAGAACACCGGGGTCAAGCCCCAGTTCGGCAGCCGTGGAAGCCTGCAACTTGCCTGCCGGCTTGTCACTGCCAATCAACGGCGGCAGCTTGGATGCCAGATCTGGATCAATCGCGTTTAAAACCGCCTCGGACCACTTGCGCTTGCGCACGTTAAGCAGCTCCGTGCCGCTGGCGNCGCCGTATTCCATGACCTTTTCGCCGGTCAGCCAGAAATTGAGATAATCGCTAGGAAGAAGCACCGTGGCCAGACGCGCGTAATTTTCCGGCTCGAGATTTTNGAGCCAGAGGATTTTTGAAGCGGTAAAACCGGGCAGGACCGCGTTGCCGAGTTCCTTGACGGCGCCTTTGAGTCCGCCCACCTTGCCGGTGATTTCCTCGCACTCGGCGGAAGTGGCCGTGTCACACCATAATTTGGCCGGACGAATGACTTCACCGTTCTTGTCCAGGGGAACAAATCCGTGCTGCTGGCCGCTGACGCCGATGGCCTTGACCTCGGCGGCGGTGGCATTGGCGGCTTTGAGCGCGGCACGAATGGCCTTGGAAGTCGCCTCGCGCCAAACCTGCGGATGCTGTTCCTTGGCGCCGGGCGGCAAATTGGGANNTGTTGTCGCCGCCGCCCGCGCTGACGAGAATGCCGCTTTTCAGTCCCCACTTTTTTGCTAATTCCGGTTTCAGTAATCCGGCGGCTTTTCGCGAGGATTGGAGGGGGGGGAGTTTGCTTTCGAGTGATGAGTCGATGTAATCGAGTACCGGCTTGCACCAATGTCGGGCGCGGACATCGAGCAGGGCAGTGCCGGAGGCGTCGCCGTATTCCATGCTGTAGCTGCCAGTGAGGTAAAAGTTGAGGTAATCGTGCGGCAGGAGCACTTGGGCCAGTTTCTTGAAATTCTGCGGTTCGTTTTGTTTCAACCAGAGAATCTTTGGCGCGGTGAAGCCGGGGAGCATGTCGTTGCCGAGAAGACGGATTAATTCGCCCGTGCCGCCGAAGTGGACGCGAATCTCGTCGCATTGCGGCGCAGTCGAAGTGTCGCACCAGAGTTTGGCGGGACGAATAACCCGACCGGAATCGTCGAGTGGGACGAAGCCGTGTTGCTGGCCGGAAACGCCGATGCCGACGATTTCCTGGCGGCGGTCGCCGAGCATTTCGACGACCTTGCAGATGGATTCATCGAGCGCATCGGTCCAATCGGAGGGATTTTGCTCCATGTGGCCCGGAGGCAGTCCTGGGAGCAAGCCGTGGGCCTTGGAGGCTTGGGCCAGGAGAGTGCCGGTTTGGTCGTCGAGGGCAACGACCTTGGTGCTTTGAGTGCCACAATCGATTCCGAGGAAGATCATAAGAATGGTCGGAAGTGTGTCGTGTGGAGAATCGGGCGTCTACCCGATTTCTGTAGGACAGTAATATCTGGGTGAAAAACAGGCTCTTATCGGCAGGCAGGTAGTTTTTACCCGTTCGCGGCGGGAAAAATGTTCCTTAAGTTGGTCTCATTTTTCAGCGAAGATTTCCTTTCTGTTTAGATCGATAGGTCACTTGCCGATAACAAAATTGTCCTGCCTTCAACAGGAGACAGGTTCAACTGTAATCAATACCGTCTATGGACAAATTCAAGCTGAGTACCAAACTTGTTGTTGCCTTTCTGGCCGGGGCAATCATTACGTTGATCGTTGGAGGCATCGGGATCGGGAGCGTGCTCTTGCTCAAGGGCAGTATCACCGAGGTCGGGTCGATCCGGCTGCCCAGCATTGTGGGATTGAGCCTGATGCAGAACGCCCTGACCGACATCGATGGACTGGAGAATACGGTTCTGGCGACTTGCTACTCCGTCGAGCAACGGCGGGATATTGAGAAGGATATGAAGGCGGCGTGGGCGCGTTTTGAAGAAGGTCGCAAAATTTACGAGCCGCTTCCCCAGACCGAAGAGGAAACCCCACTGTGGAAAGCGTTCGAGACATCGTTTGCCGATTGGAAAAAGAATCACGAGATTTACATGGGTATGGCCCGCGAATACACGGAGGCACAGGAGAAGAATGCTGGTGACGCCACGCTCAAGTCGATCAATGAGAAGATGGCGGCGCAGATGTTCGAAAAGAACGATCCGGCGGTGGAGAAGATGTCCGACGCGCTGGAAAAGGTTTTCAATCTCAATAACGAACTGGGGACGTCCTTTACCCAAAAGGCGTTTGTCCAGAGCCGGGACAGCCTGTGGCTGCTGGTTGTGGTTGTGGGGGTGGCTTTTGTTGTTGCGCTGGCCAGTGGAGTTTTAGTGGCGCGAGCGATTACCCAGCCGATA
>DBTH01000153.1:2819-4280 GCA_002306945.1 Methylacidiphilaceae bacterium UBA1321 | reverse complement strand
GAGGTTTTGAATAGTTACGGCTGAGGTTCAAGAATCTTCGGAACACTCGGCGCGCGCAGGCGGAACGACTCGGGGAGTTGCGTACCCACCAGCGGGCTGCAATATGCACGAAAGAGATCGGTAACGCCGTTGCCCTGCTCATTGATGAAGTCGTCCGACATGACGCGCGTCTTGCCCGCGACATCGGGCAGGTTCACCAAATCGTAGCTGACGCTGTAATCCATAACCGGCCTGCGAATAACGACCGAGCCGTTGCGGTTTTCTTCCATTGCGTAGTGCACCGCAATTTCCCCCAATTCGCGCGCTTCCTGCGAGTCGCGGTCGGAAATCACTCCGGTAAAACACCGCTGGAGATAGCCAAAGGTGTCCGCGCGGACGCGATTGACATGGAGATTGTCACGAATCGTTTTTGCCAGAAAATCGCCCAGGATGCCCGTCCCGGAAAGCTGCCAATTGCCATGCGCATCCTGTTCGTGATTTTGGTTGTGCCTGAGCAACAGGGAATCGCCGTTGGCATCCTTGATACCTTCGGCCACGGCGATCACGCAGCGACCGTGCTCGCCGTAGACGCGTCCGACGTCCGTCAAAAAACTTTCGAGCGAAAAAGGACGTTCGGGCAAGTAGATGAGATGAGGGCCTTCGTCTGAATATTTCTTCGCCAGGATCGATGAAGCCGTCAGAAACCCCGAATGCCGCCCCATCACGATACCCATCAGTACACCGGGAAGCGCGCGGCTGTCGAGGTTCAATCCCATGAAAGCCTGCGTCACGAAACGAGCCGCCGAGCCGAAGCCCGGACAGTGATCGTTGACGGGGAGATCGTTGTCGATGGTCTTGGGGATGTGAACCGTCCGCAAGTCATACCCCGTCGAACGGGCCTGTTCCTCGATAATGCGCACGGTATCCGCCGAATCGTTTCCGCCGATGTAGAAGAAATAGCGGATGTCGTGCTTGCGCATAACGTCAAAAATCCGCGAGCAATATTCCTGGTCAGGTTTATCGCGGGTCGATAAAAGAGCCGATGACGATGTTGAAGCAATTCGTTCCAGGTTGTGGCTGGTTTCCCATGTGAGATCGAGGAGATTCTCCTCCACAATGCCCCGGACGCCATTGAGCGATCCGTAGACAGCCGTGGTCAGTGCGTTCTTGCGGGCTTCGAGCACGACTCCTGCCAGGGTTTGGTTGATGACTGCAGTGGGTCCGCCGCCCTGGGCGATGAGCACTTTTCCTTTCAAACGATCCATATAAACAACCTGTCTTCCAACTCTGTACCCATTGCAAATGGCACTGGGCTGATTTTGTTAGCTAACACTGTTAGCCCGGTTATTTCATCAGGGAATGGAGAAATGACGCAGAGATACGAGCGAAAATCAAAGCGCGACGAGGGCGCATATTGCAACGCAATCTGTAACCGAGAAGCAACGATGAGTTTCGCTCGGAGATCAAGCCAGTTTTCCGTTT
>DBTH01000153.1:0-2566 GCA_002306945.1 Methylacidiphilaceae bacterium UBA1321 | reverse complement strand
CCGTTTCATGGTGAAATATCCGGGTTAGCTAACAGGTCTATCAGAATCCTCGAAGAGGAAGAACAATTTTTACCCGAAAAAAGGATTTCCTGGAAAGCGATTGTCGAGACAACGACTCTGAAATCGCTCTCGCTGTTTGCAAACGAATCAGGCGGCGGCCTGATCGGGGCGGGAAATCGTGACCGCAGGCAAACGTCCGGTCACCATCGCATTGGCGGCGGAGCCGGGTTCCACACCCGACAGTTCCGATCCCGTCGGCGATGAAGAACCGGCGGGTTTCGATTCCTGCTCCTGCTGCTTGCGGTGATCGCGAATGTCCTGCAAGTGGCAAAGCTCCATCAGATAATTCGGAGTCGATTGGAAAATGGTGCGGGCGGGAAATTCGGTCTCGTGGTGGAAATAGAAAAAGAGGCTCTGTTCGTGAACCGGCCGGGTGAGCAATTCGCTCAAGCCTTCGCCGTCGGCAACGTGGATGATTTCCCCGTCAAGGAGGTAAATGCGCGGGCCGGGTTTCTGCCCCTCTTCGAGCATCAACAATCCCGACTGACGCTCCTGATAGAGAAATTGCACGAGGGTGATGAGCGGAAATTCGTTGAGGCCGCCAAAGAGCTTCACTCGGCGATCGAGCTTGCGGGCCGAAGGCGTCGGGATGACGTTGGTCTCGTTGCTGGTTTCGATATTGGCGGGTTTCTCGTTGCAAACGAGAAGCTCGTGGGTCACGATGCGGAAATCGTCCCCGTAATTGAGCAGAGTCTGCGTCACCGGCTCGTCCTTGAAAAACGTCCCGTGCGTGCTGGCCAAATCGATCAGGATGAACTGGCGACCGTTGTACTTGAGCAAGGCGTGCTCACGGCTGACTTTATAATCGTCGAGAATGACGTTGTTCGTATCGAGACGACCAATGGTCAACGTCGAATTCGGAGCCAACTCGTATAGGGTAACTCCATCTACAAGGAGATAAGCGGATTGATCTTCAGGATGCTTTGGTAACTCCATAGTAGGATCCGCACCAATTGATTGAGAAAAGGTGCAGATTATTGCACGTCTCCCCAATTATTAAGGAAGTTCATGCTTGCCGTCAGTATAGTAACATGACGTTAATTAAGGCAAGTTGAACTTTTGATTACCGCCGAAAAGTCTTGAAAACTTTTCGGCGGCATAACCTATTGAAGCTCAATCAGCTTGCCAAAATCTGCGGCGGGGGCGGAGTGTGTGGCTGTCCTTCCGTACCTTCTTCAGGCTCGCTTTGGACGAGCGGTTCACCGACTTGTTCGCCCAACTCGACGAGACGCAGCAAGCGATGGGTGCGGAAACCGGTACCGGCCGGGATCAGGTGACCCATGATCACGTTTTCCTTGAATCCGCGCAGCTTGTCTATCTTGCCGAGGGTGGCGGCATCGGTCAGAACACGAGTGGTATCCTGGAAGCTCGCTGCCGAGATGAAGCTCTCGGTTTCCAGCGACGCCTTGGTGATGCCGAGCAGAACCGGCGAAGCTTCGGCGGGTTTGCCGCCCTTGGCTTCGACAGTGCGATTCTCTTGCTCGAAGACGAGACGGTCAATTTGTTCGCCCCATAGGAAGCTGGTGTCGCCGGGTTCGAGGATCTTCACCTTGCGCAACATCTGGCGCACGATGATCTCGATGTGCTTATCGTTAATTTCGACACCCTGCAGACGGTAGACTTCCTGCACCTCGTTGACGAGGTACTCCTGCAAGTCCTGGGGTCCGCAAACTTCGAGCACTTCGTGCGGAACGACGGGACCTTCGGTGAGCTGCTGGCCTTTCTTGACCACATCGCCCTTGTAGACGATGAGATGCTTGGACAGCGGGATCAAATGTTCTTCCTCGTAACCGCTGGCAGGGTCGCGCACCAGGAGGCGCTTCTTGCCGCGGACGTTGCCGGCGATTTCGACGATACCGTCGATCTTGGCGATCTCGGCGGCGTCCTTCGGGCGGCGGGCTTCGAACAGCTCGGCCACGCGGGGAAGACCACCGGTGATGTCCTTGGTCTTGGCAACCTTTCGGGGAGTCTTGGCCAAACGTTGACCGGCCTCGACCTTGCTGCCCGTCTTGACTTCAATGTGGGCGCCCGCAGGAATCGAGTAGGAGGCGATGACTTCTTCCGCGTCGTCGAGGATGACGATCTGCGGGTGCAAATCTTCCTTGTGTTCGATGACGACGGTGCCGACCTGCTTGGTGGCTTCGTCGAGCTCGCGCTTCATCGTAACGCCTTCGATGATGTCGCGGAATTCGACCTTACCGGCCTTTTCCGTGAGGATCGAAACGTTGTACGGATCCCATTGGACGAACACGTCGCCCTTCTTGACCTTGGCGCCTTCGTCGACGGAGATGACCGAGCCGATGACGACGGTGTAGCGTTCGAGTTCGCGACCGTCTTCGGTGTGGATGCTGACCGAACCGTTCTTGTTGAGGACGATGTTTGTGCCGTCGGTCGATTTGACCGTGCGCAAGTCGGTGAACTGGATGAGACCGTCGTTCTTGGCCTTGATCTGCGGCTGTTTGAACACCTGCGAAGCGGTACCACCGATGTGGAAGGTACGCATCGT
>DBTH01000048.1:588-4933 GCA_002306945.1 Methylacidiphilaceae bacterium UBA1321 | reverse complement strand
CCTCCCGCCTCATTTGGCCTTGCAAATTTGCGACTATTTAAATGGAAAAGGCTCTAGCCTTCCCTTTTTTGAATTCATGAGTTCCTGATAAAATCCGCCAGCCTTTTCTAAAACCAATCCAGTACCACCTGCAAATCGTTTCGCGGCCGTTCGACGAGGACTGCATGCCAGCCCGATTTTTGAGGTGCCCAATAATCGTTGAGCGGATCGTCCCCGACCATCAGCGCCTGCGCGGGGGAGATTCCCAGTTGCTTCACCGCCGCGTTGTAAATCGTCGGGCTCGGCTTCTCCGCGCCCAGTTCGCCGCTGATGAGAATCGCATCGAAATAAACCGACAAATCGAGACCGTTGATGAGCGAACGCAATCGCGCGTCCCAATTGGAAAGCACCGCCAGCTTCAATCCCCGCGCCCGCAATTTCTCCAGCACCAGGTAGACATCCGGATAGACCCGCCACACATCGGGCCGTGTGTAGTGCCGGTAAAGCTCCTCGAAAAAATCGTCGAATGGGAATGTATCCGGCACCGCCACGTCGTCCAGCGTCCCGAGAACCACCCGCTTCCACCATGTCCGTTCGTCGCCGTCGGTGGATACTTCCGCATCGGGCCGGGGCCGCAGACGTTTGAAAGCGCTCTTGAACCCCTTTTGCAGCAGATCGGCATCCCAGTTTTGCCCGTAATTGCGAGCCAGCCGCGCATAGGTCTCGCCTATGGACTGCGCCGGACGCAGGAGCGTCCCACCCGCGTCAAAAAAGACCACCTTGATTTTCGATGATACCATTCGAATTCCCTCTTCGATCAACAAGAGAAAATCCTCCCAATCGCCCCACTGTCAAGAATTGCCGGTAAAAGAATAAGTTTCCGGCTCGCTCGGCACTGGCCGCGCGCAAGGTTTCTTATCGGCGACTCTGAAACAGCTTTCTCGGCGAAAGGAGACAACAACAAAGTCCTTCGAAATAAAAAAAAGCTCCGACTACCCCTTCCCGACGAGCCGCTCGTTGAGTTCGAGCTGATGTTCGCGTCGGCTGCCCAGGGCGAGCACTTCTCCCGCCAGAAAAAGAGAGCCCGTCAACAGGGTCGGACCGTCGGCAAAACCGCGTTCCAGTTCGGGCCAGATTTCCTTCAGGTGCGGTGCCACGCGGGCCGGAACATCACCGCAAAGAGGCAATAGCTTTTCGGGGGCGAGAGCGCGCTCATTTTGAATCTGCACCAACGTCACGCGTTCGGCCAACGGCAACAATCGCGGGAACATCACGTCGTACTCCTTGTCGGAGAGAAAGGCGCAGACCAGATGATAACGTTTCTTCCCGTAACACGAGCACCACGTCGACAGGAGCCGTTCCTGCGCGGCGGGATTGTGCGCCCCGTCGACGACGCAGGGCGGTTGGTCGTGCAAGACCTGGAATCGGCCAGGCCAGACCACTTTGGCCAGACCTTGCCGAACCGGCGAAAGAAATTGCGTGATGCTCCGCTCCCGATCCTCCGCCTGCGGGTCGACGAGATTCTGAAAGGATTCCTCGATCGAAATTCCCGACCGTTTCGGCTGGAGCGAAAGTTTCCCACGCGCTTCCAGCAGATGTATGGCCGCCACCGCGCACGCCGCATTGTCCACCTGATGTGCGCCGAGCAATCCCAGGCGGAACGATTCCCCGCCGAGCACCGCGTGCTGATGACCGTTGTGAATGCCGCAATCCTTCACCGAAAAATCGAGTCCGACCAGGCACAACGGTGCGTTCAGCCGCGTGGCCGTTGAATTGATGACCTCCAGCACTGACGCGTCGCGCACCGCCGTCACGCAGGGAACACCCGGCTTGATGATTCCGGCTTTCTCGTAGGCGATCTGTTCGAGCTTCGTCCCCAAATGCGCCGCATGATCGAGTGCAATGCTGGTGATGATCGAAACTTCCGGCATGACGATATTGGTCGCATCCAGACGCCCGCCCATTCCGGTTTCCCACACGACCCACTCGACTCCGTTGCGCGCGAAATGCCAGAGCGCCAGCCCCGTGATGACTTCGAAGAAAGTGGGCGCGGCTCCGGCCGGTTTCTGTTCGACGGCGGTAATGAGCGGCTGCAACGCCGTCATGCCCTCCGCAATCGCCTCCGACGGCATCGGCACGCCGTCGATCTGAATCCGTTCACCGAGACTCACCAGATGCGGCGATGTGTAGAGCCCCGTCTTGATGCCGAGTTCGCGCAAAATCTGCGCGCAAAACGCCGCCGTCGATCCTTTCCCGTTGGTTCCCGCAATATGAATGAAACGCATCTTCTTCTGCGGATCGCCCAATTGCCGCGCCAGTTCCTGCATGTTTTCCAGCCCGAGCTTCACGCCGAAACGGCGCACTTGTCCGAGAAAAGAGATGGCTTGTTCGTAGGTCATGGGAGGCGAAAGGGGAGGGGAGTTAGAAATAGGAAACTCTAAATTTTAGTGATAATAGGTCGGAATTGCAATGGCGTTTAGCGCCACTCACGCTTCTTCAGAGACCAAAACCTTTCCAGACTTTCTATTTTCCCCTCGCAGCCCACACTTATTCTGATACAACAAGAACGTCGTAACGACGTATGCAGCCACGGCACTTACATCTTCTCATCTTCGGCACTGGACTCCTGAGCCTCACCGCGCTCTCCCTTACCATTCCCTCCCTCGTCGCCGCCGATCCCAAACCTTCGGCCACCGCCATTCCCACGCCGATGAAGGTCAGCACCAACGCCGCTCCGGCTCCGGCTCCAGTTCCAGCTACCACCACGCCGACGCCGCCCGCCGCGCCTCTGAGCAATTCCCCGTCCAAGCCCGCCTCCTCCGTCACCAAGACCGACGATAGCTACCAATACAGCCTGCTTCTGGCCAAGGTCATCGAAATCGTCCGCGAACAATACGTCGATCCCGCCAAAGTCAGTTACAAGGATCTCACCTACGCCGCTCTGCGCGGCATGCTCTCCTCGCTCGATCCCCACAGCCAGTTCATGGACGAAGACAGTTTTTCGGAGATGCAAAAAGACACCAAGGGCGAATTCAGCGGTCTGGGCATCGTCGTCGGCATGAAGGACAACGCCCTCATCGTCATCTCTCCTATTGAAGACACTCCCGGCTTTCGCGCAGGCATTCTCCCTGGCGACCGCATCCTCAAGATCGACGGCAAGAGCACCGAGAAGATGAGCACGCAGGACGCGGTCAAGTACCTGCGCGGCGAGCCGGGCACCGACGTGAAGATCACCATCCTTCGCCCCTCCTCGAACCAGATGAAAGATTACAAGCTCACCCGCGCCGTCATCAACGTTGACATGGTCAAAGACATCAACAGCAAAAAGGAATTCCCGCTGGGCGACAACAAGATCGGTTACATTCGCCTGGTGCAGTTCGGCGAGAAGACGAGCGCCGATTTGGAGGCCGCGATCAAGAAACTGAAAGCCCAGGGCATGCAGGCGCTGGTGCTGGATCTGCGCTGGAACCCGGGCGGCTTGCTCGATCAGGCCGTTGATGTCTGCGAGAAGTTCCTGGCGCGTGGTTCCCTGGTCGTCACCACCGAGGGCCGCAACCCCAGCCAAAACTCCGTGCGCAAAGCCCGAGGGCGGGGCGACGAGCTGAAAGACAAGCCGATGGTCGTGCTGGTCAATCTGGGCAGCGCCAGCGCCTCGGAAANNAGATCGACGGCAAGAGCACCGAGAAACTTTCCCTCCTCAACGCCATCAAGCGACTCAAGGGCCTGCGCGGCGAAAAAGTCCGCCTCACTCTCATGCACCCGTCCCGGATCGATTCCAAGACCGATGCGAAAACCAAGGACAAGGCCGCGCGCGACAATGGCAAGGACAGCACTGTCAAACCCCTCGGCGAAGTCTACGAAGTCGAACTCACCCGCGAACTCATCAAAGTCCCCACCGTCCGTGACGCCAAGATCCTCCCCGCCGATCTCACCGGCAACGACAAGGTCGGTTACATCCGCCTGGAACAATTCGGCGAAAACACCGCGCAGGAATTCGAGGACGCCCTCACCAAACTTGAAGGGCAGGGCATGCAAGCCCTCATTCTCGACCTTCGCAACAACCCCGGTGGCCTCCTCGATGCCGCTGTCGAAGTGGCTGGGAAATTCCTTCCCCCGGGACAAGTCATCGTCTCCACCCAGGGCCGCACCGCTGACCAGAACTACGAATACCGCGCCCGCGGCGTCAAGAAACACCCCAACTACCCCATCGCCGTCCTCATCAACGGCTACAGCGCCAGCGGCGCCGAAATCGTTGCCGGAGCCCTCAAGGATCTCGGCCGCGCCGTCCTCATCGGCGAAACCACTTTTGGCAAAGGTTCCGTCCAGAGCGTCCAGGATCTTGGCGGCGGCATCGGCATGCGCCTGA
>DBTH01000048.1:0-345 GCA_002306945.1 Methylacidiphilaceae bacterium UBA1321 | reverse complement strand
GGCGGCGGCATCGGCATGCGCCTGACCACCGCCAAGTACTACACTCCGAGCAAGAAGGTCATTCACCAGGTCGGCGTCTCGCCCGACATCTCCGCTCCCATCAGCGAAGCCGAGGAACGCGGCCTCATGATGGCCCGTTCCCCCCAACTCCTCACCAACGAGGAAAAACAGGAAATCCGCAACCTGCGCGATTCCCAACTCGAACGCGCCATCGGCTCCCTCAAGAGCATTCGCATCTACACCCAGCGCCAACAGCAACAACAACAACCGCCTCTTCCCGGCACGACTCCGGCCACCACCACGCCTGCTGCGCCCGTTAGCACACCCGCAGCGCACGACACGGCG
>DBTH01000093.1:771-3087 GCA_002306945.1 Methylacidiphilaceae bacterium UBA1321 | reverse complement strand
CCTAGATTCCGCAGTTGATTTTTGAGCGATTTACACAATCCATAGAAAATCAATAACCTATGCCCCTGACTGGGACAAAATGGCTTCACCTAATGGGTGAGGCCATTTTGTCCCAATCGGATTCGCAATCTTTGAAAATTCAATCGCTTACAGAAATCATGTCCAAATCAACTGCGGAATATAGGTTCATTGAGCGAAGCGCGATTCACCGCGCGGTTCCGTCTCTATTCCAATCTAGCCGAGTTGCGCGATTACGCAAATTCAGACAAACCCGAGCCAGAGCCCGACGTGGTGAACGAGGAAGCTCATCGAGTAGGCCAGCGTTAACATGTAAGCGAACTGGAACAGCGGCCAGCGCCACGAATTCGTCTCGCGCCGCACGACGACAAACGTGCTCAGACATTGGAGCGCGAAGACGTAGAAGACCATCAGCGTCAGGCAGGTCAACGGCGTGAAAACCCGCCGTCCGTCCGGCCAGGTATCGCGGGTCAGGGCGTCGCCCAGGGTCGAGACGCTTTCCTCGCCCCCTTCGACGTTGTGGATGATCGACATGGTGCCGACGAAGACTTCACGCGCGGCAAAGGAGGTCACCACGCCAATGCCGATTTTCCAATCGAAGCCGAGCGGTTTGATGACGGGCTCAATCAGTCGGCCCGCCTGTCCGGCGTAACTGTTGGAGAGTTGTTCGCCATGATTTTCGGCGGTGGATTTCGGATAGCTGGCCAAGAACCAGAGGACGATGGAGATGGCGAGAATGGTCGTCCCGGCCTGTTTGAGGAAGATGACGGTGCGTTCCCACATGACGGCAAAAACGGCGCGGATGGTCGGGATGCGGTAGGCGGGCAATTCCATGATGAGGAGCGGTTTCTCGCCCCGGGCAATGGTCTTCTGGAATATCCACGCCATCAATCCGGCAAACGTCGTGCCGAGCAGATACATCGTCAACATGAGCCCGGCTTTTTTCCACGCGCTGAAAGAGTCGTTGGGCAACATCGCGGCGATGAGAAGCGAATAAACCGGCAGTCGAGCGGAGCAACTCATCAGAGGCGCGATGAGGATCGTGACCAGTCGGCTGCGTTCGTTTTCAATCGTGCGCGTGGCCATGACGCCGGGGATGGCGCAGGCGTAACTGCTGATGAGTGGCAGGAACGATTTGCCATGCAGGCCGACCTTGCTCATGAAGCGATCCATCAAGAGCGCCGTGCGGGAGAGATAACCGGATTCCTCGGAGATGCCGATGAAGAAAAAGAGCATCAGGATCTGCGGCAGGAAAACCACCACGCCGCCCACGCCCGCAATGACGCCGTCAGTGAGCAGGTCGCGGAAATCGCCGTCAGGCATCGTCGTGCGCACCCAATCGGCCAGGAAGGTGAATCCTTTTTCGATCCAGCCCATCGGATATTCGGCAACGGTAAAAACGGTGAAGAAAATCAGCAGAACGGTCACCGCGAGCATGACCAGTCCCCAGAACGGCTGGATCAGGAAATCATCGATCTTGTCGGAAACCATCTGCACGGTGGCGCTGCGCTGGCGCACGGTCGCCTTGGCGGCCTTGTAGATGAAGGCGTAGCGGCTCTCGACGATGTTGCGCCGCCAATCGAAACCGGCCTGAGTGAATTTCTCTTGCCACTGGGCGAGAGTTTCCTCGCAGACAGGCAGATCGGCTGCGAGCGGATCGGATTCGGATTTGCCGAAGTCGGTCAACTGGAGCAACGCCTCCGATTCGGCCCATGACTGGGTGCGACCGAAGTCGCGCACGAGCTTGGCGGACAATTCGGCCACGGCGCTCTCGACTTCGGGGGCGAATTTCCATTGGCGTTTCGGCTTGGGCAGTTTCGACACGCTCAGGGCGAGTTTCAACTCGATGAGTCCGGTGCCGGTTCGCGCTTCACAGGGAATGACCGGGACGCCGAGGGCTTGCTCCAACGCGCGCGCGTCGACGACCAGGCCCTGTTCGCGGGCCAGATCCATCATCGTCATCGCGACGACGACCGGAATGCCGAGTTCAAGGACTTGAAGGGTGATATAGAGAGTGCGTTCGAGATTGCAGGCATCGACTACGCACAGCACGCGGTCGGGCGTCGGCGTGTCGGGCCGCAATCCGTACAGGACGTCGCGGGCGATGCTCTCGTCGCGCGAACGGGGGGAAAGGCTGTAGGCACCTGGCAGGTCGATGAATTCCAGTTTCTTGCCGTGCTGTGAGTAGCACCAGCCGACCTTTTTTTCGACCGTGACGCCGGGGTAATTGGCCACTTTCTGGCGCATGCCGGTCAGGGCATTGAAGAGAGTGGTCTTGCCGCAGTTGGGATTGCCGAC
>DBTH01000093.1:0-526 GCA_002306945.1 Methylacidiphilaceae bacterium UBA1321 | reverse complement strand
TCTTGCCGCAGTTGGGATTGCCGACGACCGCATAGGTCAGTTCGACCGAGGAAGTCTCGGCTGTGGCGACATCGGTAACAGTAGCGGGCATTCCTCCAACAGCTTGGTCAAAACGTCGAACCGTTCAGACCAATGCCACCTCGATTTGACGGCAAACCTTGCGTCCCAACGCAAACCGGGAATGGCCAATTTCACAAATGACGCCACCGGCCACGCTGCGCTTGCGCACCACCGTCTTGACGTTGAGGCCGAGTTCCATCAGCCGTTGCCGGAGCGAAGCCGACTTGCATCGCAAACGCCGGATGACGACATCGCAGTCGTCGGGTATCGCATCGAGGGATATCAGCTTCTCTTTTTCGGAAGCGTCGGCATTTTCAATCTTTTTCATACTGGCATCGTGGCGTCTTCGGCCCTCGCCTCTTGCGTCGGGTTGGAAATTTCTAGCGTCAACCGCCTCAAGGAGCAATCCCTGAAATTAGCATGTTTTTTGCCGATTGGCGTTACTTTCGTGCTTATCGGCTTGTCA
>DBTH01000155.1 GCA_002306945.1 Methylacidiphilaceae bacterium UBA1321 | reverse complement strand
GAGGTGTGGAGGACAGAGTCCTCCACCTTCTATGCGCCATACACCGGGCGAAGAAGGAAGCTGCTGCTGTGACGATGTCATTAGCGCGGCTGACGTTGGCCTGAAAAAAACTGTAATTTCGCTTATAATTTACAACGCAGGTGCGAAAGTTGGTTGTCGTTGGCGCAGTGTGTGCTAAGTAATGATAATATTGCATTTCGGGCAACCCCGGATCACAGGCAAACTAACTCAGGAGTAAAAGGACTTTAATATGGCGGTAACATCTCGTGGTTTGGAAGGAATCATTGCAACGGCGACTCGCTTGAGCGACGTCCGTGGCGCGGAGGGCAAACTCGTTTACGCCGGTTACGACATTAACGAACTCGCGGGCAAGGCCTCTTTCGAGGAGGTCATTCATTTGCTTTGGCATGACCGATTGCCGACCCGTCCCGAGTTGACCTTCATGGAAGAGCAACTGCGCAATTCCCGCGAACTGCCCGAAGGCGTGATTGAGTTCATCCAGCACGCGCCCAAGGATGCGGCGCCGATCGACGTCATGCGCACGGCCGTCTCGATGCTTGGTCTCTACGATCAGGATCTCATCGGCGAGGATCCGCTCGATCTCAACCGTGCCCGCGCCAAGTCGATCACCGCGAAGATTAGCGTTATCGTCGCTTACTTTCACCGCGCCCGGCAGGGCAAGTCGCTGCCTCCGATCCGCAACGATCTGGGCGAGGCTGCGCACTTCCTCTATCTCATCAACGGAGAGGAGCCCGGTCCCGAGGCGGTCAAGACTCTCGACACGGCTTACGTTCTTCATGCCGACCACGGGTTGAACGCATCGACCTTTTCGGGTCGGGTGACGATCTCGACACTGACCGATATGTATTCGGCGGTGACTTCGGCCATCGGCACGCTCAAGGGTCCGTTGCACGGCGGCGCCAACGAAGGGGTTATTCGCATGCTCCAGGAAATCGGTTCTCTCGAAAATGTCGATCCCTGGGTGCATGAAAAGTTGCGCCAGAAGCAGAAGATCATGGGCATCGGCCACCGCGTTTACAAGGTGCTCGATCCCCGTGCGCCGCATCTCAAGGCGATGGCGATCCGTCTGACTTCGGAACTGGGCGAGTCGAAATGGATTCAGATGAGCGAGCGTATCGCCGAGATCATGCTCAAGGAAAAGGGGCTCAATGCGAATGTCGACTTCTATTCGGCGACGGTCTATTACAGCCTCGGTATTCCTACCGATCTGTTTACTCCTATTTTTGCCATCGCGCGCACGGCGGGTTGGATCGGGCATATTCTGGAGCAGTTGTCCGACAACCGTCTCTTCCGTCCGCAGAGCGAATATGTCGGCCATACTCCGACCAAGGTCTTCGTTCCCGTTGATCAGCGTAATTGACGTGATCTGTGTAACAGGTCATGCGGAGACCGGACGTACGCCGGGCCGATAAGGTGTCTGGTTTTTTCGCGCGAGTGTCTGCGTATTGGGTGCAGGTTTCAGCCCGCCGTCACGTTGCTCATGTGGCCTATACGCAGCAAGGCCCGGTCTTGCGACCGGGCCTTGGGAACAACATGACTCCTTCAGGGGAGAGAAGGGGAAAACTTATTCGGCTGCCGGAGCTTCGGCTTCTTGTCCGGGGACGGTTTCACCCACCGCGAAACGCACGAAACGGCGGATCACGATGTTTTCACCCAGCTCGGCGACCTTCGATTTGCGGAGGTCTTCGATGGTCATCTTGTCGTCCTTGACGAACGCTTGTTCGAGGAGACAGACGGTACCGTAATACTTTTCGAGCTTGCCTGTGACGATCTTTTCGACGATCTGGGCCGGCTTGCCCTTGACCTGGGCTGCGGCGATTTCCTTTTCCGTATTGAGAACGGCGGCGGGAACTTCTTCGCGGGAGAGGTAGAGGGGGTTGGCGGCGGCGATTTGGAGGGCGACGTCCTTGACGAACGCGCGGAACTTTTCGTTGCGGGCAACGAAGTCGGTTTCGCAGTTGATTTCGAGGAGAACGCCGACCTTGTCGAAGTGGATGTAGGAGGCAATGACGCCTTCCTTGGTGGCGCGGCTGGCTTTCTTTCCGGCGCTGGCGATGCCCTTCTTGCGAAGGACGACTTCGGCGGCGGCCAGATCGCCCTTGGCTTCGACCAGGGCTTTCTTGCAATCCATCATTCCGGCGCTGGTCTTTTCACGGAGTTGTTGGACCAGTTCGGCAGTAATCGTACTCATTGATGCGTGGGGTTGTTAAGAGGTTGAAGGGTTTAGGCCGAGACTCCGGTGAGGCTTTCGGTTTCGGACGGAGTGGGCTTGTTGTCGCCGCGCTTTTTGGAGTTGAGGCTGGAGCCTTCGATGATGGCTTCGTTGAGGGCCTCGATGATGATGCGGATCGAGCGGATGGCATCGTCATTGCCGACGATCGGGTAGTCCACCTGGTCGGGATCGGCGTTGGTGTCGGCGATGGCGACGATGGGGATCTTGAGGCGGCGGGCTTCGGCGACAGCGATCTGTTCGCGCGGGGTGTCGATGATGATGAGGGCGCCGGGGAACTTGTCCATTTCGCGGATACCGTCGAGGTTGCGGTGCAGCTTGACGTTTTCACGGCGCAGGACGGAGACTTCCTGTTTGGGCAATTGGTTGATGCCGCCCTTGGTTTCGAGATCGTCGATGTACTTCATGCGGGCGACGCTCTTGCGGATGGTTTGGAGATTGGTCAGGGTGCCGCCGAGCCAGCGTTCGCTCACGTAGTAGGAATTGCTCTGCGGGGCGAGTGAGCGGATGGTTTCCTGGGCCTGTTTTTTGCAGCCGACGAAAAGAGCCTTCTGGCCGCTGGCTGCGAGCTGCTTGAGGAAATCCTGTGCTGCGGCGAGCTGTTCGACGGTCTTGTCGAGGTTAATAACGTAAATGCCGTTGCGCGCTTCGAAAATGAACGGCTT
This sequence comes from Methylacidiphilaceae bacterium UBA1321, assembly GCA_002306945.1. GTDB lineage: Bacteria > Verrucomicrobiota > Verrucomicrobiia > Methylacidiphilales > UBA1321 > UBA1321. Next base: position 7,776 of record DBTH01000155.1, on the reverse strand, counting down.
CATCTTGGGGTTCCAACGTTGGGTGCGGTGACCGAAATGGACGCCGGCGTCCAACAATTCTTTAACATCAACTCGTAACATGTGATGGCTCTTTCTTTCGTTTATGACCCGCCGACCCGCTTTATCAATCCCCCGGGTAGTGGGCTTCCGTTTCTACGGAATCAGTTTTTCGTTAGGGTGCCGGTTTAGCCGGCGTTCGTTTTTTCCGTCCCGTCCGTTTTTTGCGGTATCGGGAAGGAAAGGGTAAAGAGTAGCCAAGGTGGTACCGATGACAAGGGAAAATAAGCCTATCGGCTTGAAAAAAACGATTTTGAACGAAACTAACGTCTGGGCGTCAAAATCATCAACCCAGATCCCCTATAGCAGAGTTTTAATCATAAGTTTTGCTGCATTGACAATTAAGCAAAAGTATGGAATAAATTATGCAATACTCCCATAAATCAAAGCGAAACATGCTTTTATTCCCTAAATGGGCTTGCGCTCTGATGCTTCTTGGCACGCTAGGTGTGTTACGCGCTGAGGATGCTGTAATTTATGGAACTACTCCTGGTACAAAGGCTTCTGGCCCTACGACATTGACTCCGGCCAGCCAGACGACCGCTTCGGTTGAGGCGACGAAGGGAACCGTATCCGAGCCAGGTTCAACATCGCGGTCTACGGTTTCAGCCCAATCCGATTCACCATCGCTCAGCGTGAATGATCAGCCGATTACGCAGGTGGTTCTCGCTGCGACGGAGGACATTGTGGTCAAGGAACCCTCGAATTTTGCCTGGAAGCGCAAGATCGTGACGACGACTTTTTGGGTGGGCCAGGATGCCAACGGTTATAACGATACGACCAATTACAAGAGCGCGTGGGATGCGAATTGGACCGAGACGTTTGGCGGCACCGATAATCCGACACAGCGGTTCGGTTTTTTGCCGAAGGGGCGGTTCGCGGTGACGCAAAATCCGTTCTATGTGGCGTTGCCGTTCAACGACGTGAAATTCCCCGAGCTGGCCCGCAAGTGGGTTCCTTGGTACAATAAAGACTTTGCCAAGAACAATCCCTACGTCTCGCAATGCAAGGGCCGTTGGGTGGAAATTCAAAGTCAGAGCGGAAAAGTCTGCTACGCGCAGTGGCAGGATGTGGGGCCGTTCCGCTACGATCATGCGGCTTATGTCTTTGGCAAGGAACGACCTTCGACTTTCAACAGGGCCGGACTGGACGTTTCGCCCGCAGTCAAGACGATGCTTGGCCTCTGCGGTCTCGATCAATGCGACTGGCGTTTCGTTGAAGCGTGGGAAGTCCCGCATGGCCCCTGGATCACTTACGGCGAACAAGCCATTCTCATGGCCGCCATCAAGCGGCGCGAGCAGGACAAGAAAACGGAAGCGGCTTCCGGCAATACGGCCTCTACACGTCGGGTTTCTTCCCGTTCGACGGCATCGACCGCATCTGCAGCGGATTGAATGGGTTCGTTTCATGGGGCTTTTGCAGGGTAGTCAGACGATCACAGGGGGCGAACCCGCTCTCGCTTTTCTCGGGAACCGTGTTACTTTGAGTCAAGATCGGGCTTGCCTGCAACGATCACTTTGAAAGGAACTTATGATTACAAATCAACACGCTTTTCTCCTCGACATGGACGGAGTTATCTATCGCGACGATCACATCATACCCGGTGCCGAGCGGCTTATAGAGCTCTTTCAGGAAAAGGACATCCCGTTCCTGTTTCTGACCAATAACTCCAGCCCGACGCCCGAAGACCTTGCGGTCAAACTCAAGCATCTCGGTTTCAAGAATCTCTCTGCGCGCCATTTCTATACCTCCGCGCTCAATACCGCCGATTTCCTCTGGGAAACGCATCCGAATTGCACAGCCTACGTTCTCGGCGAAGCGGGTCTGAGCAATGCCTTGCAGGAAGCCAAAATCCCCAATGACTCCATCTCGCCTCATTACGTCGTCGTCGGCGAGGGCAATCCGTCCATGGACAAGATCACCAAGGCTCACGAGTTGCTAGAGCGTGGTGCCCGGCTGGTCGTGACCAATCCCGACTGTTGGTGTCCGAGCGGCGGCAATAAAACCCGGCCCGGTGCAGGCGCGCTCGCGGCGTTTCTGCAAACCAGCACGGGCCAGCGTCCCTATTACCTCGGCAAGCCGAATCCCTACATGTTCACCCGTGCGCAGAAGAAACTCTCTTCGAGCTATTCGCAGCCACGTGAATGCATCATGATCGGCGACACGATGGAAACCGATATTCGCGGCGCAGTCGAAATCGGCATGCAGGCTTATCTCGTTCTGACCGGGTCGACCTCAATTGGCGAACTCGGCGATTACGTCTTCCAACCGACCCGCGTGCTCGGCAGCGTGGCCGACCTGATCGAGGAAATCGAGACCGGCAAACAGTCCGACCGCCTCAACAGCCCCGCGTTCCAACCGCCGCCCAAGCTCGAAGGCGTCATCAAAAAGAAACGCTACGCCACCGCCTGATCCGGGGCTCACCATCAGGGAGTCGAAGGCGCGGCAGCCGTGGCCAGAATATGAGACAACGCCGCGTTATCGATATTGACCGGATTCTGGTCGAGTAATTTCTTCAAATATTCCTGTCGGTTGGCTTGCGCCTTGTCCGCGCGAAGCTTTTGCACAATGGCCGGTTTGGCTTCCTCGAAACTGGCGGCATGCGCCTCCCGGACATCAAGGACTTTCATCAGATGCCAGCCGTCGGCTGTCAAAACGGGTTCGCTCAGACCTCCCTTGGACAGCGACTGGATTGCAGCGCGAATCTCGGGCTGAATGCGCGATTCGCTCATCCAGCCAAGCTCGCCACCCTTCTTGGAAGTGCGACCCTCTTCGCTCCAGGCCATCGCCTGGGCTGAAAAATTGCTATTGGGTTGCTGCAACGATTTCTGAATGTCGAGGATCTTGGCGCGGGCGGCTTCAGTGGAGCGCGGATCCCTGGCCTGCGAGGCAATATAGATTTGTGCCAATCTATAAGAACGACCGACCTTCAGATTGTCCTTGTTTTGATCGTAGACAGCACGGATTTGAGGTTCGGCGGGAAAATCGGCACCTGGCGTGCAGACGGATTGGAGATAACTTTCGACAATCGCATTGTCACGAAGGCGGGTGAGTTGTTTTTTGACTTCGCTCTTGTCCTCCCACTTTTTCGATTGCGCCTCCTTGAGGATCAACTGATGAATGACATACAGGCGTGTGGTTTGCGAAAGGAGTTCCGGATTCTGAGCCAACTCCTCGCGTTCCCGGCTCGGCAGAGTGGAATAGAGATCCTGCAACTGTTCCGTATTGACGGCAACGCGACCCGCCTTCGCGACGGTCTTGTCCTTACTGCATCCGGTCAATAACAATGAGGTGACGAGTAGTGGGCATGTGAAACGAATCAAGGCAGCAAATGTCATGGCGTGAACTTAACGGGTCGTTGTTACAAATAGATGACGGCGACACAAAATCGAAAAATTAGTAAATCGTCCAATAAATAACTAGAATGATCTTCTATTTCAGCGAACGAAATTGAGCCGTGAGAAATTCCGGTGCGTATTGACACACCCCTTCACGTGATGTCTCGTTATCATAAATTTTACATTATTCCTGATCTGAATAAATGATTTCAGTTGTATTTGAGCTATATATGGGACGATGTACTAGCAGTCAGGAAAGTCATACGTCAAATACAGATCGGCTACTGTTTGGCCGTCTTCGATACGCGGGATTCCCGTAGCAGTTTTTTCCCCGCCTCGATTTGCTCCGGAGTCATCCGGATGATGAGGTCTTCAAGGGATTTCTCACCGGTGACTTCACCTTGGGCCTTGCTCAGAGCAAACCATTTGTAAGCCTGGGCGAGATCCGCTTTCACCACTTCACCGCTCACATAAAACCAGCCGACATTGTTCTGCGCTTTGCCGTCTCCCTGTAAAGCGGCTTTCTCATAATACGAAAACGCTTTTTTCGGGTCTTTCTCGACTCCAAATCCATGTTCATACAGTACTCCGAGTGTATTATAGCCCCAAAGGCTGTTTTGCTCTGCGGCCTTGGTAGCCCATTTGAAACAGGCGGCATAGTCTTGTTTAACGCCATCCCTGCCGAAATAATAAAGCGAACCGAGATGAATTTGTGCCGAGAGTAACCCCTGCTCGGCAGCGCGTGCATGCCAGAGAATGGCCTCATCGAGATTTTTCTTTACGCCACGTCCTTTTTCCAGGTTCATGGCCAGGCTTTCCTGGGCCAGGACGGCGCCTTGTTCGGCAGCTTTGCGATACCATTGGATTCCTGCGGTCTCGTCTTTCTTTACTCCCTGGCCCTGCATATACATATTCGCGAGATTATTCTGCGCCTTGGCGTGTCCCTGTGCAGCGGCTTTCTGATAGAGATCGGCCGCCTTCTTGTAATCCTGCTCAACTCCCTCTCCGCGATAGTAAGCGCGTCCGAGAATGAACTGTGCTTCGGCGTCACCTTTGGCGGCGGCGGGCGGTGCGGTTTCGAGTGTGTATTCCACCGCGCGAACTGTGTACCAGCTCAAAAGTACCGTAGTGAGTGAAATAACGATTACAGATTGCAAAAATGTCTTCATACTGACTTGGCTAGAGTCGATTTCCAGAATCTGGAAATGAAAGGTCTATAAGATAAGAGTGAAATCGAAAAAATCGGGAAGAGTTTCCTCCCCCCGATTTCCACGGAGAACCGGCGCAGATGATTTCCACCTGCGCCGGTTCCTTTTTTAAAGAACCTTATTCTTCAATCCTAAGATTGGAGAATGAAAGTTTGAATTGTCTTTAGTAGTTGGTGTAAACAAACGCACCGTCAGCATTGCGTTGAACCGCGAGGTTGGCAGGAAGAACAACGTTTGTGAGAACATTACCTTTGTTGGTGGTCAGGATGGTCTTGACTTCCTTGGCTAAGGCATTGCTAGTGAAACCTGTAGTGCTGTAGGAGAGCATGTGCTCATAGCTCCAGAAGGTGTAACGGCCCTGTACCAGATCGGCAGCCGAAGCGTAAGTGACAGCGCCGAGCTTATAGCCGTTGTAGGCCAGTTCGACGAGAGTTCCCGCAGTGATGTAGGAATCTGCATCACTAGCAGCCAGATAGGCTACACCGACAAGCGTGTTACCCGTTGTGTTGTCATAGGTCGCGTAGAGAGCGTCAGAAACAGGCATACCCGTACCGTCATTCAAACCGCTCGAAGTCACGTCGGTGTAGAGGCCGATTGAGCTACTCCAGTTTGCATTGGCCATAGCCTTAGCCAGACTACCACCACTGGAATAACCGCTGTTGCCAGAGCTAACAATCGAACCGTTAACCTTATCGGTAGGCCAGGGTTGCAGAGCTACGATAGCGCTGTTGGTCGCACTGACTGCGCTAGTGAATTCGGTGGTTGTGGAAATCGGCTCAAACTGAACAACCGCGTCGGTTGTGCTGTAGCCGGATTCCAATACAGCCGTCACACGCGTGCCCGAGTCAGGATTGCGGCCAAGAAGTGCCACAAGACTGGTCTGGTCGGCAGTAGAGGCCGTCATCAGCGCCAAGGGAGCAAAGCCTTGAGCGAACATGGTTTTAGCGAGTTGGGACGTCATGTTGCTGACCTTTGTCAGGCTACTTGCATTATTGGAAGCGACCCACTTGAACACATTGACGCCAAGCGCACCGCTATCGGTCAACTTGGTGTAACCTTTGGCCGGTGTATAAGCAGAAGCGGCCTGAGCCGTGTCCGACAAGGCATAATTCGGGATCGCTGTGGTGAGCGTGACGGAAGCTTCCAGGCTTGGTGTTCCACCCGATGTCAACAGTGCATCAACGGCTGTATCATAGGGGAAGTATGGGATCGCAGTCTGAGTGGAAACCATCTTGATGCCCGCTTCAGAGCCACTCCATGAAGTACGAACGACATACTGCTGGCTACTGATTGTGCCAGTAAAGATGGCGTAAGTGCCACTACCAAATTTCGTGCCTTGATAACCGTACTTAAATCCAGTTGCGCCCAAATTTGTGAACGCAGCTTTAATGGCGGTTTCGGTGAAGGAACGATAAGCGCTGGAACCGGTGAAATTCACATACACCGGATCGGCAAAAAGGGAAACGCTGGTCATGATGGCCAACGCGCCCGCAAGGATCATTTTTTTCATGTAGATTTTGTCTCCTGTATAAACTTTTGAGTTGTTTCTTTTTTACGATTTAATTTCTATTTCGATGAATTCATCCCACTGTGTACCCGTCAGGAGGTGGAACCCCGGCAGGTCATCTGGCCACTGCTAACCCACATTTCCCACCCGCTTTTCCATTTGATGGCCAGAGAGCGCTCCTGCAACCGGCTGTCGCCCTTTTCAGAGGCGCTCTCTAATCACGAAACCTGCTAATTAATTATTCTGCGTGTATCTACTGGCCAGTTTATCCCCACTGCCTGCGGAGTACCACTCCGCAGGCAACCTAAGGGAAGTTGAAAGAACTTTGATTAGACCGTAGCGGCGCTGCGGCGCTTGAAGCTCCAGTAGAGAACGAAGCAGCCGAGGATCATCAGGGCGTAGGTCGAAGGTTCCGGAACGACGTTGTAATAGACATTGCCGGCGGAATCGAGGGTGAAGTAACCGGTGAGCTGAGTCGTATCCGTGCTTGTTCCAGCTCCGGTATAGGTATTCACGTAATAAGTGAAAGTACCTTCAGAATCTTGCTGGCTAAAACTGCCTGCGTTACCATTGAAGACCCCGCCGTCTATCTTCTCTCCCCATGAAGTGCCGTCCACAGTTTGCGTATAGGCTGTCGTGCCGTCCACTGTCGTAGCTGTACCATCTACAGCATAGTTCAATGTATTCTTTGAGCTAGTTACATAGGTTTTCAATGAAGACTTACTCACGTCGGCATACGTATCGCTCGTAGCCGCACTGGCATAGACCGGTGAATACAGGTTGCTTGAGCTGGATAGACCGATGATGTTGGAATACAGGGTTGAGTTGGTCAGCCAGGCGTCATTGCCAAATGTGGAATTCAGCACGCTGGAATAATTTCCCAGATAGATCGTGCCTGTTGCAGAGGAATAGGTGGAATAGCTGCCCAGATCAATGACCAAATCCTTGGTGTAGGTGCTGGAATCGTTCGACCACAGACCAAGGTAAAGATCACCAGCAGTATAAGAATAGGCCGATTGAGTTAGCAGTGCCACGGCACCGGCCAGTGCGAGGCATGTCTTTGCGAAGTTGAGTTTCATAGTCGTATTTCTCCTTTATGGTTTATTGAAGTATTTCTTGTTGTTTTGTGTTCTGATTTTTAGACCCCAGACTTATCGAGGAATGCGCGCAGGGTATGCTTCCTCATCAAGGAATTTTTTCCATTCGAGATTTGAACCCTGATAACCCGCATTCACGGCGCACTAAATAGCACGCTCACTCAATCATAGTCACCATCTCTATTGTTAAACGTACGGGTCATTCATGGGGTTTGTTACAGATGTGTAACGCGACATTGAATGGCAATAGATTACGATTGAAAACACGTCACATAGTGCCTTTTAAAGAAATGTATATTTAGGCGTCAATTTCGACTAAAAAAAACGGTTTTTTTGGTTCCTCGATATTTCCAGTGGAATAAGGGGGAATATCTGGAGCAGGCGGTCTATCATTAAACAAGAGATCGGCTATTGCCCTCATCCAAAGCGATCCTTCGACAAGCTCAGGATGACGGGTTGGGGATGGCAACCTCACGTGGTAACGAATGGCTCATTAGAGAGGTGGCTATTGTTGAAAATGGTGCTTTCATTCCACGTCATCCTGAGCTTGTCGAAGGATCGGTGTGAAA